>JBIJDL010000205.1:0-10078 GCA_044344195.1 Candidatus Hydrogenedentales bacterium
GAAAATCCTACAGGATTTTCGCGCCGAAGTTTTTGGAGCTGTTTTTCTTGCCTGTTCGAAGCCCGAGTCTACTTCTTGTAGCGGCGCTCGGTCGGTCCCACATAGATCTGGCGCGGGCGGTGGATTCGGAATTCCGGATCGTTGCGCATTTCGAGCCAGTGGGCGATCCAGCCGGGCATGCGGCCGATGGAGAACAGCACCGTGAACATTTCCGTGGGGATGCCCATTGCGCGGTAGATGATGCCGCTGTAGAAGTCCACATTGGGGTAAAGCTTTCGCTCGATAAAGAACTCGTCGTTCAGCGCGATCTCTTCGAGGTTCTTGGCGATATCGAGGAGCGGGTCGTTGATACCCAGATCCTTCAACACGTCGTCGCAGGCTTCCCGAAGGAGCTTGGCGCGGGGGTCGAAATTCTTGTAGACGCGGTGGCCAAAGCCCATCAGGCGGAAGCTGTCGTCCTTGTCCTTCGCCTTTTCCACGTACTTCTTGTAATCGCCGCCGTCCGCTTGGATCATCTGGAGCATTTCCAGCACGGCCTGATTGGCGCCGCCATGGAGAGGGCCCCAAAGGGCGTTGACGCCAGAAGAAATAGAGGCATACAGATTGGCGCGGCTGCTGCCCACCATGCGTACCGTCGAGGTACTGCAATTCTGCTCGTGATCCGCGTGGAGGATCAGGAGCGCGTCCAAGGCCCGCTCCAACACCGGCGAGATCACATACTCCTCCGTGGGCTGTCCGAACATCATGCGCAGAAAATTCGCCGCATAGCTAAGGTGGTTCTGGGGGTAAATGACCGCTTGGCCGACGGATTTCTTGTACGAGAAGGCCGCCAGCGTCTTGACCTGGCCGAGGAGGCGCATGACATTCAGGTTGATATGTTCTTCGTCTTCGGCGTCATAGGGATAGAAGGACGACATGGACGAAATCATGGACGCCAGAATATTCATGGGGTGCGCGGTGACAGGGAAGTGGTCGAAAAACTTCAACAGACTCTCGTGCACCAGGCTCTGTCGCGTCAATTCTTCGCGCCAGACTTTGAACTGGGCTTCGTCCGGGAGTTCACCGTGAATCAGCAGATACGCGACCTTGGAAAACTGGAGTGTTCCCGCCAGATCCTCAATCGGATAACCGCGATAGCGCAGGATTCCCTTGTCACCATCGATAAAAGTGATGGCGCTCTTGCAAGATCCGGTATTGCCATAGCCGGGGTCGTAGGTGATGGCGCCCGTTACTTTTCGCAAATGGGTGCAATCGATGGCGGTTTCGTTTTCCGTTCCCGCAAAGGCTGGAAAATCTGTATTTTCCCCGTCGAGCGTAATCGTGGCACTACTCATTGGTAATCTCCGTACTGCATTCGGATTCCCAGGATGGCACTCCCCCGGCACCATTCGCAACTCACCCCAGCGGCCTGTCCCTGCTTGGTGCCGCCTCAATCAAGGCCAATTCTTTTGTCGGCGGCAAGTATATACCAAGTTTTCTAAAAAGTGCAATCGCGCATTCCTGACCCGAAGTGGATCTAATGCGATGAAAAAAGAACTTCAGCAAGGATATTTAGTTGACACTTGTGGTGCTTTTCCTGAAAAATACGGAAGTTCTCACCGTGGAACCGACCAAGGTTCCTGAATCGGTCCGTTCACATGGCGCCCGAGGGTGGGAATGGTTGTACTTGTTGAATTCCAGTGAGGTTTCCAATTCATGTCGAAACGCAGCGCTTCGCCAACGCCCCCCCCCCTTGAGCAAGTTTCAACGCTGCAGAAGATCCTTCATCACGGCGCGATGGCCGCCGTGTTTCTGCTCCTTTCCGCAGTGGCGGCCCTCTATCTGGCGAACAGTTCGACGATCGTACGGGGACGCCCCCTGAGTGAATGGTATACCGATCTCTGGCACCTCAACCTTGGTGTATATCTCCATGGTGAGGTCATCGCCAAGTCACTCCATTATTTGATCAACGATGGTCTCATGTCGGTGTTTTTCTTTCTGGTCGGACTCGAGATCAAGCGTGAAATGCTGGTCGGTGAGCTGGCGTCGGTTCGGAAGGCCCTCCTCCCCATCATTGCCGCCATCGGTGGCATGGTCTGCCCCGCCCTCATCTACGCCCTCATCAACCGTTCAGGCGACGGACTCCCGGGCTGGGGCATTCCCATGGCGACGGATATCGCCTTTGCGGCTGGCGTACTCGGGCTCCTTTCCCGGCGGGTCCCCACGGGGCTGGCCGTGTTCCTCATTGCCCTGGCCATCGTAGACGATTTGGGCTCCGTCACTGTCATAGCCCTATTCTACACGGACACGATCGCGACGACGCCCTTGCTGACAGGGATCGCGGTCATACTTACATCCTCCCTGCTGGCGCGTCTCGGTATTCGCAACGCCCTCGTTTTCGTACTGCTCGCGGGCGTCATCTGGGTGGCCTTTTTCCTTTCCGGCGTCCACGCCACAATTGCCGGCGTGCTTTTTGCATTTACAATTCCGGCCGATGCCCGCTATGAGACGCCGCTGTTCATCAGTCGGCTCACGCAACTTCTCCAGCGATTTGACGATGCGGAAGATCACGCGACCCCCCTGCTCGTGAATTCCCGCCAGCAGCGGGTTGTTCGCGCGATTGAAGCGGAATGTGTACACGTGGAAGCGCCTCTCCAGCGCATCGAGCACAAACTCCATCCCTTCACCGCCTTTGTCATCATGCCCGTTTTCGCCTTTTCCAATTCCGGGGTGCAGATCGATTTTTCCCGCATCACGGAACTCTATCTTCAGCCCGTATCAATGGGGGTGATGTTCGGTCTGATTGCCGGCAAACAAATTGGAATTATGGGGGCCTGCTGGCTCGCCGTCAAGTCCGGCCTCGCCGATCTTCCGCAGGGGGTGCGCTGGCTCCAGCTCTGGGGCGTGACCTGGCTAGCCGGTATCGGGTTCACCATGTCCCTGTTCATCGCGGGTCTGGCCTTTCCACTGGGTCACGACGGGGGCCACGGAGTGTCGGAGGCGTCGGGGCACGCCGCCGATCTCCTCGCGGGCGCAAAGCTTGGTATACTTACGGCCAGCATCATCGCCGGGAGCGTGGGTACGGCCATTCTGCTCTACGCGAGCAGGGGAAATGCGCCCGCACCCGTGCCGGATGGCGACCATTAGAAGCGAATTCGGGAGCCCCGGAAGGTTCCCCTCTCCTGTAACGCAACGGGCGCGCCGCGCCACCTGGAAAGTCGGGATTTATGGCCATTCTGTCGAACATGCGTCAACGTCACGTCCTCATCGTGGAAGACGATGCCAACACCCTTCATCTCATGCGGGATTACCTGAGCCGGGCAAATTTTCGGGTGCGTACCGCCCCGGATGGCTGGGAGGCGCTGAAACGTTTGAAGGATGGGCCGGTGGATATTGTGGTTTCCGAGCACTCGGTAACCCATATGGACGGTGCCCGGCTTCGTGAGAAGTGTATGATGAATCCCGTGACCCGGGACATCCCCTTTCTGTTTCTCATCGACGGAAGCCAGACCGAGAGCCACGTGCGCGCCCTGCGCAGCGGCGTAGACGACTGCCTCATCAAGCCCTTCGACCCGGTGATTCTGGTGGCCCACGTTCAGGCGGTAATCGAGCGACGCCGCTCCTATGAAGAAATGGTCCGCGTCGACCCCCTTACCCGCCTGCTCAACCGCCCGGCGCTGGAGAAGGAACTCTCCGAGGAACTTCGCCGGGTGATGCGTTACAACCGCGTGGCCAGTCTGGTCCTCATCGATATCGATTCATTCACCGAGGTAAACAGCGAGAGCGGCGTGGCCATGGGCGATCTGCTCCTCACGTGTTTATCCGGTGTAATTCTGACCAATATCCGCGTGATGGACATTGCCGGGCGCTACCATGGGGGGCAGTTTATCCTCTTTCTCCCCGAGACCCCGCTCGAGGGGACGGTGATCCTTACGCAGCGTATACAGGCACAACTGGGGGCCATCGCCAATGCCGTAGCCGGATTTGAGCTGACCTTCACCGCGAGTATCGTTACTCTGCCTGAGGATGGCGATGATATTGAAATCGTGCTGCCCCGCCTTGAGCAGGCCCTTGAGCAGGCGAAAGAAGAGTTCAAGGACGGCGGCGTGCTTTACCACTGGGGCCAGGGCGCCATCCACGTCTGAACCCTTTCCCGAATCGCAGCGCTCAGGATGGGGATGTTTCTGCGGGTATCTGCGCGGGCTGTTCGACGGAAGGCCGCACGGGTCGAACGTTTTGTTCATTCCGGTGTATGAAGTCGAAGAAGAGAAAGGCGAAAATTATCACGATCAGGGTCATGGAGATGCCCATACAAACGAGGATCATGCGGGGGTAGGGGTCACTGGTGGGCATGCCCTCTTCCAGGCCGGAACCTGCATCAGGATTGGGGGTGGGGTTAGCTTCGTTCATGGCTTGGGACTCCTCAATCAGGTGGGGCCGGGCGTTGCCCGGGAAAGACGCGCCGCCATCCAGACAGCACCGCGCCCCCGCGGTGCATTTTACGAAGGAAACCCCTGCGCTTGCAAGACCCCGCAAGCGCGCCACTCTTACCGCAGCCCGATGAACCCCGAGAACTTCGCTTCCCAAGGTCATACTCCTTCAGGCTGAGCGTACTGCTACAACCTCCTCACCGGAGATGACTGATTCTTCCTCCCCGACTAAGCAATATGCATACCATATCGTTGATTTGGAAAAGTAAATACCTAAGTCGCTAAAAATAAATGTCTTGCGAGCATTACGCGAAGGTGGGCGAGGTCTGGAGGAACGATTTGGCGCGGAGCATTCCCAAATTGGGAACGCTTTTTGTATCAAACAGAGAATCGCTCAGGCATGAAGGGTATCCAACCCGGTGTATCGGGCTGCTTAAGCTCACAGGGTTGAAAACGCGATTTATAGTTCATCGCATCGCAGCCGGGAATGTAATAGCCCAGATAGTAGTGCTGGAGCCCCCATGCGCGGGCCAACTGGATCTCGAAAAGGGCCGACCATGTTCCCGGACTCAGGCGGGCAAAATCAGGATCGAAGTAAAAATAGACGGTGGACAAGGAATGCCTCAGACGGTCAACAATCCCGACCCCCGCTAATCGGTCCCCGACCCGATACTGGATTTCCATCGTCTCATGGTGGAGGCAGCTTTCCACCAGGAAGGTACTGTAGCGCTCTTCAGTAACGGACTCCTCCTCGGTGCCATGCTGATGCGCCAGGTAGCGCCGGTACACCTCCGCCTTCTCTTCGCTGAAATGGCAGGAGCCCACGGTGGCCTTAAAGAACTGGGCACCCTTGTTCCACACGCGGCGCTGGGATTTGGTCATCTTGAAGGTATCCACGGGAACCCGCAGGACCCAGCATTCTCGGCAGGCACCGCACACGGGCCTATAGACATAGGTTCCGTTGCGACGGTAACCCCAAGCCAGCAACTCTTCGTAATGGCCGCTCGCCAGGTGGCCATTTCCGAAGCGAAAGGTGGCTTCCTGTCCGGGGAGATAGGGACAAGGATCGGAAACATCCCCGAGGTGGATTATGGATTCCAGTTCGTCCCTGTTGATCTCAAGTTTCATCGTACTCAGCCAACCCTGAAAGCGCTACGGCCCGACACTCGGGCCTTTTACTATAGCATCCCGCCTCAGGATATTCTTCCCGGTTCGCGCTAAAATGAATCGACACGATTCGTTAAAACGAACCGTGTCGGTCAATCATGGCGGTATGTATTTATTTAATGCGCCCATCCGCCGGGCGGCATTCCCAACTAAACCCAACGCGATTGAGTTATGTCGTCATACCTGAATGTTAAGATTCTGCCCCGTCCCATTCACTTGGGCGGAGTCGAGCAATTTCAGTGCGAGATCACCCTGCAACTCTGTCACATCCTTGAGCATTTGCGCGGTCTTAACGGTTCGCTGCAGCTCAATCTGCTGCGCGGACATCGTCGCTCCCACACCTGAGATTCCAGCCATGTACGTACCCTCCGTGGTCGTTGATGCTGTGATTTAATAGTAGTATACCCTGGAATACCCCGCAAGGCAAATGAAAATTGCCGAATTCTGAACCCGCGATACGACTTGCCTTCCTCCCACGCGGCGGCTATTCTGTTGGAACACTGTACGGCTTCGGCTCTTACATGGGAGTAAGCACACAATGCGCTATTCGAATCGGTTTCTGTCGGCCCTGCTGATCGTAGTCGCCCTGGCGGCTCACGGATTGGAGCGACCCAACATCGTCCTGATCCTGACGGATGACCTCGGCTACGGCCATATCGGCCCCTATGGCCAACAGAAAATCAAGACGCCCCGGCTGGATCAGATGGCGGCGGAGGGCATGCGCTTTACCCAGGCCTACGCCGGTGCCGCCCTCTGTGCCGCTTCCCGTAGCGTGTTGATGACGGGCTACCATGGCGGACACACGCCGGTCCGGGCCAATGGTGGCGGGGTTCCTCTGCGGGACGAAGACGTGACGGTGGCCGAAGTGCTCAAGGCGGCGGGCTACGCCACGGCTCTCTTCGGCAAGTGGGGCCTGGGCGACGCGGGCACCACGGGCGTGCCAAACAAACAGGGCTTCGATGAATTCTTTGGAACGCTGCATCAGCGCCACGCCCAGTTCCAATACACGGACTATCTCTGGCACAACGAGGCACGCTTCCCCATTCCCGAGAACCGCAATGGCGCCCGCAAGGTATACACCCACGACCTGATTCTGGGGAAGGCCCTGGACTTCCTTCAGGCGGATCACACCGCGCCCTTCTTCTGCTTCGTGTCCATCACGATTCCGCACCACGAATGGACCGCGCCCGAATCGGCCATTGCGCCTTATCGCGGCCAGTTTCCCGAAGTGCAGCCCGAGTTCAATTGGCGCGAGGGCTATCACACACCCGACGCACCCCGCGCCACGATGGCCGGCATGATCTCCCATATGGATCAGGGCGTGGGCCGGATACTCGATGCCCTCAAGGCGAAGGGCATCGCGGAGAATACGATCGTTCTCTTCTCCTCGGATAACGGCCCGGATCACTACAGCATTCCCCATCCGGAGTTCTTCGACGCCAACGGCCCCCTGCGCGGCTACAAGTACGACCAGTACGAAGGCGGCATCCGCGTGCCTGCGCTCGCCTGGTGGCCCGGGACCATCAACCCCGGCGAATCAAACCACGTGCCCTGGCACTTCGCGGATTTTCTCCCAACCTGCGCCGACCTCGCGGGCGCGCAGGATTCGGCTCCGCAGGATCTCGACGGCCTGTCCATCCGGAGCCTTTTCCAGGGCCAGCCCTCGGCGAATCTCGCACGGGCACGTTTCTTCTACTGGGAAGACGACACCGGCCAGCGCGCGGGCCTGCTGGGCGGAGACTGGAAAATTGTCCAGCGCAGTCCGGACAGTGCCCCGGAGCTATACGACCTGAGCAAGGACCCCGGCGAAACGCGGAATCTGCGCCAGGAAAACCCCGAGATGCTGGCGCGCCTGTACGCACTGCTCGAAGCCAACCACACAGAAGCACCGCCACAGAAAAACCCCGAAGCACCGGATGGGCGCTTGTATCAATAGGGCGCTTGGCTCATGCTACCCCCGATTGGCAACAGGAAGAAAAGTTAATTCAGAGCCGCCGCCGTGCTAGCTGCGTGCTGCGCGATGAAGGTGCCCAGGCCCGGCCCGTAGTATGAGCGGCTATCCACTTCATAGCCGCCGTGGGCGTACTCCTTCTCGTTGACGATGTAACCGATGTAGTCGTTGGCGAGGCCCAGCACCAGCACGTGCTCGAAGCAGTGAGTTTTTACACCCTGTTGCGTTGCCCGGCCCACCTCCAGGATCGGTTCGCCGGGCAGTCCCGCCAGGGCGATATTGCCGATGCGGAAGACCTGTAACTCGGCTTTGCGGGGTAGCGCTTCCAGCGCGAGCGCGAGGTAGTCGCCATATCGCGCTTTGGCCCCTTCGGTGAAGGTCAGTTCGGGCAATTCGGGCGTGGTGCGGGCAAAGCCGATGGGGACATCCGCTGCTGTTTCTATTTCTCGCGCCACACCCTCGGCAATCTGGGCGAGGCGCGTGCCAAAGTCGGCCACCCGCTCAAAGTCATCCGCTCCTTCCGCGTGACCCGGTGACTGATCACCTTCCGCACCGTTCGTATACAGTGCCGTGGCGCCGGGAAAGGCCTCCTCTATCTTGCGCTGGAGCACGCCCGGCCACTCCGCCGAGATCTCCATGTTTTCATGGCCAAGTATCGTCGGGTGGGTCGCGAAATTGACGAGGATTGCGATGGGTTTTCCCTCCATCGTGTCGGCTCGTATGACGGACAACACGGGATCCACCTGCGGGGTCTCCCCCGCTGCTTCCCGCGCCTTCTGGTCATACTCCCAGCGACGATTGTTGGTGAAGCCCTCGACCATCGTCTGTGCAATGCCGATCTTTGCGGGAACAGCGTTGGCTACCGCCTCCTTTACTGCTTTCGCGATTTCGGTGCTCATGATGTCCACAATGCGCGGATCGTGAACGCCAAACTGCAATTGCCAGAATTTCTCTGCGAAAATGGCAGGTCCGTCGTGGGTGTGGGACGCGGCCATCAATACGTTGTCATGGGAAAGACCAAGTCCCGTCGACTTCTCGATGATTTGCCTCTTCAACTCGGGCGTAACGGACCGCAGATCGCAGGTGATCAGCGCCATGGCGGTGTCGCCATCGCGCAAGTAAAGCACCTTGGCGTAAAGCGGGTCGTGAACCCCTGTGGCGGGCTTGCCCTCGCGCGCACCATAACCCGCAAGGGGAACCTGATAGGTTTTCACATCCGGGGTGATGTTCGCGCTGCCCGTGCCGACTTCCAGCGCCATGCTACCATGCACAAGTACAAAACAGCCGAGACCAATCGCACGCGCCCATCGATTCATAAGGCATCTCCTCAGTTGTTCGACTATCCCTGAAACAGATCCCGCCCTTGTACCAGCGCGCGCATCTTGGCATCGGCCACGGGGCGCGGCAGCATCCAGAAGCCACAGTCGGGGTGCACATAGTGAATTCGCTCGACGCCCAGGACTTTCGCGGCGGCCTCGATGCGCGCAGCCACTTCGCTGGGCGTCTCCACTTCGTTGTCCTTGATGTCGATGACGCCAATGCCCATGCCGAGACTCGGGCGAACATCCGCCAGGGCCTTCAGGTCGTCCTCCGTGCGGCGCGCCATCTCCAGGACGACGTGATCCGCTTCAAGCGCATTCAGCAACTCGACCAAGCGCTGGTAGGCGCCCTTCTGAATCGTCTGTCCGCCGTAGTTGCCAAAGCACAGATGGACCGCCTTCTCCCCCTTTACCCCTTCAAGCACACGGTTGATACCCCGCGCGGCCATGAGGCCGTCTTCCGCGTGGCCCGTGACATTCGCCTCGTCCACCTGGATCACGTCGGCATCGATGGTGCTCACCTGATCGCGGAGGATGTCCGCCAGCGCCATCATCAGCGTCTCCGTATCGCGGTAGTGCTGATCCACCAGGGTCTTCGCGAGCATGTAGGGGCTGGTCACGGTGAATTTTTTGGGCTTCGGCGTCAGGCTCCGGAATAGTTCGTAGTTTCCGGGCAGGTCGAGCTGCCCTGCACCGAGCGGCCCCGTGACAACGCCGGGAGGCGCGGACCGGAATTTCATCTGCTCGTTGGCCCGCCAGGCCTGAAGCTCTTCAAAGCTCAGATCGCGCCGGAAGTTGTCCAGCGGCCGCACGAAGAAATCGATCATGCCGTTGGTTTCGGCGTGGTTGATGTCCCAGCGGTTAAGTTCGCCATCGGCCACCACGTCGATGCCCGCCTGCTCCTGGGTTTGAAGGACAACAATAATGGCATCGCGCAGGGCCTCGCGCGTGCTGTGGACGCGCAGCCAGAGGGGCGTGGGGTAACTGCCGACGACGGTGGTCTTGATCATGGTTGGTTTCCTGTGTTGATGGTCTTTGAATAGGGCTTTAGTCTACTCCGCCTTAACGGAGAATTCTTCATACTTCCCGATGAACGGAGATGAGCAGGATCTGTCGAGTAGGCGGAGGGCTTCCGAGCTTGGGGACAGGGTTTGTATTCTCTGTTTGCCGCCTGATTTCTCGGCGGTGCCACATTATTCCGTCCATACTCAGTTGTCCCTCCGCCCCTCTCA
>JBIJDL010000154.1:0-11528 GCA_044344195.1 Candidatus Hydrogenedentales bacterium
AAGGAGAAACGAAGACATGGCGAAGGCAAAATTCGAGCGCAACAAGCCTCACGTTAACGTGGGCACCATCGGTCACGTTGACCATGGCAAGACGACGCTTACGAGCGCCATCACCAAGGTGCTTTCCAAGACCGGCGGCGCCACCGCCATGAACTTCGCGGACATCGACAAGGCGCCCGAAGAAAAAGAGCGCGGCATTACGATCTCCATCGCCCACGTGGAATACCAGACCGAAGCGCGGCACTACGCGCACGTGGACTGCCCCGGCCACGCGGATTATGTGAAGAACATGATCACCGGTGCCGCCCAGATGGACGGCGCAATCCTGGTGGTCGCGGCCAACGACGGCCCCATGTCCCAGACGCGCGAGCACATCCTGCTGGCCCGCCAGGTGAACGTGCCCGCCATCGTGGTCTTCATGAATAAGGTGGACATGGTGGACGATCCCGAGCTGATCGACCTGGTGGAGATGGAGCTGCGCGAACTGCTCACGAAGTATGAATTTCCCGGCGACGACATCCCCATCACGAAGGGTTCGGCCCTCGCGGCGATGGAAGATCGCGACCCGGAAATCGGCGCGAACATGATTCTCGAACTGATGAAGAGCGTGGACGAGTTTATCCCGACGCCCAAGCGCGACCTCGACAAGCCGTTCCTGATGGCCATCGAAGACGTGTTCACGATCACCGGTCGCGGCACGGTTGCCACGGGCAAGATCGACACCGGCATCGTGCATGTCGGCGACAAGGTTCAGATCCTCGGCATCACGGACACGCGCGACACCACGGTTACCGGTGTTGAGATGTTCCGCAAGTTGATGGACGAAGGCCAAGCGGGCGACAACGTCGGCCTGCTGCTGCGCGGCATCAACCGCGAAGACATCGAGCGCGGCCAGGTGGTTGCGAAGCCGGGCTCCATCACGCCCCACACGCAGTTCGAAGGCGAAGTCTACGTGCTGACGAAAGAAGAAGGCGGCCGTCACACGCCGTTCTTCACCGGCTACCGCCCCCAGTTCTACTTCCGCACGACGGACGTTACGGGCAAGCTGGAGCTTCCCGAGGGTGTGGAGATGGTGATGCCGGGCGACAACGTGACGATCACGGCCGAGCTTATCGCGCCCATCGCCATGACCGAAGAGCTCCGCTTCGCGATTCGCGAAGGCGGCCGTACCGTGGGTGCGGGTGTCGTCACCAAAATCATTAAGTAAATAAAGTAGATACGCTCCCCGCCTCCCGTGAGGCGGGGCAGCTTTCGAGATTGAACCTGAGGCATCAGCGCCTGGGCGTTAGCTTGGAGACAGTCAATGGCTGCCAGCCACAAGATAAGAATCAAATTACGGGCCTACGACCACCGGTTGTTGGACCAGTCCGCGCAGGAAATTGTCGCGGCGGCCCAGCGCACGGGTGCGGACGTGAACGGACCGATTCCGCTGCCGACCGACATGACCAAGTATACGGTGCTGCGCGGCCCCCACATTGACAAGAAATCCCGTGAACAGTTCGAAAGTCGGACCCACAAGCGCCTTATGGATATCGTGAACCCCACGGCCTCCACGGTGGACGCGCTGATGAAACTGGTGTTGCCGGCTGGCGTGGACGTGGAAATCAAGCAATAGCTTCCAACGAACGAATGCGTGCCTACGCATTGAATCGTAGGGCGGTGTAAGGATTACCAAAGCATGGTAAATGGACTGTTAGGGCGAAAGCTGGGCATGACCCGGGTATTCACCGCGGACGGGCGCTGGATAAGCGTAACACTCGTCGAAGCGGGCCCGTGTACCGTTATCCAGAAGAAGACCCAGGACTCCGACGGCTACGACGCTGTCCAGGTTGGCTATGGCGAAGTGAAGGAGGCGCGGGTGAACAAGCCCGTCTCCGGACACTTTGCGAAAGCGGGCCAGGCACCTAAGCGCATCCTCAAAGAGTTCCGCGTGGCGGCCGATTCGGCCCTGAACGTTGGCGACGAAATCCGCAATGATATTTTCAAAGCGGGTGACCGGGTTGACGTTTGCGGTACCAGCAAGGGCAAAGGTTTTGCCGGCGTTATCAAGCGTCACGGGATGAAGGGCGGCCCTGGCGGTCACGGCTCGCACTTCCACCGCGCGCCCGGCTCCATCGGCCAGAGCGCAGATCCCTCCAAGGTCTACAAGGGCAAGCGCCTTCCGGGCCGGATGGGTAACGTACAGCGGACCACCCAGAACCTCGAGATTGTCGACATCGACGCCGAGAAGAACTTGATCCTGCTCCGCGGCCCGGTTCCCGGCGCCAACGGCGGCCTGGTGGTCGTAAAGCACAGCACGAAAGGGGCCAAATAATCATGGCGTCCTTGAAGATCGTAAATGTACGTGGCGAAGAGCAGGGCCAGGTTGAGGCCAGCGACGCCGTGTTTAATGTAGAGCCCAACGAGACGTTGGTCCATGATGTGGTCGTGGCGCTGCAGGCCAATCGCCGGCAGGGAACGCACTGCACCAAGACCCGCAAGGATGTCAGCGGTGGCGGGGCGAAGCCCTTCCGTCAGAAGGGCACCGGCCGGGCGCGCCAGGGCAGCAGCCGCGAACCGCAGATGCGCGGCGGCGGCACCGTCCACGGACCGGTACCCCACAAGTACCGTCACGACGTCTCCAAGCAGGTCAGGCGCCAGGCCCTCTGCGTGATGCTTAGTGACCGTGCCCGCGGCGAACGCCTCAGCGTGGTCAAAGGCATGAATTTTGACACGATTAAGACGAAGCCGGTCGCCGACATGCTCGACTTGGTGTCACGCGAGGGTCGCAAGACTCTGCTGGTCACCGCCGACCATGATGCTACCCTCCTGCTGTCCGCCCGCAATATCGCCCGCATGACGGTGCGCACTGCGGCGGAAGTGAACACGCTCGACGTGATTTCGGCTGTTCGCGTGGTGGTACAGGAAGAGGCGTTGGCCAAACTTGAGGAGCGCCTCGCATGAGCAGCCTGTCCCCCTATCAAATTGTGAAGCGGCCCATCATCACCGAAGAGTCGCAGATCCAGACGACCAAGGGCCCGAACTACACGTTCGCCGTGGCGCCTGGCGCGAACAAGCACCAGATCCGCGAGGCCATTGAGGCCATTTTCCCGGACATCAAGGTGGTCCGCGTGAATACGATGAACTACAGCGGCAAGATCAAGCGCCAGCTCGGCGCCCGCAAGACGGGCCGCAAGTCCGACTGGAAAAAAGCCATCGTCACCCTGCGTGACGGCGACAGCATCGAAATGATCTAACGGAGTTATTGGAATGCCAGTAAAGCGATTCAGACCCTATACGCCATCGCGGCGCGAGATGACCGTCGCCGATTTCTCCGTCGTAACCAAGACCACGCCGGAGAAGAGCCTGACGGAGCCGAACCACAAGTCCGGTGGCCGCAACAACCTCGGTCGCATCACGATGCGGCGCCGGGGCGGTGGCCACAAGCGCCTCTACCGCGTGATTGACTATCGCCGCAACAAAGACGGAATCCCCGCCCGCGTTGCCTCGATCGAGTACGATCCCAACCGCACGGCCTACATTGCCCTGCTGGTCTATGCGGACGGCGAGAAGCGTTACATCATCGCACCGGAAGGCCTTAAAGTCGGCAAGACGCTGAACAGCGGCGAGAAGACCGACTTCGAAGTTGGCAATTGCATGACGCTGAACAACATGCCCCTGGGTACCAACGTGCACAACGTTGAGATGACCCCCGGCAAGGGCGGGCAGATTGCCCGCTCCGCCGGCAACGGCTGCCAGCTTCTTGCGAAGGAAGGCCGCTACGTGGTGTTGCGTCTCCCCTCGGGCGAGATGCGCCGGATACTGAGCAACTGTCGGGCCGTGGTTGGCGAGGTGAGCAACGAAGAGCACACCAATATCAACCTGGGCAAGGCGGGTCGCGCGCGCTGGCTGGGACGTCGTCCCAAGGTACGCGGCGTGGCCATGAACCCGGTGGATCACCCCCACGGCGGCGGCGAAGGCCGCACGTCGGGTGGCCGCCACCCGGTGAGCCCCTGGGGCACCCCGGCGAAGGGCTTCAAGACCCGCTCCAAGAAACACCGTTCGAACAAGTACATCATCAGGCGCCGCAACGCCTGATTCAGGCTGGCCTAAAGGAGATTTATTGTGTCGCGTTCAGTCAAAAAAGGCTTCTTCGCCGACGAGCACCTGCTCAAGAAAGTTGACACCCAGCAGCGCTCGGGCGACCGCAAGGTTATCAAGACGTGGTCCCGGCGTTCGACGGTCATTCCCGACATGGTGGGCCTGACGATAGCGATTCATAACGGCAAGAGCCACCTGCCGGTGTTTATCACCGAAAACATGGTGGGACACAAGCTGGGCGAGTTCGCTCCGACACGGACTTTCCGCGGCCACAAGAAATAAGGCTTAGAACGAACTGGTTCCGCCCGCCGGGTGTAGGGACGCAGGAGATATATGATGGCAGAAGCAACAGCCAAACTTTCGAATTTACAGATGTCCGCGCGAAAGGTGCGCCTGGTGGCGGACCTCATGCGCGGCCGCAAGGTAGCCGACGTGCGGGACATCCTGCAGTACACGCTGAAGGATCCGGCCAAGCCGCTGTTGAAACTGCTTGAATCCGCCGTCGCCAACGCGGACTACGCGGCCCAGGAAACCCACGCCAACGTGGACACGGACCAGATGATCATCAAACGTATTGTGGTAAATGAAGGCCGGACGCTGTATCGGTTTCAGCCCGCGCCGCGCGGCCGCGCCGCCCGCATCCGCACGCGCAGCAGCCACGTTGAAATCCAGATCTCGGAAAAGTAGAGGAGCACACTGTGGGTCAAAAGGTACATCCAAACGGGTTCCGCCTCGGCGTGATCCAGAATTGGTCTTCGCTGTGGTACGCGCAGAACAAGAACTATGCCGACCTCCTTCACGAGGACCTGAAACTGCGCGACTACGTCAAGAAGCGGCTGTACCACACCGGTGTCGCCAAGATTGACCTCGAGCGCGCCGGCCGCAAGACCAAGATCCATATCTACACGGCCCGTCCCGGCCTGGTGATCGGTCAGCGCGGCGCGGAAGTGGACAAGCTCCGCTACGAGCTGGAGCAGCTCACCGGCCACGAGATGATGATTAATATTCACGAAGTTCTGAGCCCCGAGCTCTGCGCCACCCTGGTGGCCGAGAGCATCGCGCAGCAGCTCGAGCGTCGCATGTCCTTCCGTCGCGTGATGAAGAAGGCCGTGCAGAACACCATGCGCCTCGGCGCGAAGGGTATCCGCCTCCGCGTGGCGGGCCGCCTCAACGGCGCGGAAATTGCCCGCTCCGAGAACACGGCCGAAGGCAGTGTTCCCCTGCACACGCTGCGGGCGAACATCGACTACGGCGTGGCGACCGCCCACACGACCTACGGCTGCATCGGCGTCAAGTGCTGGATATACCAGGGCGACATGCTGCCCGGCGAGCGCGTGACAACGGTTGGCGGCGAACGCCCCGCGGGCCAGGCCGCTCCCGCGCAGGGACAGCGCCGCCCGAGTGGTGACCGCCAGGGTGGCGATCGCCAAGGTGGCGGCGGGCGCGGACCGCGCAAACGCAGCGAACAAGAGTAGGAGCGCATAAATCATGTTGATGCCCAAGAGAGTTAAACACCGCAAACA
Source organism: Candidatus Hydrogenedentales bacterium (assembly GCA_044344195.1). Classification (GTDB taxonomy): domain Bacteria; phylum Hydrogenedentota; class Hydrogenedentia; order Hydrogenedentales; family JAEUWI01; genus JAEUWI01. The sequence continues at coordinate 5,604 of JBIJDL010000154.1, forward strand.
GCAGCGCGGCCGCCGTACCGGCGCCGCCAAGGGCGGTACCAATCTTGATTTCGGCGAATACGGCCTGAAGGCCCTGCAGGACGGCTGGATTACAGCCCGGCAGCTCGAAGCGGCCCGTGTAGCCATCACGCGCCACATCAAGCGCGGCGGTAAGGTTTTCATCCGCGTGTTTCCGGACAAGCCGATCACGAAGAAGCCCGCCGAAGTGCGAATGGGTAAAGGTAAAGGCGCTCCGGAAGCCTGGGTGGCGGTTATCAAGCCCGGCCGTATCATGTTCGAAGTTGAAGGCGTATCCGAGGAGCTCGCCCGCGAGGCCATCAGCCGCGCCGGCTACAAGCTTCCCATCAAAACGAAATTTGTAAAGCGCGCCTAAGCGCGGCCCGGCACCCCGGTACGCAAGGAGACGAAGAGTGAAAGCGATCGAGCTCAGAGACAAAGACAACGCTACGTTGTTGAAATACATTAAAGAACGCGAACACGACGTAAGCAGCTTCCGCATGCAGGTCGCTACCGGCGTTGTCGAAAACGTCCGGGCCGCACGCGCTGCCCGCCGCGACATCGCCCGGATCAAGACCATCCTCAGACAGCGCGAGATTGCCGAAGCGAAAGGTAAGAACTGAACATGAGCGTAGAGCCCAACGCGATTGAAGATACACGCGGCCGCCGCAAAGAGCGGGTTGGTTACGTCACCAGCACCAAGATGGACAAGACCATCACCGTGTCGGTGGAGGGGGTGAAATACCATCCCCTGTACAAGAAGGCGATGAAGTCCACCAAGAAGTACAAGGCCCACGACGAAGAGAACACCTGCAACGTCGGTGACCTGGTCCGGATCAAGGAAACCCGTCCGCTCAGCAAAACCAAGTGCTGGCGCCTGGTTGAAGTGGTCAAGCGCGCCGATTAAGCCCGCCCGCCGTGCCGGCAGGATCCCGTCAACACAACGTTCGTACCACGAATAAGGTTTGAGAGAATGATTCAAATATATTCGCGATTAAAGGTCGCCGACAATTCAGGAGCCCGGTTGATCCGGGTGATTCAGGTCATGGGCGGTTCCAAGCGCCGCTACGCCGGTTTGGGCGACATCGTCACCGCCAGCGTGCGCGAAGCCCTGCCGAATGCGAATGTGAAAAAGGGCGACGTTGTAAAGGCGGTTGTCGTTCGCGTCCGTAAGGATACGCAGCGGCCCGACGGCACGACCATCCGTTTCGACAGCAACTCGGCCGTCTTGATCAACGCTAACAAGGAGCCGCGCGGCACCCGTATCTTCGGGCCCGTGCCCCGGGAACTGCGCGACAAGGGCTTCATGCGCATTCTCTCGCTGGCGCCGGAAGTGGTATAGGAATCGAACCATGAATATTCGCAAGAACGATACTGTGCTCGTCATCCGCGGCAAGAACGCCGGCCAGCGGGGGCGCGTCCTCGAAGTACAGCGCAAAAAAGATCGCGTGCTGGTCGAGGGGCTCAACATGATGAAGCGCCACACCAAGGCCGGCAGCCGGACCCAGGCGGGCGGCATCGTGGAGCGCGAAGCGCCCATCCACATCTCGAATGTCGTACCCTGGTGCGACGCGGCCAACGGCCCCTCGAAGATCGTGATGAAGACGCTGGAGAACGGCACCCGTGTCCGGGCGTGGAAAATTAACGGCGAAACTTTGGACGACTAATCTCCGGCGCCAGGCGCGGAACCAAGAATTCGAGGAGTGGCATACAATGCCGTCAGCACTCAAGCTTAAATATCAAGACACCATTCGCGTCCAGCTCCAAGAGGAGCTCGGAATAAAGAACGTGATGATGATCCCCCAGATCGAGAAGGTGGTGGTGAACATGGGCGTGGGCGATGCCATTGCGGACGCTCGCCTTCTGGACGCCGCAGTGGAAGACCTGGCCCAGATTACCGGCCAGCATCCCAGTGTGCGTGTGGCGCGGAAGTCAATCTCGAATTTCAAGCTGCGCGAAGGCGCGAAGATCGCCTGCATGGTTACGCTGCGCGGCGAGCGGATGTACGAGTTTATGGACCGTTTGTTCAACGTCGCCATGCCCCGCATCCGCGACTTTCGAGGCGTTTCGCCCAAGGCCTTCGACAAGTTCGGCAACTATACGCTGGGCCTGAAGGAGCAGACGATCTTCCCGGAGGTCGATCAGGATAAGTCCGATCGCGCCCGCGGCATGAACGTGACGTTCGTGGTTAAGAATACAGATTCGGCCGATGAGAGCCGTGAACTTTTGCGTAAACTGGGCATGCCCTTCGCCAACTAGCGGCGCCGTTTCAGGAGATTACCGTGGCTAAGAAATCGATGATTGAAAAGTGCAAGCGCCCGCCGAAGTTTCAGGTGCGCGCGTACAGCCGGTGCCGCGCGTGCGGTCGGCCGAAGGCCTTTATCCGCAAGTACCAGATCTGCCGCATCTGTTTCCGGACGCTGGCGCTTGAAGGCAAGCTGCCCGGCGTGACGAAGTCGAGTTGGTAAGGAAACCGCCGCGCGGGAAGCGCGGGGACGAATAAGGATTGAATGACCCATGTCAATGAGTGATCCCATCGCCGATCTGCTGACCCGCGTTCGCAACGCGGCCCAAGCGCGGCAAGCAACGGTCGACGTGCCGTCCTCGAAGCTCAAGGCGGAGATCTGCCGGGTGCTGAAGGAAGAAGGCTACATCAGCGAATACACCATCGTCGCAGAGCCCCTTCCCGGTTCCATCCGCCTCCACCTGAAGTACGCCCGGGACCGCAAGAGTGTCGTCCAGGGCCTCAAGCGGGTGAGCAAACCGAGCCTGCGCGTCTATGTCGGAAGCCAGGATATCAAACCGGTCTGCAGTGGCCTGGGCATCTCGATCCTCAGCACCTCCGAGGGGGTGATGACCGGCAAGAAGGCGCGGAACGCGAAGGTTGGCGGCGAAGTTATTTGCGAAGTGTGGTAACTGCGGGCCGTCCGCCCCGGTTAGTGCAAGAAAGAAATTCGCGGCCCGCGAGGGCTGCATGTGAAAGGATAAGGTCGTGTCGCGAGTAGGAAACCTTCCCGTGCCCCTTCCCGAAGGGGTCAAATGCGAGCTGAAAGACAGCACGCTGACCGTTACGGGCCCCAAGGGCAAGCTGGAGCAGTCATTTCAGCCGTCCATCGGTATTGAGATCGCGGATGGCGAGATCGTCATCAGCCGCAATTCCGATGATCGCCAGGTTCGCGCCTTCCAGGGCCTGACCCGTGCGCTGATCAACAACATGGTGCTGGGCGTCTCCCAGGGCTACGAGCGTACGCTCCAGATTGAAGGCGTGGGTTACCGCGCTTCGGTCCAGGGCCAGAACCTCCACCTCCTGCTCGGTTACAGCCATCCAATCCACGTGACGCCCCCGCAGGGTATTACATTCGCGGTGGAAGGCACGCAGATCATCAAGATTGCCGGCATCGACAAGCAGCAGGTGGGCCAGGTTGCCGCCGATGTCCGCGCATTCCGCAAGCCGGAGCCGTATAAGGGCAAGGGCATCCGCTACCAGGGCGAACACGTACGCCGCAAAGTTGGCAAGTCCGGATCCAAGTAAACTGATTCAACAGCTTTTCCGCAGGGCACCCGGGTTCGGTGAAACCACCGGAGCCTGCACGAAAGGGATACCATGGCTAATAAGACGAATTACAACAAGGTGTTGTTGGAACGGCGCAAGCGCCGGGTGCGCAAGCGCATCAGCGGCACCACGGAACAGCCCCGCCTTCGCGTCAGCCGTTCGACGAAGCACATTTACGCGCAGATCATCGACGATACGACCGGTGCCACCATCGCCGCAGCGTCCTCGCTGGCGCTTAAAATCAATGGCGGCAATATTGACGCCGCCAAGGCGGTGGGAAAGTCCCTGGCGGAGAAGGCCAAGGAAAAGAATGTTGGCAAAGTATGTTTTGACCGAGGCGGACTTCTCTATCATGGCCGTGTAAAGGCCCTCGCCGAAGCAGCGCGTGAAACGGGTCTTCAATTCTAGGAGCATTCTCTTGAGTACAGAGCGTGGCAACAAACGAGAAAAGCGCAGTCGCGATAATCAGGAAAAAGATAGCGAATTCATCGAGCACGTGGTGAAAATCTACCGCGTTGCGAAGGTGGTGAAAGGCGGCCGCCGCTTCAGCTTCAGCGCCATTGTGGTCGTTGGCGACGGCAACGGCCGCGTCGGCGCCGCGATGGGCAAGGCCACGGAAGTGCCCAATGCCATTCGCAAGGCCATCGACCGCGCCCGCAAAGACATGGTTCGCGTGCCGATCGTTAATACGACTGTACCCCACCAGGTGCTCGGCCAGTCCGACTCTGCGGCCGTGCTGATGAAGCCCGCGTCGCTGGGTACCGGCATCGTGGCCGGCGGTGCCGTGCGCGCCGTCGTGGAAGCAGCGGGCTACCAGAACATTCTCACCAAGTCCCTTGGCTCGAACAACGCCACCAATGTGGTGTGGGCGGCCATCGAAGGCTTGAAGTCCCTCAAGACCGCCGAGCAGATTGCCGCCATGCGCGGGCTCGAGGTTGCGGATATTCTGTAACACAACGGGCCGGCGCCAATTCGCGCGCCCTGGACTGAAGAAAGAATCGAGCACATGGAATTACACAATCTGAAGAGCAACCCGGGCGCCCGCAAGAAGCGGAAGCGCGTCGGCCGCGGCCCGGGCTCCGGCCAGGGCAAGACCGCCGGCAAGGGCCACAAAGGCGCGAAGGCCCGCGCGGGCTATTCCCGCCGACTCGGCTTCGAGGGCGGCCAGACCCCCTTGCACCGTCGTCTGCCCAAGCGTGGTTTCAACCATCAAAACCGCTCACCTTTCGCCATTATCAACTTGGACGTCCTGGAAGCGGCTTTCGAGTCCGGTGCCGAGATCACCACGGAATCGCTTATCGCGGCAGGTCTGGCGAAGTCCGCCAAGGGTGGCGTCAAAGTGCTTGGCCGTGGCGAAGTGACCAAGAAGCTGAACATCAAGGTTCAGGCGATCTCTCCTGCCGCGCACGAGAAGATTGTCGCCGCCGGTGGTTCCGTCGAACTCATTGATACCGTCGCTCCCGTGGCCGCTGATGGCCAGGCGCAGGCCGAGTAAGGAGTAGCAGGGTGTCCGAGCCTATCGAAGCATTCAAGAATGCCTTTAGAATTCCCGAGCTGAAGCAGCGCATCATTTTCTCGTTGCTCATGCTCGCGGTATACCGTCTTGGCTGCCATATCCCCGCCCCTGGCGTGGACGGCGGTGCTTTGGCGGAGAAGATCGGTGGCGGAGGCAGCATCCTGGGCTTCTACGATATGTTCACAGGCCAGGCCTTCTCGAATGCGACCGTGTTTGCACTGGGCATCATGCCGTATATTACGGCGTCGATTATCCTGTCTCTCCTGATCCCGGTTATCCCGGCCCTGGAAGCCCTGCAGAAGAGCGGCCAGGAAGGCCAGAAGAAAATCACCGAGTATACCCGATACGGCACCATCGTGCTGTGTCTCGTGCAGAGTGTTGCCATTGGCTTCTTCCTGCAGGGTCAGGGATCCGAGATTGTGCCGAATCCCGGCATCGGATTCTTACTCATGTGCGTGATAACGTTCACGACCGGAACGGCCTTCATCATGTGGCTCGGCGAGCAAATCAGCGAGCACGGCATCGGAAACGGCATCTCGCTGATCATCTTTGCGAGTATCATCTCCTCCATGCCCGCCGCCATCGTGAATCTCTTCCGGATGATTGGCAACGGCCAGATCAACATCTTCGTAGCGATCGTGCTCGTTTTCCTGATGGTCGTGGTCGTCATGGGCGCCATCCTGGTAACCACGGGACAGCGCCGGATTCCGGTGCAATACCCCCGCCAGGTTAAGGGCCGCCGCGTCATGGGAGGACAGCGTTCTTACTTGCCCCTGCGCGTCAATCAGGCTGGTGTTATCCCGATCATCTTCGCGAGCTCGCTGCTCATGCTTCCCGGCATGATCGGGCAGGGCATTTC
>JBIJDL010000652.1:0-3257 GCA_044344195.1 Candidatus Hydrogenedentales bacterium
AAGTCTTTGGAGATGGGCCCCGGCGCGGGAACGACCATATTCGGAAGATCGGCGCAACGGGCGTTCGCCCAGTCTAGGGAGGATTGTGTTGCGAGCATGGTGGTGCCTCCTGATTGGTTAGTTTCATTAGCGATTCTGTGTGTATGGAGAAATCGTGGAGCGGAATCGGCGCATCGGGCGGTCTAGAGCACGCCGCCGCCGAAGTTCCCGCCGATGGGGATACCGGTATTCTCGAAGTAGTTGTCGTCGACCAGGCAGGGCGTGGAGATTTCCAGGATCAGCGCGGCACCGATTCCCTTCATACTGTGGGGAAGCCAAGGCTCGATGAACAGGGTATCCCCCTCCCGCAGGACACGGGTTTCGCCGTCCAGGCAGACTTCGATAGCACCCCGGGCAATGAAAAAGGTTTCAGATTTGATCCGGTGACGATGCATGGGACAGGTCTGGCCATCAAAAAGGAAAAGATATTTTCCGCAGTAGCCGGCATCGACCTCGTTGCAGATCCAGGCCTCGACCAGGCCAACTTCGTCGAAGCGGCCCAGCCCAAAATCGAGGACCAGAGGCTGTACATCGGGCATGGCCTGCTTCCAGCCGGACAATTGCTTTCTGAACGCGGCAATCACTTCTTCACGCCGCTCACCGACCAGGGAAATGCCCAGCGCTTTGTCCAGTTCCTGCATTTAACTTCTCCCGACCTGGCGATTTGCTCTATCGCCATTGCTTTGCATGCTCAACAACTGAAAGCGGGGACTGCCCCGTTCGTGGAATCCAGTCACGGACGCTTCGGACGCCGGGCCAAACCAGTGACCAGCGGGGGCGAATCCGCCAACTTATGGCGGGACAGTATCGCACGACCGGCCACTAAAATTGGACGCTTTCGATAAAGTGTACTTACCAAATCCACTTGGTCGGTACAGTATCAGAAAGTGCGCCAACTTTCAAGAAAAAAATTGACCTGATGGCCTGGTGCTTACAATTTTCTTCTGTCGCGACTTCTTGCGGCAAAAATTGTAGTACGTAGATCTTTGTGCTATAACACTCTACCGATAGACTGAATGTATGCCGTGAACCCTCGGCGAAGGCCCGAAGCGGTTTAAGAAAGAGGCGTGGTTGGCAAAAGATCTATGAGCACTCCTTCCCCGAAGTACATCCAAATCAAGCAAAAGATACTGGCCCAGATTCGGGACGGGGAATTGTCGCCGGGCAGCCGCATCTACTCCATCTCCGAGATTATGGAGAAATTCCACGTGAGCAAGGTCACCGCGGTGCGCGCGCTGGCCGAGATGGAGTCGGAAGGATTCGTCCGCCGCGAACACGGCCGCGGCACCTTCGTCAGCGATCAGGACGCGGGCGTGTTGCAGATGCGGACGAGCAAGCGCGTGGCCCTGATAGTGCCGGATATGGCCAACCCCTTCAACGTGGAAGTGGTGGGCAGCGTGGAGAAGCACCTGCGTGAGGCCGGTGTCATCGTGGAACTTTCCTGCACCGGTTACCTGGCGGACACGGAGCGCGAACTATTCAACCGCATCATGGCCGGGCAACATGCGGCGGGCATGGTGCTCATTTCCGGGGGTGTCAACGACATGGGTTTCAATGTGTCGGCACCGGGTATTCCTCTGGTGGTGATCGACCACTGCCCGGACGACTTGATGGACCGATGCGTGTTCATCAATTGTGATCACTACCGGGGTGGTTATGAGGCGGGAGCGCATCTGGCTGAGAAGGGCCACCGCGAAATCGGTTATGTGGACTGGGTGTTTACGTCGCGGGCGCGCCTGCAGGGCTTCAACCAAGCACTCGCGGAGCACCGTCTGGCATTGCCGGAGAATCGAATTTTCTCCGTGGGCGCGCACAAGCAGCTAGGCCACGACTTCATCGAATTTGTGCGGCGCGAGAAGCTGACGGCCCTCTTCGCCGTGAATGACATGCTTGCCATGCAGGCCATGCAGGTACTTCGCGCCAACAAGTTCGCCATTCCGGGGGATATCTCCCTCATGGGCTATGACGACGTACTGGCGGCGCGCTACCTGGAAATCCCGCTGACGTCTGTGGAGCAGCACGAAGAGCAGATCGGGCGCAAGGCTGCGGAATGCATTCTACAGCGTATGGACGCGCGACAGTCGGCCTTCCGACCGCGCGAGATTCTTATCGTGCCCCGCGTGGTGGAACGGGCCTCCACAGGGCGACCAAAAGGTGGCGGACGGTAGCGGCCCCCCACGTCTACTTCGGCAGTCCCACGATATTTGGATCCTGTAAAGGACCGCGCCAGTAGGTGGCGATGTGGCTCGCGGCAAGATCCGGGCTGAGTGCGGAGCGCGCGAAATCTTCCCAGAGCGGTATCTTACCCAACTCGGACTTCAGCGTATTCAGATTCTCGTTGAAGGCTTCTTCCGACGTCGCGCGGGCCATGCCCAAGTAGTATTTTTGCGACAGCACAAAGCCTGATAGCCATTCTCGGCTGCCGAAAAACTGCGGGTGCGCGTCCAATTTCTTCCAAGCGGTCTGGACTTCGCCGATGGCGACTTCCTTGGCCTCGTAGGTCGTGGCTGCCTGCATGGCTTCCAGGCGCTCCAGCACGTTGTAAAGCAGGGTACGCGCTTCGCCCGCCGCCATGGTCGCTGTGAAGCGGCGCAGCGTCTCGTCCGCCGTGGCGTTTTTGTCGTAGAGAATGTCGCCAAAGGCGAAGACGGAGGGTTTGTTGATGTTGGCGTACTGGATAAAGAAATTGGCGTCCTCCACGCCGCGATCCCGGGCCTTACCCATGACCCCGGCAATCTCGTTGATCTTGAAGGAGGCAAAGGGGAACATGGACTCGCTGGGCAGGCCCATGATGCTGTAAAGGAATGCGGAGCGTTTGAACTCTTTGGGATCGACAAGGCCGTTGTAAATGTTGGAGCCTTCCAGCTCGCCCGTGTCCATGATGGTGAGTTCGCGGGGACCAAAGAGGCCGCGCATCTTGCCCAGGAACTCCTTCACGAAGGCCTGGACTTCGGCGGGATCCTTGTAGGGGATGCCGCGATCCGTGTACTCGTGAAAACACCAGGTGGGCCAGAGCACGGCCTGGAACTCCGCGCCGGGGCTGATCGTCTTCGCGAGATCGTGCACCATGGAAAATTGCTCGAAGAGGTGCTGGCCCTGGTTGGGCTTGCACACGTCGCAGAAGCAACCACCCGGATCGTAGAACCAGACGATGTAGCCGTCTACCGGGCCGTAGTACTCCATCTCCAGGCGCGCCATGTTCTTCGCGAGTTCGCGGC
>JBIJDL010000367.1:0-6574 GCA_044344195.1 Candidatus Hydrogenedentales bacterium
CCTCGGGTGAAGACGGGAAGCTGAGCTTCGAAACCGGGGACGAGTCCCAGTTCGAATTGACGCACGTCGGGCCCTACGAGATCATCGCGCCCATCGGCAGCGGCGGTATGGGAACCGTGTACAAGGCCATTGATCGCGCCAACGACCGCACCATTGCCATCAAGGTGCTGGACCGGCGCTACGATTTGGACAAGCGGAAGAAGAAGCGCGACTATCTCGGTCGCGAAATTCTCATTGCCGCCGAACTGAACCACCCGACCATCATCAAGATGCACAAGGAGATCGTGATCCAGGAAGATCGCGCCGGCAACAAGCGGCGCTGCCTGCTCATGGAGTACATCGACGGCTATGACTTGAAAAAGCATATTCACGATCGTGACCTGAGCATGGCCCAGATGATCGATCTGTGTATCCGACTGTGCCAGGGGCTCGATTTCCTCCACCAGAACAACGTCGTTCACCGTGATATCAAGCCCGCGAACTTCCTCTTCTCGCGCGACGGAACCCAGGTGAAGATCGTGGACTTTGGTCTCTCCAAATCCAACGCCAACTGGCGTACCCGGTGGATGAAAGAGAGCGGCGGCACGCGCCTCTACATGTCGCCCGAGCAGTTGACCAAGCAGAAACTCGACGCGCGTTCCGACATATTCTCCTTCGGAATTACCATGTACGAATTGTTCACCGGCCGCCACCCCTGCGATGGCAACGACACGCGGGCCATCCAGAAACAGATCTGCGACCGCAAGTACAAGTTCGAGCCGCCGTCTACCTATAACAAAGAAGTCTCCCCACTTTTGGACCGCATCATTCTCAAAGCTCTTCGCCGCCCTCTCGATCGCCGCTATCAGTCCGTCACCGAAATGCTGATGGACCTGTCGAGAATGGCCGAGTCCAGAATCTGACCGGCTGGTAGTACCCATGGTATCCCAATATACGCCAAACCGGCCCAACAAGCCGGGCATCCTCCATTATTTGTTCCGGGCCGGAATCGCTTGTGTGGTCCTGGTTGCCGTCTACCAGGCCTATCCCCATGTAAAAGGGCTCTGGCAGGGCTGGGTGCCGGGGGCGGCGCCAAGGGACATCCTCGCCGAGGCGCGGCAGCAGCGCGAAGGGGGGGAGACCGCCGCGGCCGCTCTCCTTCTGGACGAAGGGCTTGCTGCGGAAAGCAATCCCGAGCGGCGATATTCCCTGCTTCGCATGCGCATCGACCTTGCCCGTGAAGCGGGGGAATGGCCCCTCGCGGGTGAATTGCTGCAGACCGCCCTCTCCGACTTCCCCAACAGCCCCGATTATCCCGTGCTTGCCGCGGCCCTTGGCGAATCGCTGGAGCGGCAGGACCGGATTCAGGAAGCGCGAAAGCAATACGAAGAGATCATCAAGGCGTCCCCAAAGGGCTTGCAGGCTCCCGCCCTGATCGGGCTGGGGCGCCTGGCCGAAAAGAAGCAGGAGATCGTCGTCGCTCGCGACTACTACCGCAGCGCCTTTAACGATGCGCCGATTGACTCCGTAACGTGGATGCAGGCCCTCGAAGACATGGGCCGTCTCAATACTGCGCTTATCTTCGGCCAACTCGAGACCCCCGAAAGCAAATACTACATCGTTGAGTCCGGCGACACCATGACCAGCATCGGCATCAAGCTCAACACGACCCAGGGCTTGCTCCTGCGGGCCAATGGCATCGCCGACGCGGGTAATCTCCACCCCGGCCAGCGCCTGAAGCACACCCCGAAAGACTTCCGCATCATCGTCGAACGCGGCACCTGCCGACTCTACCTGATGGACAATCAGGGGCCCTTCAAGCTTTATCCGACCGGGCTTGGAATGCCCGGATACGAGACCACGCTGGGCAAGTACACCATCGGCAACAAGCAGAAAGATCCCACCTGGTTTCGCCCTAACGGAACGCCGGTGCCGCCCAATGACCCCGCCAACGAGCTGGGGACCCGCTGGATGCCCATGGTGCCGACTGAGGAGGGCCTGCCCACCGACCTGGGAATCCACGGCACGATCGCGCCAGAGACCATCGGCTACTACAAATCCCATGGCTGCCCGCGCCTTCGCAACGAGGCGGCCGAAGAGCTCTTCGATCTTATCGTGCGCTCGACCCCGGTCGAAGTGATTGAGAAGATTGACTGGTCGGTCCACTCCAAAGCGGCCCCCGCCTGAACCTTTCCTTGACAATCGGGGCGGGGAAAACGATAATTATGCGCGTCGCCATCGATGGTCGGTGCGGTAAGTTCAGAGAACTCTGAGCAACCGTTTCACCGGTTTGCGTCTCGTTATTGATGGCCACCAGCAAATGCTTCCACTGCGACCATAGGCCATTTGGGCAGTTTTTATAAAACTCCATCTCCGCCACATCCCGCCAGCGTATGGCGACGGCGGGGGGCAGGGCTACCCGATAAAAAGAAAGTACCTCCAAAGCGCATATGGAATCTCCGCTACTAGACCGCCTGCTCGTCGTCCACAACGCCACCTTCTCGACTTTTATCCCCCTCCATGATCACGCAGTCTATATGACCCTGCTTCAAGATTGTCTGGAGCGTCTGGGGGAGAGCGCGAATGGGCCCGCCGTCGTCGTGGGGGACGATTCCACCATGTCCCTGATAGTGGACGCCGGCATGACGATACCCGAATGGGTGGGGACAACCACCCTGTCTGCCTCCATTCCGAGCGGGTCATTTATTCACGATCGGTCTTCCGCTGTCCTGCCATCGGATCGCCTCTTTGTCTGCATATCCAACCACATCACCCTGACTTTGCTCGGGTCTCATGTGGGCGAAGGCCGGTTCACCGGGGGCTGGTCGTTGAAACGCGTCAATGCGGACGCCCTCCTCGATTGTCTCTCCGCCATCGGCAGTTGGGATGCGGCCCATGCCTCGACGGTGGCCGAAATCCCCGAACCGACGGACCGGGAAATGTCCGTGCTGGCCATGGATTTGATGGCGACCCACGCGCGGGTGCAGGCCGTACAGCATGAGACCATTGCCAAGGACAAAGCCGACCTCTTCTCGGTGCTGGCAATTCTGAAGGCCATCTCGGCCAAACGGCGCGCACATGATATCCTGTTCGTCTTTGTAGAACACATCTCGAAAGTCGTCCGTTCGGACCGCTGTTCCATAGTCCGCATCTGGGGGGGCGACCCCCACGGCCACGTCATGGCCTCCCACGAGGACGCCTCCGTGGTGGACAAGACCATCGAGCTCTTCAAGTATCCCGAGCTGCACCACAGTATGAATACCCATCAGAAGGTTCTCGTAAACGACGTACGGTCCTCCATCGCGTCCGAGCCCTTCGTACAAGAACTCAAGCAGGCCAATATCAACAGCCTCGTCGTTATACCCATCGTGCTATTCGACCAGCACGTGGGCTCGCTGCTGCTGCGAGCCGCCCGCTTCGAGGGAAATTTTACTTCGCGGGAAGTGAGCTTCTTCGAGATCGTCGCCGAGGCCGCCTCCAATGCCCTCGAGCGCGCCCAGCTCTTTGAGAGCATCCAGGTGGCCAACGAGCGCCTTGAACGCCTTGCCATCACGGACGGCCTGACCGGGCTCCACAATCATCGCCACTTCCGGGATCACATGCAGAAGGAGTTCGACCGGGCGAGCCGCTACCGTCTTCCCCTGGCCTGCATGATCTTTGACGTGGATGACTTCAAGAAGCTAAACGATACCTACGGCCACCTTACGGGCGATCTGGTGTTGAAAGAGATCGCGGAACGCACCCTTAAATGCGTGCGCAAGAGCGATCTCATCGCCCGCTACGGCGGCGAGGAATTCGTCGTCATCATGCCCCAGACCGGGAGGGAGGGGGCGGAAGTTGAAGGCGAACGCATCCGCGCCATCATCGGGAACTCCCCATTTCGCGAGGTGCCCGAGGATCGCCGCGTGACGATCAGCGCCGGGGTCAGTATACTGGAGCATGACGTGATGCTGAATGCGGAAGACCTGCTGCGCGCCGCCGATCAGGCACTCTATCAGGCCAAGCGCAATGGAAAGAATCAAGTGGTGCTCGCACCCGAAAAAGGAAGCAAATGAAAAAAGCAGTCCTATTCTTTGTCGCCGCCCTGGTCCTCGCGGGATGCAGCACCACCAACGCGTTTATCAGTGTGAAACCCGATTATTCGGCCCTGCCCGCGGATGACCTGAAGGCAGTCGCAGCGGCTATCGAGGGGATCGTGGCCGAGGGCAAGGAAGAATTCTCGCTGGATGTTGTCGGCGGTATCGTGGTGGACACGCCGGAGATCAGGCAGGCGGTGCGCACCCGCTCGATTCGCCACGCCCTCGTGACCGAGTTCCTCGACGGGGGCTTCGGCATCGAAGAAAACAACGGCCTGCTCGCGGTTCAGCGTAGCAGCGCCTACAAAAAGGCGACCACCAGCGGACAGCGTGATCGGGAAGCCCTCGTGGTCATGAGCGAGAACAACAATCGTTGGACCATCTACGAAGGCTTGTTGAAGGCCAACAACTGGCCGCCCGCATCCCTCTCCGCCATCCAGGAAACGTTCTTCCAGGCGCGCGTGCCCCTCATGAAGTCCGGCCAGCAGCACGAGACCGAAACAGAATCCCCCTGAACCCCGGGGTGTTGCCGAGTGAACCCGTGACGCCACGGTGTATCCAATGCCAATCTCGCCCTCCGCACACCGCGGAGGGCTTTTTCAGCTCTTGAGGCCGACCAGATACTTGAGTACCTGCTCCGCGTGACCCTCGGCCTTTACCTTGGGCCAGGCTTGGACCAGCGTGCCATCCGGACCGATGAGGAAGGTGGATCGCTGTATGCCCGCGAAAGTCTTGCCGTACATGCTCTTCTCCACCCAGACGCCAAAGGCCTCGGCCAACTCGTGGCTCTCGTCGGCCAGTAGCGTGAAGTTAAGTTCAAAGCGCTCGATAAACTTACAGTGGGTGGCGGGCGAGTCGGGGCTCACGCCCAGTATCACCGCATTCGCGGCCTGGAAGTCTTCCATGGAATCCCGAAATTCACGGGCTTCCACCGTACATCCGGGCGTGTTGTCCTTGGGGTAGAAATACAACACGACATACTGTCCCTTGAACTGGCTCAGGCGCACTTTTTCGCCCGAGTGGCTGATGGTGGTGAAGGCGGGGGCCTTGGCACCGATGGCGGGGATGTTTGATTCTGAGGTGGGCATGTCCGGGGTACTCCTTCGTATGGCACTGTGAAAGCCAGGGGCCGATTGCCATGGGACCCCAAGCCGGTCAAGTTGTCCCGCGGCTGGTATGGGGCGCTGCCAGCGTCCAAACCACGCTTCGGGGCGTACCGCGCTCCCGACGCGGCATGCATGGTCATGGGAGCAAAGAGGCTTGCTTCGATCTCGCCCATGACGTATTATGACTATAGCGAAACGCTTGATTGAAACTCCAGAAGGATTCACATTGGTGAAAACTCCCAATATAGAAGAAGCACTGCTTAACATCCGGGAACTCCCAACCCTGCCGGCCGTACTGGGCAAGATTCTCAGCACTGCGGCGGACCCCGACGCGTCCGCCATCGATCTGGGACGCCTCATCGCCGCTGACCAGAGTCTTTCCGCGACCCTGCTTAAGCTCGTGAATTCGTCCTACTACGGTTTCTACCGGCAGATCAAGACCGTTACCCAGGCCATCGTCGTGCTGGGTTTCCTGGAAGTGCGCAATCTAACCCTCACCGCGACCGCCTTCCAGGCCTTCGATTCGGTGCCGTCCAAATATGATCGCCCCCAGCTCTGGCGCCACTCGCTCGCCGTCGCCATTGCGGCGGACCGCATCGCAAAGCTGCTGAAGCGAAATACGGAAGGATGTTTTGAATCCGGCCTGCTCCACGATATCGGGAAGGTCGTCCTGGATTGGCTTTACCCCGAATTCTTCCGCGACGCCGTTGCCGACGCCAATGCGAAGCCCTGCTCCATCGCCGACGCGGAGTTCGCCATTTTCGGCATGACCCACGCCACCGTGGGTGGCCGGCTGGGTGAATATTGGAACCTTCCCGAAAGCGTTGTGGAGACAATCAAATTTCACCACGATCCCGCCTCCGCCACGATTGATCCAGAACAGGTCTATATCATTGCCGCAGCCAATATACTCACCTACAAAGCGGGTCTTGGCGAAGCGAGTAGCGGATGCGCGCCGGAGCTGTCCCCCGAAATCATGGCGCGCCTGGGGCTCACGGAAGCACACTGCGCGACCGTAGTGGCCGAACTCGTTGAAAACGCGACCAAGATCGAGCAGATGATCGGCAGCCTGACCGGGCGTGCGGCCTGATTACGGCCTGCCTTGGTCCTTTAGCACGGCATCCAGCGCCGCGTTGAGGCGGTCCAGTACGTCCAGCGGCGTTCCGGACCGAGCGCGGTGTTCCTCGATGACCTCCAGCAAGACGCGGACCAGCGCGGGGCGCCACCGCTCCACGGGGCGATTCAATTCCTCGCGAAGGTGAACAGCGTCGCCCAGAAGCTGTCGCCGTGCCACGCCCTCCAGGGGCAGGAAGTCACATTCCTCGATAAGTCGCTCCAGCAACGCCGGAATCTCCGTCTCGGGTCCCCCGTTCGGCGGGGGAAACTGCAGGTTGAAGGCAAAGCGGTGCTCCA
>JBIJDL010000671.1:0-3168 GCA_044344195.1 Candidatus Hydrogenedentales bacterium
ACGGCGCCAGCACGGATATCATCGAAGCTGCGGTCACGGCCTATCTCAATGCCATGAACAAGTGCCTCGCCCTTTCCGGGGCTGAAGCGCCGATTCGGCCCGTAGATGTTGCGGCCAGCCTCTGAAAGTTGCTTCCCAACCCCAACGAATGGTATAGTATCGCGTTTTGCCGGGCAGGAACACCTGCGGTTGAGTTTTGCCCGGATTCACAGGCCCATCGGCACCCGCTCCCATCGTGGAATGCCGTTCGGTTATCACAGGTTAAGCGAGCCCCCAGGCCCTTGCACTTTCAAGGCGGGCGGCAAGAAATGGCGCGGCTCCAAAGCCCGATCAAGGAGAATCAAAATGAAAGATGGCATTCACCCGAAGAACTACCGGGATGTGGTGTTTAAAGACGTAGGCGCGGACGAGGCGTGGATTACCAGTTCGACCGTAAAGACGGATCGCACGATCACCTGGGAAGACGGTAAGGAATACCCGCTGTACACGCTGGATATCTCCAGCCGCTCCCACCCCTTCTACACGGGTAAGCAGAAGTTCATCGATACCGAAGGTCGCGTCGAACGCTTCCAGAAGAAGTATGCCCGCACGTTGAGCAAGGACTAAGCGCCTTCCAACATGGATAAAAACATGCGCGAAAAGCTCCTCACCGTCGCGGCTGAGTCCGACCGGTTGAGTGCGGCCATGTCCACGCAGGAAGTGGCGGCCGATCCCGAAGCCTATCGCAAGCATGCCCAGGCCCATGCCGAGATGAACGATCTCGTGCGCTGTTTTCGCCGCTATGAAGAGCAGGAAGCAGGCCTGCGCGAGGCCGAGGCCGTGATCCGCGAGGAAAGCGACCCCGAAATGCTCGCCCTTGCCGAGGAAGAGCGGGACACGTTGCGTGTCTCGCTCGAATCCCTCGAGCAGGAGCTGCGCATGCTGCTCGTGCCCAAAGACCCCAACGATGATAAGAACACCATCGTCGAGATCCGGGCGGGCACGGGGGGCGACGAAGCCGCGCTCTTCGTGGCCGATCTCTTCCGCATGTACTCCCGCTTTGTGGAGCGCAAGGGCTGGAAGATCGATATCATGAACTCCCACGTCACGGAGTTGGGCGGCTACAAGGAAATCTCCTTCCAGATCACCGGCGAACAAGTTTTCAGCCAGATGAAGTTCGAGGGCGGGGTGCACCGCGTGCAGCGTGTCCCCGATACCGAAACACAGGGCCGTGTTCACACCTCCGCGGTTACGGTCGCGGTCATGCCCGAAGCGGAAGAAGTGGAGCTGGAGCTCGACATGAACGACCTTCAGTTCGACGTGTACCGAAGCTCCGGCCCTGGCGGACAGAGCGTGAACACCACCGACTCCGCCGTGCGCGTCACCTACAAGCCCACCGGCATGATCGTCACCTGCCAGGACGAGAAGTCCCAGCATAAGAACAAGGCCAAGGCCCTCAAAGTGCTCCGGTCCCGGCTGCTCGATATCAAGTTGCAGGAAGAAGCCGACAGCCGCTCCAAGGACCGCAAGTCCCAGGTGGGTAGCGGTGATCGGAGCGAGCGCATCCGCACCTACAACTTCCCCCAGAACCGCCTCACCGATCACCGAATCAAGGTATCCATCAACTCCCTCGATCGCGTCATGAGCGGCGGTGAACTCGATGACATCGTGAACGCCCTCATCGCGGCCGACCGCGCCGCGAAACTCACGGAAGAGTAATGGCCACGGTCCGCGAGGTCCTGGCGGAGACGGCAAGACGCCTCGCGGCAGTCACCGAAACCCCCGAATTGGAAGCGGCCCTGCTCGCGGGCCATGCCTGGGGCTGGGATCGCACCCACCTGATCATGAACGCCACCCTGGTGGCCGACACGGCCCCGCTGGAGTCCTTGGTACTCCGCAGGCTCGCCCATGAGCCCGTGGCCTACATCCTCGGCAACTGGGAATTCTTTTCCCTTGAATTCGATGTGATGCCACCGCTCCTCGTACCCCGGCCCGAAACCGAGCATCTCGTTGAAGTGGCGCTGGACTACCTGGGCGATTCCCGCGGGCGTGTGCTCGATCTCTGTACCGGTACCGGCTGCATCATACTCAGTATTGCGAAGAACGCCAAAGGCGGCGAGTGGTGGGCCACGGACCTCAATCCCCTCGCGGTGAGCACGGCCCGGGCCAACGCTGCCCGCCACGGCGTTGCGCTGAATCTGGTGGAAGGCGATCTCTTCGCGCCCCTGCCCGGCGACGCGCGCCCCTTCGACGTGATCGTATCGAATCCGCCCTACGTGGAGGACCGGGAGTGGGAGGGACTGGCCCCGGATATCCGGAACTACGAAGATCCGCGCGCGCTCCTCTCCGGCAGTGACGGGCTGGACTGCGTCCGCCGGATTGTGGCGGATGCGTCGGAGTGGCTCGTTCCCGGGGGCCTCCTCGCCCTGGAAATGGGGGAGAGCCAGGGCCCCGCGCTGCGCGCCCTCCTCGAAGGCGCGGGCTACGAGGACATAAAGATCACGAAAGACCTCGCAGGGCACGACAGAATCGCCAGCGGGCGCAAGTCGATTTCTTTTACCACAAAGGCCACGAAGAGCACGAAGGGAGAAGTGTAGGAAGCGTCGATGCATGGCGACACCGCCCCTCTTTGCGACTTCGTGTTTCTGAGTGAACAATGGAAATCGCTGTAGTGAAAAGGCGTGTGGGCGCAATCGGCCTGTTCAACTTGTCGGTGAAAGCATGCAACCGAAGCGAATCTTCGAACTTACAACCCTTCCATTTTTTCTTCGTGCGCTTCGTGTCCTTCGTGGTGAGGTCTCTTTTCATCGACTCGCGGGGCGTCCAAGTGCTAGAATTCTCTCTTCGCAGTCCGATCGGCAGTATTCAGATTTTTTCGTTAACGCGGAGGGGTCAGATTGAGCGAATCATCGCAGTTGCGGAGCATGGCGGTTCGGGAGATGCCGGAGACGGAGCGCCCGCGCGAGCGCCTGGAACAAGTGGGCGCGGAAGCCCTGCGCGACGCCGAATTGATTGCCGTCCTGTTTCGTACCGGCACCCGTAAGCACGGCGCGGTCGGGCTGGCAGATGAGTTGATCCGTCGTTTCGGCGATCTGCGGCGTTTGAGCCGTGCAAGCCTCCAGGAAATGCAGCAGGTGCCCGGCGTCGGGCGTGTGAAAGCGATTGAACTGAAAGCCGCCCTGGAGCTGG
>JBIJDL010000155.1:0-11490 GCA_044344195.1 Candidatus Hydrogenedentales bacterium
ACCACTTCGTTGCCGAACTCGGCCACGTTGATGGCGCTGAGCACGCTGGTCGTACGGATTGTACCCACTACAATCTTGCCCTGTACCTCAAAATCCACAATACGATCATGGGCTTCACTCATACCCTGCATTCCTCCTCAATGGGCGGGCTGGCCCGCCAGGCCGAGGTTGTCAACACCACTGCTCATTTTTCCTGGCACGCACACCGCGGGCCGGGCCGTCAGCACGCCTTGCGCCGGAAAGACATCTCCAGGCAATGGGCGGCGGTATCAAAGGTCACATGTTCCATGTAGTGCCGTATGAGGCAGATTCCGCGGCCGCCCAACTGGTCACTTTCGGGCAGCGCCACATCGTCCACGCGAAAACCGCCACCTTCGTCTCTGACTTGAATAACACATTCATCGTCCCGTGCGAACATGGCGATCAACACGCGCCGGCTGGCATCACCGTGATTCCCGTGGCGCACCGCGTTGACCAAGGCCTCTTCCAGGCACAACCGGATACAGGGCACTTGTTCGCCGAGTATCCAGTCCCCTTCGAGCAAGGCGAACACCGCACGATCCAGGGTGGCTGTCATGGCCTCAAAGGTGCTCGGAAACTCCTCGCTGAAAAAGGACGTACTCAAAACGATGAACGCACTCCATTAACCAAAGCGGCACTGTCCGCCGCACTCAGGGCAAACGACCCGGATTGCGGCGAAAAACGCCCCCACTCCTCAAACCTGAAGAGTAACACAGACGCTTGCGAATCGCCAACCGGCCCGACGGGATACGATGCAGCCCGGCGGGAGGGCCCGCCGGGCTGGAATGAAAGGGATGGAACGATATGCGGTGCTATTGCACTGCGGTGGCTTCGCCTTCCGCCGGGGCTTCATCGGCGGCCCCAGCGTCACCTTCCACGACGGCAGCCTCGGCGGCAGCCTGGGACGCCGCGATGGCGGCTTCGAGATCTTTCAAATAGATGGTCCAGCGTGCCGTGAGCCAGGAGCCTTCCAGCGCGCCGATGGCGCGGATTTCACGAATGGTGTTGATCACGCGCGCCAGGCCGGGATCCATGCTTGCCGGACCTCCGGGCACGATGGCGGCCGCAGCCATGCCCTGCTCGATGATGGCAGAATTGACCACGATCGTCTGGTAGACCGGTTTCTCGATGTCCATGGGAGGCTCCATCGCCGCGAAGAGCGGTGATGACGTCTGGGCCTTATGAAGATCGATGACGGCCTTCGCGCCTTCTTCGCTGGTGGTGGCCAGGAGGATGTTATCGACAAAGCTCAGATTGATACTCATGCCAATGGGGGTGGGAATCTTGCCGATGGCGTAGCCCTCGTGCTCGACGCCGGCCTCCATGGGTACGAACATCTGCAGGAGGCCCTGCGTGGCTTCGGGCTGGGCCAGGCCCACCATGGCATAGAGAACGGGCAGGCCGGCCTGAGCACCCGTGACGCCGATGGAAAGCTCATCGCCAATCTGGCTGATAACCTGGGTGGCCATGCCGGCACTGGCGGCGGCATTCGAATTGCTGGAGGCGCCGAGGACCGGCACGACTTCTTCCAGGAGCTGCTTCTTGTACTCTTCGGTGAAGCGCAGGCTGATCAGGGCGAGGGTGTTCTCGGGCAGGTAACGCGCCAGACGAAGGGGCGCGGGCTGTCCGGTCTTCTCCATCATGCCGGGGTGGGTGGTGCTGTCCATGCGCGAGAGGAGTTCAATCTCCCCGTCCGTGATGGAGGCCGTGAGCACCATGGGGTCGTCGCCGCCTTCGGTGAACATGGACTTGTACTTGATCATCTGCGCGGTCACGAGGGGCTCGGCGCCGCTGTCAAGGCCGAGGAGGGGCAGGGCCGTCTCGAACATGGGCAGGAAGCGTCCGCCAAACAGCAGTGCCACGGCTTCGTCCGCGACTTTGGGCGGGCACTCCACGGTACCGTAGCGGAAGGTGGCGGGATCTTTCACGCGCTTGGCCGCGCCGCGGAGCAAGTCGAGGCTGCCGAAGGCAATGTGCTTGTCGGTGGTGAAAAAGCCCCAGATTTCGCGGGTGGTGATGCTGACACCGTCTACATCTTCGGTGCCTGCGGTAAGGGAAGCCAACTCGCCGTCGGCGGCGGCGATGCGCTCGATTTCAGTCCGGGCTTTCGCCGGATCCGTCACGCCGAGCACCACGACCCAGTCCGGCTTTTCAGCATTTTCAAAGTGGTCGGGCTCTACCTTCGGTTCGTCTGCGGACTCCTCGGCCGTGGGCTCGGAGCCTTCCGGGGCGGCACCGGCCTCGGCGGATACGGCGCCTTCTTTAGCAGCCTGGTCTGCATCGTATCTGACTTTGGCTTCTGCAGCCGATTCGACGGTCTTGCTCAAATCCACGAAGGCCGCCACGGGTGCGACGGGATCCACGCCGAGGGCTGTTGCAAGGGCCTCATAGGTATCGGCCTGGACGCCGACTTCGTCCGCTGCGTCGTACATGAGGTGCTTGAGCTCCGTTTCGATGTCCCGGTCGGGTTCCGACAGGGCCTTGACGAGGGGCACAATGCGATCACGAAGCCCCGGCAGCGCGGGCAGGGCCACGGCGATCTGGGCTTCCGCTGGCATGAAGGCCAGCCCGGACAGGGTCGAGGGCATGGTCTCAGCCATGGGGGGCCCGGCGGGCTTTGCCGGGGTTTCGACGGGCTGTTCCGCGGGGACGACGGCGACTTCTTCCGTCGGCGGTGCTTCTTCCTCTTCCCCACCGCAGCCGGTGATGGTCGCGGCGGCGCCGAGGAGCAACAGGGGAGCCAGCAGGAGTTGCAGCAGGTATTTCTTACGAAGTAGGTCTGTCATGTAGATGGGTTCCTCCCCAAGGGGGATTGTCTGTCGTTAGGGTTACACAAATTGTGCGAGCCCGGATCCTTCATTGTATGGCCCGCTTGGAACAGGGATTCACGGCGCCTTTATAGCCAGAGACTGGCGGGAGGACCTGCCCCAGCCATCCAGTGGCATCATACCGGTCAGTATGAACGGTGCCACGCAATCGATCAAGTTACGGCGGAAAAGCGTGGCCTATTTCGCGCCGAGGTAGGCATCCAGATTCTCCCGGTAGTAGTCCCGGGTAAGCGCGAGCCCCGCATCAAGGGACGTCCGAGGGACCCAGGGGATCGCCGACTTGATCCGGGTATTCGAGATTGACACGTCGCCCACGTCCATGGCCGCCCAGTCTTTGGGCCAGGGCACCTGGTCCACATCGCCCTTTCCGACAACGTCCACCACGCGTCGCGCGAAGTCGACGATGGAGAATTCCCCGTCACCCGCAGCGAAATAGACCTCGCCGAGGGTCGACTCCGCCAGGGCCGTCGTCAGGAGCGCTTCAACACAGTCATCCACGTAGAGCACATTGCGCTTCTGAGCGCCTTCGCCATAAATCGTGAGGTGCCGCCCCTGCAGGGCAAGCCCGATGAAGAAATTGAGCACGCCCGCATCGCTACTCTTGATGTTGGCCCGTGGCCCGTAGATATTGGCGAGGCGCACCACCGTGGTCCGGAGCCCGTGGACACCATGGTAGATGAGGTGGTATTTCTCCGCCACGCTCTTGTTGGCCGAATAGATGTCGAGGGGAAACTCGGGGTGCATCTCGTCAATTGGATTGGCCAGCATGGCGCCGCACTGGGTGCTCGTACCGATATAGACCACCCGCGCGGCGGGGTTGTCCTGCCGCACCGACTCCAGGACATTCATCGTGCCCTTGCAGTTGATGGCGATGTCGAGAAAGGGATCTTTCAGCGAATAACTGTGGGAGGTATGCCCCGCGCAGTTAAAAATGAAATCCTGACCGCGCACTTCACGGTTCACCAGGTTGTAGTCGCGGATGTCGTTGTGGACCACGCGGATCGCGCGCAGGTGAGGACCGAGATTGATGGGGTTGCCGCCGCCATGCTCCAGAAGGGAGTCGTAGACCGTTACCTCGGCCCCGAGGGCGAGGCAGCGCAGGGCGAGGTTGCTCCCGATGAAACCGAGGCCCCCCAGAACGAGGACCCGCTTTCCCGAGAGGCCCTCCCGCATCGTTTCATCCATGAAAATCGCCTCGTTCACGCGGCGCGCCACCGCGCACGCGCCGGCACGGGGGCCGGGTGTTTCCCTACGATGGAATCTCTTCCAGAATCTCGATGCCGGCACTGGTGCCGATGCGAGACGCGCCGGCCTTCAGCATGGCGATTGCCTCGCCATAGGACCGGATCCCGCCCGCCGCCTTGACGCCCAGGGCATCACCCACGACGGACTTCATCAGCGCCACGTCTTCCGGGGTCGCACCGCCATGGCCAAAGCCCGTGGAGGTCTTCACGAAGGCCGCGCCCGCGCGCTTGCTCATCTCGCACACGGCGATTTTCTCGTCGCGCGTGAGGTAGCTGGTCTCCAGGATGACTTTGACGGGAACGCCCTTGATGGCCTTGACCACCGCGGCGATCTCCCGCTCCACGAAGGTGGGGTAGCCCGATTTCAGGGCGCCGATATTGATGACCATGTCGATTTCGTTGGCCCCGTTGCGCACCGCGTCCTTCGCCTCTTCCACCTTCATTTGGGCGGTAGACGCCCCGAGTGGAAAGGCGATGCAGGTGGACACGCCTACGCGGCTGCCCGCCAGCTTTTTCGCGCAGAAAGAGGTCCAGGCCGGATTGACCGCCACCGTCGCAAAATTACACGCAAGCGCCTCGTCGCACAACTCGCGGATATCGACTTCCGTTGCAAAGGCCCGAAGCTGGGTATGATCGATCAGCCGGGCCATATTCGCTCGTTTCAAACCATGCATTCCTTTATTTCCCCGGCAGGGCCGGGCTGCACCGCGCAGTCTGGTGAGTATCCTATCACGTATGCCTCGCCCCACCGCAACGGAAAACAGTTGACAGTCTGGAGTCTGGAGTCTGGAGTCTGGAGTCTGGAGTCTGGAGTCTGGAGTCTGGAGTCTGGAGTCTGGAGTCTGGAGTCTGGAGTCTGGAGTCTGGAGTCTGGAGTTCTGGCACGGCGTCAACTATCAACTATCAACTGGCAACCATCAACTATCAACTATCAACTGTCAACTGTCAACTGCCCCATGCTAGACTCTTCTTTCACAAGTTGACTTCAGCAGGCAGGAGCCCTGTGCGCCGACGCGCAAACTTCGGAAGGACACCGTCAAATGAACGAAAAAGAGTACTTAACCGATCTTGCGGACAAGCCCCTGTTCACGCGCATGAAGGGCTATCTCAAATTGAGTGGTCCGGGGTATATGCAGAGTGCCATGACGCTGGGTGGCGGCACAATCGCCTCTTGCGTGCTCATGGGCTCGCTCATGGGCTACCAGTTGCTCTGGGTGCAGCCCCTGGCCATTTTTCTGGGACTCTGTGTCCTTGCCGCGGTAGCCAAACAAACCTGTCAGACCGGCGAAAAGCCCTACGGCGTGTTCTGGGACCGGCTCCACCCCGCCATGGCCCTGGGCTGGGGCATCGCCGCCCTGGTGGCCACCGTGCTGTGGCACATCCCGCAATATTCCCTGACCGCCAACGGCGTCGTGGAACTGGCCAATGGCGTGGGCGTGGACCTCTCCAGCAATGCCGGTCGGGGATTCATCGGCATCACCGTGCTGGCGGCGGCCTGCTTCGTGGTGCGACTTTATAACCAGGGTGCGAAGGGCCTCAAGGTCTATGAACTGTTCGTGAAGGTGCTCGTGTGGGGCATCGTCATCGCCTTTGCCGTTGTGGCCTTCAGCACCCCCATCAATTGGAAGGAACTCTTCCTGGGCGTCACCGGCATCAGCTTCTTCAAGTCCTGGATGGCGGGCACGGTCCCGCCCGAGGCTGTGAAACCCGTTGTGGGCGGAATCGCGGCCGCCGTGGGTATCAACATGGTCTTCCTCTACCCCTATTCGCTCCTGAAAAAGAACTGGGGCAAGGAACATAAAGAGCTGGCCTACTTCGATCTCGTCAGCGGTATGATGATTCCCTTCCTGTTTGCCACCTCCTTCATGATCATCGCCGTGGCCAATACCATCGGGCCGGAGCCCGGCGCCACCGGCACGCTCCTCCGGGATATTCGCGCCATCCTCCCCGTCCTCGAAGGGACGCTTGGCAAGGTGCTCTCCCTGCTACTCATTGGTCTGGGCATGTTCGCCATTGGCTTTTCCACCATCATCACCCACATGCTGGCCAGCGGCTTCATCGGCTGCGAGCTTTTTGGTTATGAATACAAGGGCAAGCCCAAGATGTGGTTTACCCTGCTGCCCGCCATCGGCATCCTCGGTGTGCTCTATCCCTTCCCCTGGTACGCCGCCGTCACCGCGTCCACCCTGGCCGCTCCGCTCATGCCCGTGGCCATCGTGGGTTTCATCATCCTGCTCAACACCCCCGCTTACATGGGCGAGGCCATGCCACGGGGCGGCAATAGAATCTTCTGGAACGTGACCCTCGTAACGGCGGTCGTCGTTATGTGCGGCGCGGCCTTCCTGGGCCTCAAAGACAACTGGGCCGACCTGAAGAAGAACCTCGCGCCGAAGGAGGAGGCCGCCGCCGCTCTCTTCTTTGCCCCCGCCCACGCGGCGGAGGAGGAGGGCGAGATGCTGAAGCAGGTGGTCACCCGCAACCTCATGTCCACGCAATTTGAGATCACCCTCTACGCCCCGGCGGACAAATTCAGCGCCACCAGCCTGGCGGATATCGGCATGGCGGCACTGGACCGGATCGACGAACTGGAGCGGCGCATCAGCGACTGGAAAGTGGACAGTTTCACCGCCAAGGTAAACCGACTGGCTGCGGAAGACCCCGTGGAGGTCCACCCCGACCTACTGGAGCTCCTGCGCGTTTCCGAGGAGGCCTACCGGGAGACGGGCGGAGTCTTCGACGTGACCGTCGGCCCGCTCTTGAGGCTCTGGGGGGTCTATCGGAAGGAGCAGCACTTCCCGAGCCAGGAAGAGATTCAGGCCACCCTGCAAAATGTCGGCTTCGACAAGGTCAAGGTGGACTACGATAAACGGACGGTACAGTTCACCCAGCCGGGTGTGCGCCTCGACTTCGGCGGCATAGGCAAAGGCTATGCCCTCGACGTGGTGGCGCCCATCATCAAGGCGGCGGGCATCGAAAGCGCTCTGCTCAGCGGCGGCGACAGCTCCTACGTGGCCATCGGGGCCCCGCCCGGCACCGAAGGCTGGACGATCGTAATCGACAAGCTCTACCCCGGCGCGGAAGACTTCGTGGACAAGGTCGTCATCAAGGATGAAGCCTTCACCACCTCCTCCGGCGAAGGGCGTGTGTTCGAAAAAGACGGCAAACGCTTCAGCCACATCTTCGACCCGCGCACGGGCGACCCTGTGGCGGAGACCCTGGGCACGATGATCATCACACCGAGCGGCGCCTGGGGCGAAGTACTCAGCAAGACCCTCATGATCTACAACGAAGACGAAGTGCGGACGTATTGCGAGAGACACCCGGAAGTGAAGGCCATCAAGGTGGATTTGGTGGACGGCAAGCCGAAGGCGGTGAAGTTTAATTTTCCGGAAAACTAGCCGGTGGCTGTAGGACGGATAGGACCGATACGACAGATTAAACAAAATCGGTCCTATCCGTCCTGTCCGTCCTGTTTTTAATCTGCCATAGCGCGGCCCGGAACGCTATAAAGAGTAACCAGACTTTCGGAGCAACCATCGCACTCAGGGGAGACACTCATGAGCGACATGACCCGGCGAAACTTCATCGGCGCAAGCGGCGCGGCGGCGGGAATGGCCATCTCCGCCTCAATTCACGGCAAAGCCCACGGCGACTCGGGCAAGATCCGCCTGGGCATCATAGGCACCGGCGCGCGGGGCCAGCAACACCTCCGCGAGGGGCTGTGGGGCAGCAAGGACTTTGAAATTGTGGCCGTGGCGGATTGCTATCGAAACCGCTTCATTGGGGATCGTCTTGCCTATTGTGCGAACCAAGCAATATCCCTTCCTCCTATACTGAGGTCCGAATTCTGGACGGCTGAGAGTCTTCACGACAAACTTGGTATGCCCAGATATGTAAGCCACCTTGAAATGATCGCCCAGCAACCGATGGACGCAGTCGTGATCGCGACGCCACCGCATACCCATTCAAAGATCATGCTGGATTGTCTCAACGCCGGTCTTCATGTGTTCTGCGAAACTCCCATGTCTACTTCGATCAATGAGGCACGAAAGTTGGTTGCATCTGCGGCGCGATCAGGTCGGGTCGTCCAGATTGGCCATCAGCGTCGGTATCACCCGAACTACAATCTGGTAGCCCGCTACCTCCCTGAGAAGCTCCCCCTGGGAAGACCCTTGCAGACGGAATCCTACTGTCATCACAACTCCCATAGCCGCGCACCAATACCCCCTTCACCCGAGTTCACGAACGCGGAACTAGCCCTGATCTCGGAAGACGTTGAGCATTTCGTCAATTGGCGACTTTACAACGAACCGAACGGAGGCCCATGTATCGAAGCACTCCCGCGGGCAATTGACCTTACAAACTGGATCTGCGGCGCGCCACCCGTCCGTGTGTTTACTTCGGGAGGCGTCGAGTACTGGCGAGATGGCCGGGAGACGCCTGACAGCCTATCTGTCGTTTTTGAATACAGGGTTCGGAGCCATACCGATCAATTCGTTGCAATGGATAGCCGCTATCCAATGCAACGCCCGCAGCAACTCAACCGAACGTACCTATTGCGCGGGACTTGGTCATTTCTTATGGGCAATCATGAGCACGGCGAACACGAGCGCGTCATAGGTGATCGGGGGTCGGCGATTCTCAATCCAGACAACCCGTGCAACTACCGACTTGAGACGAGCACCCATATGCCTTGGGACCTCGGAAATGAGCACACTTACTTGGTAAGCGACGCGCTGAAAAAGAAACTCGCCGAGTGGCCCGAAGAATCCCGAAAAGAGTTCTGGGTTACCCATGGTGCTTCCTATGACCCGCCCGGTGTCTTTGATGGGCCACGTTCCACGGTACCCATCAACGCCCTCGGCTCCGAGGAATCCGCCGAGGTCCACCAGTTCCGGGCCTACGCGGATCATATCCGCAACGGCGGCACACCCCGCGCCAATGTCATGGTGGGCCTCGCCGCCGTGATCGCCGGGGAAAGCGCGCGGCGCTCCTATGAAACCGGCCTACCGGTGGATATCGACCCGGCGCTGATGGACTTTGACTTCGAGACGCCCTCTATTTCGCTCTACGACACCAACGCCGCCCCGATACCCGGCACCACAGAGTTGATGTAGATCAGGGACTGACGCGGACCCACCTTCTGAATATTGAAAGTCACACCACGGGTGCCACCCTCAAGCATAGTCGCGTAGCGACGAAGCTTGTGGGTGATGTGACTTGACCGTGCAGCGAAGTTTCCCTGTAAAAATTACAGTCTCCGCACCCACAAGCTCCTCCGCTTCGCTCCCCCACTTGAGGGTGGCACCCGAAGTTACCTTTCCGCACGACAGGCACTCGTTGACCTCGATGGTCAACATTTCGTTGCTCATGCGTCAGTCCCTGAAACTCTTTCCCTGTCGCAGGTATATATGCTCGTGTGCGTTGATGGAGCACAAGACCGGGGGTGATGGTCACGCGATGCGGCCGTATTCAGGCGCCGGATTGGCCGCCGCGCGATGAACCTACTCTTGACTCCTCTACGCTTGATCCCAACTGACCAGAACCTGAAACAGGGAGAATTTTACCCATGCAACAATCTATTAGAATATCTTTGTCCGCCCTGGCCCTGATTGCGCTGACGTTCGCGGCCACCGGCTGTCACGGCGGCAAAGATAAAGGCAAGCCCGACACCCTGGGCGCGAACACCGGTAACGTCCACGAAGACCTCGAAGCTCTGCCCCCCATCGATCCGGGCACGCTGTTTAATCCCGCGGAATCGCTGAAGACCGTCTATTTCGATTTCGACAGCGATGCCCTGACCACACCGACCACCATGACCCTGGGCTACAACGCGGAGCGCATCCTCGAAGTACCCAACACGATCGTACAGATCGCGGGCCACTGTGACGAGCGCGGCACGCAGGAGTACAACCTGGCGCTGGGCGAGAAGCGGGCCCAGAGCGTGCGCAATCACCTGCGCCAGCTCGGCGTGCCGGGCGATCGCCTGGTGACCATCAGCTATGGCGAGGAATTCCCCGCCGTGCCAGGGGCCAATGAAGCGGCCTGGAGCCAGAACCGCCGCTGCGAGTTCAAGGGCGCTGCGGTGAACTGATTCCGGCTACATAGAAAACCCCTACGGGCGCCCGGCCCAATGCCGCCGGGCGCCTTTTTTTTCGCAACTTTCCGCGCCGCCCGCTGGTCCAATCTGGTGCAACTTCGGTGGATCTGACACAATGCCCGCTCAATCGTTATAAGGGTGGGGAAGTCGCGACGAGACATGTCGAAGGGCCCCCTAAAGTTCCTTGTTTGCATCGTGTTAGATTAACTGGACAGGGCCTTGTGCGGCCTCGTATAATAAGATGTTGAAGTTTAAGGAACGACGTAAAGCTTGGGGAAAAGCAATCACCCCGGGCTGCGCCGCGAACCAGATTATCGAAACAGGCCCCCCTCTCCTTCCCCAGGGGCCGGGTGCGGTTTCGCGAAAGACCACGTTAATGATCATCGGATAAGCGGCTGCGGCACATCGCCCCGGTCCGTCCGCTGGAGGCCTCCGAAAAACGGATGCGCCGCGGGCAAGCCCAAACCTTTGCGGATTCATTTCCAGCATCAAAAAGGAGAAGTCATGAACGAAGTTACACGGCGTAATTTCATGAAAGCGGCGGGCGCGACGGCGGGATTTGCAGTCGCAACCGGTTACAACCCCCTTTCCTACGCCAAGAATGATGGCGCGGTTCGCGTGGGTTGTATCGGCACGGGCGGCCAGGGCAACTACCACTTGAAGGACGGCATCTGGGGCACCGAAGACATTGAAGTCGTGGCGGTGGCCGACATCTACGCCCCCCACCAGAAGGGCGGCATGCTCAACGCCTGGATTGCCAACGCCCAGGTTACCGTGCCCGACGGCAGCAAGCCCAACGCCGAGCAGATGGAAAAGCTGAAAGCCGTCACCAAGCCGACAGCCTACTATGACTATAAAGAGATGATCGAGAAGGAACAGCTTGACGCCGTCATCATCTCCACGGGCCTGACCCATCACTACGAGCCCACGATGTACGCCCTCGACAAGGGCCTGTATGTCTTCTGCGAAAAGACGATGTGCTATGAAATCGAGCACGCCCGCGACATCGTAAAGAAGGCCAACGAGAAGGGCCTCTTCGTTCAGGTGGGCCACCAGCGCCGCTACAACCCGAACTACAACCTGGCCATGAAGCGATTCCGCGAGGAAGACTGGCTCGGTCGCATCAACCACATGGAAATGCAGTGGCACCGCAACAACGCCGGTCGTCGCGTCGTGAACACGGACTACGTGTATAACGAGATGGAAGCCAAGTTCATCACGACCGACATCGAGCACCACCTGAACTGGCGCATCTACGATGAGCTTTCCGGCGGTCTCTGCACCGAGCTCTTCACCC
>JBIJDL010000653.1:0-3246 GCA_044344195.1 Candidatus Hydrogenedentales bacterium
GATGGACCTCTCCGCCACGCCCTTCTTCCTGCGCGGCTCGGGCTACGCCGAAGGCACCCTCTTCCCCTGGACCATGAGCGACTTCTCCCTCATGGACGCCATCGAGTGCGGTATCGTCAAGCTGCCCCGCGTCCCCGTGGCGGACAACATCCCCGGCGAGGAAGTCCCCGTCTTCCGCAATCTGTGGGAACACATCCGCAAGGACATGCCCAAGAAGGGCCGGGGCAAAGGTGCCACCCTCGATCCGCTCAGCATCCCCACGAAGTTGCGCGCCGCCCTCGACGCCCTCTATGGCCACTACAAAAAGACCTACGAGCTTTGGGTGCAGGACGGCATCAAGGTCCCGCCCTGCTTCATCGTGGTCTGCAACAACACCGCCACCTCCAAGCTGGTCTACGATTACATTTCCGGCTTCGACTATCCCGAGCAGGAAGACGGCACCACGCCCGGAGCCTTCCTCGGCAGTCTGGATCTATTCTCGAACTACGACGAGCATGGCAACCGCCTGGGCCGTCCGCGCACCCTCCTCATCGACAGCGAACAACTGGAATCCGGTGACGCCCTGGACGATAAATTCCGCGACATGGCCGGACCCGAGATCGAGCAGTTCCGCCGCGAGAAGATGCACCGCGAAGGCCCCGGCGCGGGCGAAAACATCACCGATCAGGACCTCCTCCGCGAAGTGATGAACACCGTGGGCAAGGAAGGCCGCCTCGGCGAGTCCATCCGCTGCGTCGTCTCCGTCTCCATGCTCACCGAAGGGTGGGACGCCAACACCGTCACCCACGTCCTCGGCGTCCGGGCCTTCGGCACCCAGCTCCTGTGCGAGCAGGTCATCGGGCGCGCCCTCCGCCGCCAGTCCTACGAGCTCAATGAAGAGAACCGCTTCAACGTGGAATACGCCGACATTCTCGGCATTCCCTTCGACTTCACCGCCAAGCCCGTCGTGGCACCGCCCCAGCCGCCGCGCGAGACCATCAACGTCCGGGCCATCAGCCCCGAGCGCGACGCCAGCGAGATACGCTTTCCCCGCGTCCGGGGCTACCGCGTGGAGCAGCCCCAGGAGCGCCTGGAGGCCGATTTCAACGACGAATCCACCCTGTTGTTGACCCCGGACCTCGTCGGCCCCACCAACACTCAGAACCAGGGCATCATCGGCGAGAGCATTAACCTCACGCCCGAGTACCTGGGCGACATGCGCCACTCCACCCTGGTCATGCACCTGACCAGGCGCCTGCTCCAGACCAATTGGCGCGACACCGGCCAGCCTCTGCCCGTCCACCTCTTCGGTCAGCTCAAGCGCATCGCCAGCCACTGGCTGGAGACTTGCCTTGTCTGCAAGGGTAATGCCTACGCCGCGCAAATCATGTATCCTCAACTAGCCGACATGGCCTGCGAAAAGATCAACGCCGCCATCACCCGGCACCACATCGGCGAGTGCCCCGTCAAGGCCATGCTCGACCCCTACAATCCCAGCGGCTCCACGCGCCACGTGAACTTCAACACCTCCAAGCGGGACCGCTACCTGACCGCGCCCCAGCGCTGCCACGTGAACTGGGTCATCCTCGACAGCGGCTGGGAGGCCGTATTCTGCCAGGTCGCCGAGAGGCATCCCCAGGTCCGGGCATACGTGAAAAACCACAACCTCGGCTTGGAAGTGCCCTACCGCTTCGGCGGCGAAGCCCGCATCTATATCCCCGATTTCATCGTTCTGGTGGACGACGGCCATGGGGACGACGACCTCCTCCAACTGGTCATCGAGATCAAGGGCTACCGCCTGGAGGATGCCAAGGAAAAGAAGTCCACCATGGAAACCTACTGGATCCCCGGCGTGAACAATTTGAAGACCTACGGGCGCTGGGCCTTCGCCGAGTTTACCGACGTTTGGGAGATCCAGTCGGACTTTGCGGACAAGGTGGAGGCGGAGTTTGAAAAAATGATTAGAAGAGTGAAGGGTGAAGAGTGAAGAGTGAAGGGTGAAGAGTGAAGGGTGACATCGTTGTCAGCGTACCATTTTGTTGGCGTCAACAAAATGGTGCGCGCAGTTCATACCGCAATTTGGCATGACTATAAACAGGTGAATCGCGTTATGGAACAACCAAAGCAAGATCTGCCCGAGCGGACCTTTGAGTTCGCCCGGCGAATTGTCAAATTGTGCCAGACCCTGGACCAGACTCCCGGTGTCAGCCGTACCCTGGCGAATCAACTGCTGCGTTCCGGCACGTCCATCGGGGCGAATGTGCAGGAAGGGCAAGGAAGCCAAAGCCGTGCGGATTTCATTGCAAAATACTACATCGCCTGCAAGGAAGCCCGTGAAACCCATTACTGGCTGCGTCTACTCGCGGCGACTGAGGTTGTACCAGCCGAGCGCCTGGCGGAACTTATCAGCGAGGCCAACCAGCTCGTGGCAATACTGACCACCATCGTAAAAAAGACAAGAAGCAATACCAAGTAAACTGAAAGGAAAAGTGTGACGAAAGAAGTCCAAGATCTGAAAGATTCCTCCTTTCACTCTTCACCCTTCCCTCTTCACCCTTAAAACATCATGCCACCAAAGAAGAAAACAGCCGCCAGCCCCAAGCAGGTCGAAGCCCTGAAGCACCCGGACGCGAAGCGGAAGAACATTCCCTCCGCCGAGCATCAATCCGTGATGGAGAAGGGGCAGCAAGACCCCGTCCGGGTGGCCTATGAACGGCGGAACCGGGACCTGGACCCGCAACTGGTCTGGCGCGGGAAGGATGAACAGGACTGGTCGGACCTCTTCGTCCAGGCCCCGCCCCTGTATATCCAGGAGAAGATCCACCCCAAGGTCCTCATCGACGACTTGCGCGCCCAGACCGAGGCGAAGGCCGTCCAGGATTCGGGCTTCCAGACGGAACTCTTCGCCGACTTCAATGGCATCCCCGAGAATGCGGACAAAACCGAGTTCTACCAGCACGACCAGAACTGGTCCAACCGCATGATCCTCGGTGACAGCCTCCAGGTCATGGCCTCCCTCGCCGAACGGGAAGGTCTGCGCGGCAAGGTCCAGTGCATCTATCTCGACCCACCCTACGGCATCAAGTTCAACTCAAACTTTCAGTGGTCCACCACCGACCGAGAAGTGAAAGATGGCAAGCCCGACCACATCACCCGAGAACCGGAACAGGTCAAGGCGTTCCGCGACACGTGGAAGGAAGGAGTTCACTCATATCTCTCTTACCTTAGAGATAGATTGGCAGCATCACATGAATTGCTTTCGGACTC
>JBIJDL010000023.1:0-27083 GCA_044344195.1 Candidatus Hydrogenedentales bacterium
CGAGGGAACCAGCCCCGCCCATGAGATCCACTGATTTTCCATTATGGACGACCCTTTGAGCGATAGTCTTCAGGAATTCGACACCGCCGTGCATGCACTGGAGGCGGCGGTTTCCGCGCAGCCCGCACTGGCGCAGGTGTTGTTCGAAAATACGCGGGAGTGGCGCAAGCTGCTGACCTTCAAGTTGCTTCCCCAGCTCGCGGGGAAGGACGTTCTCGTGGCCGCAGTGGCCGGCGGCACGAACACGGGCAAGTCCACGATCTTCAATCTCCTGGTGGGCTCCGTGATGAGTCCTGTCCGCGCGACGGCGGCTGCCACCTGCCGCCCCTTGCTCGTGGGCAACCAGCTCCGCTTCGATCAGGGGCTCACGGGTAATCTGGTGCCGGGTCTGCAGGCGCGACTTCAGTCGCGGGATACGGACCCCGTGGATCGCACCGCGCCGCCCGATGTGCTCTTCATGAAGCCGTCGAAAGATCTACCGGACTTTCTGGTGTTGCTCGACGTGCCCGACGTGGACTCCATCGATCTCATCAACTGGGATGTGGCGGAAAACATCCAGGCCGTGTGCGACGTGCTCATCGCCGTGCTGACCGGCGAGAAATATCAGGACGACAAGGTCATCGAGTACTTCCGGAAGGCATCGGGGTCGGGACGCATCATCCTGCCGCTGATGAACAAATCCAACGCGGACAACAACTATGCGGTGGCCCGTGCCCAGATAGAAGACTTTTGCGAGGTGGTGGGGATTGATCCGCCCGCTATTTTTGCAGTGCCCCATGACTACACGCTGATGGACACCTGCACCCAGCCCATCGTTTCCCTGAGCGGTACCGCACCGTTGCGAGAGTATCTGGAGCAGCTTGACGTGGTGGAGACGAAGGATCGGGTCTACCGGAACACGCTGAGCCACTTCGCGGTGGAAACAGCCGTGTTTGTGGATCGGCTGGATTCGGTGGAGAAGGGGCTGGAGAAGATCGAGGCGCTCTTTGCGGGCCGCGCCGAGGCGATGGCGGCGACCTACGACCCCGAGCCCGACGCGCAGGTGGGTCGCCTGCTCCACGAATACATCAAGGCCCGCCGTGGACTCTTGAGCCGCACCGTGGGCAATGTGGGCACCGCCATCTTCGAGCGGGTTGCGCCCGTGGGCCGCGCGGTGGGCCGCATGGTTCAGCGGCGCCTGACCCTGGCCAGCGTGGCCGGGCCGGCCACCCCGGCGGAGGTGCGTGCACACCACGCGCGAGAACTGGAGATTCGCACGCGTGATTTCATCCGCGAAAGTGCCGAGCTTGCCCAGAGCCTCGATTCCCCGGCCCGCGAAATGCTCGCCGGTGTTTTTGAGCGGATGGACGTGGCGGCGGCGGTGAAGGCGGTGGAAGAAGCGACGCTAACGGACGACAATATTTCGGAGGCCTTCCGGCAGCATGCGGAGAAGACCCTGGCGGCGTGGTGGGACGATCACACCGTGCGCCGCACGCTGCTGGTGGAGCTGGACGCTCTGTTGATGTTTGCCCCCACGGTGGTGGCGGTGCCCCTGGCGTTTTACACGGGGGGCGTGGGCGTGCCGGAAGTGGTGGCCGCGGTGAGCCCCCTGGCGGGCGATTTCTTTTCGCGGATCATGGAGCATCAGTTCGCAGACAAGTGGTTTGATCTGATCGCACCATGGCACGTGGAGCAGCAGGCGCGCTTCAAGAACGCGCTTGCCAAACATGTGCTGGGTGCGGGCCTCGCCCCCCTGGCGGCCGGGCGCGACGCGCTCGCCAGCCCCGAGGCGGAGAGCATCCGGAGGATTCACGAGCAGTGTCTGAAAGTATCCTGAGCGTACTGAACCATCTTGAAACGCTGGCGGGCTACAAGGGTCCCTGGAAGGCGCTGCGCAACGAAGCTGTGCTCTTGCGGGAGCGCGTGGTCGAGCTGCGCACACGGGAATCACGTCTGGACGATGTTCTGGTCGTGGCGCTCGTGGGCGGATCGGGCGTGGGGAAGTCGACGTTGCTCAATGCGATAGCGGGCGACCAGATCGCCCTGACGTCGCCTATGCGGCCCTGCACGACCCGGCCCATGGCCTATCACCCGCCCGGCACGGAGTTGCCCTTCGATACGTGGGAAGGGGTGCCCCGATCCGCGCTGGAAAACCTGGTGCTCATCGACACACCCGATTCCGACAGCATCCAGCACGAGCACCGGGAGCGCACCATCGGCGTGCTGAAGCAGTGTGACCTGATCGTCCTCTGCGCCAGCCAGGAGAAATATCTGGACGAGGCCACGTGGTCCCTGCTGCGGCCCCTGCGTGGTCAGCGTGCCATGGTGTGCGTGGAGACCAAGGCGGGGGCCCAGAGTGCGGTGCGCGAGCACTGGCTGGGGCGGCTGGAGGAGCAGGGTTTTCAGATCGG
Source organism: Candidatus Hydrogenedentales bacterium (assembly GCA_044344195.1). Classification (GTDB taxonomy): domain Bacteria; phylum Hydrogenedentota; class Hydrogenedentia; order Hydrogenedentales; family JAEUWI01; genus JAEUWI01. The sequence goes on from JBIJDL010000023.1 coordinate 2,391, forward strand.
CGGCTATTTCCGCGTGAACGCCCTGCGCACCCTGGACCGCAAGCTCTCCGGCACGGAACCGAGTTCGGAAGAGTACGATTTTCCCGAGTTCGACAAGTATTTAAGCCGTGAACTGAACCGGGAGCGCATCGCGCGGATCAAGCGATCCAACGTGGCGGGACTGCTGCGCAAGGCCACGGAGCGTCTGGACGAACTGGGCAAAAAAATCGCGCCCGAGCTGGATCTGCTGGAGAAGGCGATAGCGGAGGCGGACAAGACCCTCGCGCGGGAAAGCCTTTCCTATGTCAGCCAGCACCTTTTTGCCGAGGCGCACCTCTGGACCTATGCCGTGGGCCGGGAGACGAGCATCCGCTCCAAGGGCATGGTGGGCATGACCTACCGCGTGGCGGAGAGCGTCCGGAACCTGCCCGTGCGCGTGCCGGGCCTCCTTTCGTGGGGCGGCGCGAAGGACACGAGCGGCCGGCGCGCGGCGGAAATGTTGACGGATCAGGAACTGGTGCAGCCGGGCGACCGGCTGGTTTCCGAGCGGCTGCTGGAAGACTATCGCAATGCCCAGAGCGAGCTGGCCCTTGCCTTTGTGCGCGCGGGGCTGGTGGCGCCCGATGGCGCGGCGGGGCTCGCGGCCTACCAGGCGGAGCTTGACCGGCGACTGTCGGCGGTCATCAAGGGACCGGCGCGGGAGCGGGTGAAGCACGGCGGGCGCATGCTGAGCCGGTGGATCACCACGGCCATGCTGGACGCGCCGCCGGTGGCCTTTCTCGGCTATTCCGGCTACGTGGTTGTGGACAATTACCTTTCCGCGCAGATTCTAGGAATTTCCTTCCTCGTGCACAGCGGTACCGTATTGGGGATCATCCTCGGGCTGGAGCTGGCGGCCCTGTCCGGCGCGGTACGTTTCTTCGCGTGGCTTGCGCGCCAGGGCAGCTTGATGGATCTCAGGGCTTCGTTACTCGCGCCCCAGTTGGCTTTCGGCGCCGAGCGGGAACTGATCCGGGACGTGCGCGAGAAACTGAACCGAATCGAGAAGATTAAGTCGCTTGTGATGGATTGAGGGCGATAGTGAGGATGATGGGCGTGCCACACGATCTCGCCTTTCGGAAAGATCGTGTGGCACAAAGATGCTTGACGGCAAACTATCACAGCCGGGACGACTGCTCCCTCAATTATCTTTCGCCTCTACATAGCCACAACAATTATCGTAATGAAGAAGGCCAGCAGGAGGGCGGCGGTGATGCCCACGACCATCATATTGCCCTTGGACATGGACGGTGCACTGCCGGCGTGACTGGAGCTCCGGGAGCGCTTCACCTGATCGGGCCGGGGGCCGTCGTGGTGCCGCGCCTCCGCCGGGGCCGCCTGGGTCAGCGTGAGCATGGCATCCTGCAGTTCGGCCTTGAGCTGCATGGATTCCGGGTGCTGAAACTGGAGCACGAGCTCGTCGAGCAGATCCATGGCCTCGTTCGTCTCGCCGATTTCGACGAGGCAGCGGGCGCGGGGATACATGATATTGGGGGAATTGGGAAAGGCCTGGTCGAGCTCGTCCAGGAGGGAGAGGGCTTCATCGAAGCGACTCTGCTGGAAGAGCAGGTCGGCCTGGCCGAATTTGTTCTGTGCGGTGTGGCGTTGCATGGGTATTTCCCTGAACACTCGTTCCTCAAAATGATACTTCAGGGCGATCCCATTCGCAACTTCGTGGAGTCGCTATTCGCACGGGCTATCCGCGCAGTCCCCGCCAGCGCGCCAGGTCCCAGCCCTGGCCAAAGGTGAGGAGGAGCCCGCCGAAAATGAGGGAGAACCCGATGGCCAGCACGGTCTGGAGCACCAGAAAAAGGACCAGCTCGCCCAGGCGGAAGCCATAGTGCTTTCGGATGAGGATGGGGATCCAGGCCCATCCGAACACGGGTACCAGCAGGAGCAGGCTCACGTAGAGGGCGTATTGTATGACGTCGAAGACGTTGTCGAGGGGTTCTTCATAGCGCAGACGATGCATGAGATGGAGCAAGGCGTACATGGTGGCCAGGTTCGCGGAAAAGAAGGTGGCAAAGAAGAGGACCAGCACCTGACCGATGTTGAAATCGCCACCTCGGGGGGAGGCCCCCGACCCGTAACCGGGCGTGAAATAGAGGAAGCTTCCGGCGAACAGCAGGAAAAGGACGAGAAAAGCCGCGAAGCCGAGCCCGTAGAGCAGGGCGCGGGCCTGGCCCTGCTGGGCGGGAAGGGGGGAGACACTGTCGGGATCCATCAACATGGCCAGGAGGCGGTGATCCTCATGGTTCAGCCGCCGGGAGCCGTCGCGGGAGAGGACCGGCTCCTCCACGTGCTCCAATCCGGCAAGCCGCCCGAGAATCAACTCGGCACGCTCGTCCTGGAAACGGTCGATGAGTTGCTCGCAGAGGCCGATGCACTCCTGGGCTCGTCCGAGCTGCTCCAGGCACAACGCCGCGGCATACATGATGTGCTTTTGCCGGGGGAACTCGATGTTGAGGCGCTGGAGGAGGTGGAGCGACGCATCAAACTCGCCCTGATTAAACAGGGCGTCCGCTTCCAGAAATATTCTCTTGGCTTCAGTCTTATCCACGCTAGCGGCGATGTCCCGATTGCTCCAGTCCCGCCGTATTCTATCGCAGACAGGAGGGGCGACGCCATGCGGGGCCGCGCAGGCCGGGTACTCAGGGCCGGGGCGTGTTTGCGCTGTTCTCGCTGTAGACGAGGCGCAAGAGTGTTTCGCCTGTTTCTTCGTGGACGTGTTCGTCGTGAAATGTGAAGCCGTAGCGGCGGTAGAAATCGCGACCGATGCGGTTTTCCTTGAAGACTTCGACTTCCAGGTCGCCCCGGAGCATGCGGGCGTGGTCCATCAGGGCGCGACCGAAACCCCGGCCGTGATACTCGGGGTGGACAAAAATGGCCCCGACTTCATTCTTTATTACGGCAATAAAGCCGACCACGCGCTGGTCGTGCTCGTAGACAAAGGTGTCGGCCATGGGGAGGTAGATTTGGGGGATATTGTGGCGCTCGATATCGAAAAACTCTTCCGAAAGGAAGGGATGGGCTATCTGGGAGCCCGTATACCATGTTTCGAGCAAATCTTCCAGATCATTCTTCTCGTACGACCGTATCACATCGAAATCCTCACTGCTGATGCCGAGGTAGATCATACGGGTATCGCGCGGGCCGGTGCAACAGGGCTGGCCCGAGCCGGCTAGTTGAGATCGCCGGCGCGGCATGAACGGGCATTTCCCGCCGGTTCTTCGAGGTAGAACACGTGGTCCACGGCCTCACCCAGGACCTGGGCGATCTTGAGGCTGAGGCGAATCGAAGGATTCAGCCGGTCTTTCTCAATCGCAAGAATGGTCTGGCGGGTAACCTGTACCTGATGGGCGAGATCGGCCTGGCGCAGGTTTCTGGCCACGCGCAGTTCCCGCACCCGATTCTTCAATATCTGGCTGTCGTGCATGCGCGGCATGATATCGCGCAGGGTACACGCCATTCAAGTAGAGGTTTTATATATATAGTGCTCTTATATACATTAGGTCAGTAGACCAACCTGCACGTCGCGGTTCCAGGCTCCCCGATGAATTTGCATGGCGTCTGATCGAGGTGATATACTTCGCGGTTTGGTAAAAAACGACCTGCCCGAACAACCTAAGTTGTTTTCCTCAAACACGTTACAGAGGTACCTGCCTGTGGGGAAGTATTATTGCGGTGTTGACTTTGGCACCTCGAATTCCAGCATTGCGCTCTCCGATGGCGCCCAGGTGAAAGTCCTGTCCCTGGATGACATCAACGACAGCCCGACATCCCTGCCCTCCTTGCTGTACATCACGAGCGAGGGCGAGAAGATTATTGGCCGCGGCGCGGCAAATGCCTTTATCGATCGCAATGTGGATCGGGAGGTGTTGCTGCAGCAGGTGGACCTCGGAATCAGCATCGAGGCCTACGTGGCCTCGGAGCCCGACAAGAGCGAGGGTTACCGTCCCCACTCCACGGATGGCACGGCCCGGGAAGCGGTGCGCGCCCGCGCCGTGGTGGAGATCAACTCACCCGGCCGCCTCTTCCAGTCGCTCAAGACGCTCATGCGCCACGACGGCTTCCGGGGCACCGAGGTCTTCGGCACCCACTACCAGATCGAAGAGCTGGTGGCCATGATCCTTCGCCCCATGAAAGAGGCGGCGGATCGGGAGGCCGGCGAGAGCATCGACCGGGCGGTCTTCGGCCGTCCCGTGCGCTTTTCCGAGCGTGATTTCGAGAACGACACGGCGGAGAAGCGGTTACGCACGGCGGCCGAACTGGCGGGCTTCAAAGACGTGACGTTCTTCTACGAGCCCGTGGGCGCCTGCGTGGAGTATGCCATGGCGTCGGAACAGCGCCAGCGCCTCATGGTGGTGGATATCGGCGGCGGCACCTGCGACGTGTGCATCATGGAATTCGGCAGCGCCCATGGCTTTCATGATCGCCTGGCCGAGAGCAAGATCCTGAGTGTGGCCGGCGTACCCGTGGCGGGCGACGCCATCGACCGCGAGATCATCCGCAGCAAACTGTTCCCGGTTTTCGGCAGCCGCGCGCGCTACGGCCCCAACAACCTGCCCATGCCCCAGTATTTGTACAACCAGATCCTGGACTGGCAGAACCTCTACAAGCTCAATAACGAAGAGACGATCAACTGGCTGATCGCGGCGGAGTCCACGTCGGACCAACCGGCGGCGCTGCGCGCGTTGCGCTGCCTGATCCAGCGGAACTTCGGCTATCCGGTGAGCCGGGAAGTGGAAGCGGCCAAGCGCCGCCTCTCGACGGATCTCGAGACGGAGATCAAGATCGAGAAGGAGGCCATCCAGATCCACGAACGCCTGGAACGTGTGGAATTCGCCCACATCATCGAGTACAACCTGGGAAAAATGCTCCAGAGCATCGAAGAGGCGGAGAAGCTCGCGGGCATCAAGTCCAGCGAAGTAGATCTCGTGCTGACGACGGGCGGCACCAGCCTGATCCCCGCGATCCAGTCCATGCTTGCGGAGCGCTTCGGCCAGGAAAAACTGAAGCAGCGCGACACCTTCACCAGCGTGGCCACGGGACTGGCCATCGTGGCGCAATACGCGTAGCACTAATTGAAATTGCAAAGCCCGCGTCCATCAGAGACGCGGGCTTTTTTTGGACCAAGTGGACCAAGTGGACCAAGTGGACCAAGTGGACCAAGTGGACCAAGTGGACTGTGTGGACTGTGTGGACTGTGTCCACTCTGTCCACAGTGCTTGGTGCACTACCGCTTAGTCCCTCGGGATCTCTCGCACGAACACATTTCTGAACGAGAGCGGGTTGCCATGGTTCTGCAACTCGATCTGGCCGCTGTCGTAAATGGGGTTCGCGCGGTTCCAGTAGTTTTCCAGCACCACGTTGTCCACCACGAGGACATCGTTGAGGTAGACCGTGACCTTTTCACCCTTCATGATGATGCGGAAGCGGTTCCACTCGCCGATGGGGTTGTCGGCCTTCACCAGGGGATTCGAAGGGTTCTTTTCGTTGTTGTAGAGACCGCCAGAACCCTGGGGCCACTGGGCCGGATCCCAGATCTGCACCTGGGGCGCGCCCCTGAGGTAAACGCCGCTGTCGCCCATGGGGCTGATTTTCCAGTCCACGAGCATGTCAATGTCCTGATAGTCCCGGGCCGTGCAGAGGCTGTGGCCTTCGCCGGTGAAGTTGAGGACACCGTCCTGCACGGACCAGGTGGAGTTCATCTCCGCGTCCGCCGCCTTCTGCCGATCGGCAAGTTCTTCGGGGGTCATGGCGGCGCGCTTTTCAGGATCCTCCACGAGGCCCTTCCAGCCGGCCAGATCCGTGCCGTTGAAAAGGGGCACATAGCCCCTGGGGGGCGTGTTATTCGCATACTCACCCATAAGCTCGGCCACAAAGGGCTCGATAGCTTCGGCCCAAATCTTGTAGCCCTTGGCATTCGGGTGCAGGAGGTCGGGCATGACCGCCGCCGGCAGGGCGCCGGCGTCATCGAGAAAGAAGCGCCCCAGGTCGAAATACTTCACCATCTTGTCGGCGGCGAGATCGGCAATGAGCGTGTTGACCTTCTTCAGCTTGTCCTGGAATTCCTGGGCCACGTCGGTGCGGGGGAAGACGCCCAGCAGGAGGATCGTCATTTCGGGCAGATCGTTGCGCAGCTTTCGGACGATGGCGGTGACGCCCTCGGCGATTTCCTCGGCGGAATTGGCGCCGTGGTTGTTGGTGCCGATCATGATGACCGCGAGCTTGGGCGCGAGGCCGTCGATGTTGCCGTTTTCCAAGCGCCAGAGCACATGCTGGGTCTGGTCGCCGCCGATGCCCAGGTTCACCGCATTGCGTGGGGCGTAGTACTGCTCCCACACGGCGGCGCCTTCGCCCTCCCAGCCGTGGGTGATGGAATCGCCTATGAAGAGGAGGTCGGCGTTGCCCTGCTTGACGCGTTCGTTCATCTGGGCATGGCGCGCTTGCCACCACTCTTCATTTTTCGGCGCGGGTTCCGTGGCGGAATTGGCGTGGGCCAGTCCCGCGACGAGAAGCAGAGCGAGTGCCCCGAAGCCGCACTGGATGCGGCGCAAGATAGGATTCATGGGTTTTTCTCCGTATTTATCAGGTGTTGCCGGATGATTAGCCGCCTGTAGATTTGGCGGGCATAGTGGCGGCTAGTGTACTCTATTTTTCCAGCAGTTTGTAGCATCGAATAGGGCGCGGCTTCGCCCTGCAACCAACGCCCTCCCCGGGCGGGAGACAAGTAGAATCATGGCACGACTCTTCATTTGCACACTGGTGATGGCGCTGGCCTCGGTCACGGCTTACGGCGAGACCCAGTGGTTCAAGGGCGCGACTCACGTCCACAGTTTGTGGAGCGACGGCGACGCGGCACCCGAGCACATTATCCATTGGTACAAGACCCGGGGCTGGGATTTCGTGTGCAATTCCGAGCACAACACGCTGATGCAGGGCGAGCGCTACGAAGACGTGTTGCCGGAAGGCAAGTTGACCCCGGCGCGGGTGCAGGCGCTGTCGGCGGAGTTCGGGAAGGACTGGGTCGAGCTTCAGTACGACGAAGCGGGTGCCCTGACCATGCGCCTGAAAACCATCGACGAGCTTCGGGCCCACTTTGAAAAGCCGGGGGAATTCATCCTGGTGCCGTCGGAGGAGATGACGACCTTGAAGGGGAATCCCCATGTGAACGCGCTGAACCTGCGTGAGGTGGTGCCGGGGCTGCCGGGGGACGGCGGCAAGACCGAGATGGTGCAACACTACGTGGACCAGATCGCGGCGCAGAGCCGGAAGTACGGCCAGCCCATGATCGCCCATATCAACCATGTGAATTTCTCCGACCGTGTCACCACGGAGGAGTTGCTGGAGGTCAAGGGACTCGCTTTCTTTGAGGTCTACAACGGCCACGCGAACGTGTTTTCCTGGGGAATTCCTGCGGAGGGCGCGCCCTCGGGCGAGCGGCACTGGGACGTGATCCTCTCTATGAAGCAGCGGCGCGAACCGGACTACCTGCTCTATGGCGTGGCCACGGACGACAGCCATCACTACCACGATTATAAAGTGGGCGAGTCCAATCCGGGTCGGGGTTGGGTGATGGTGCGCGCTGAGGTGCTGGAACCGAACGCCATTGTGGCGGCCATGCAGCGGGGCGATTTCTATGCAAGCACCGGTGTGACCCTGAAGGATGTGAAGAACGACGGAAAATCCCTTTCGATCAGCATTGATGGCGCGGAAGGGGTCACCTACAAGACCCAGTACATCGGCACGCGCAAAGACTTCGACGAGGGCGCCAAACCCGTGGTGGATGCGGCGGGCGTGCCGCTGCCGCGAAGCTCGTTGATCTACAGCGACAGCATCGGCGTGGTGCTCCACGAGACGACGGACCTGGACTCGAGCTACACCTTCGCGGGTGATGAGCTATACGTCCGCGCCCGGGTGGTCTCAAACAGGGTGCAGGCGAACCCCCACGCGGAGGGGGACTACGAAATGGCCTGGGTGCAACCGGTGCTGGCGCGGGAATAGCCGCGACAGTCGCCCACAGCGCATTTACTTTGTCGATGAAGAATTGACCACGGATGGCTTAGAGCAGCCGTGGGCCGAAACCAAAATATTTGGACCACGGAGACACGGAGGCGCGGAGAAGAAGAGGAGTACAAAGGCACCAGTGCCGAGTCACGGTACCCTTACTTTCGTAAAGGTCTCTCCAATTTGCCTCTCTCATTTGTTTTCTCCGTGCCTTCGTGCACTCCGTGGTCAGATCCGTTATCCCTATTTTAGCCGCCGAACGCGTCTCTAAAGAGGGTGATCGTGGGTTCGCCCTGGTCGGGCATGATCACGCTGACGATGTCGAAGCGGTAGTAGACCGTGGGGTCGTCGGCTTGGTCGATGTAGCGCTGGGCGGCGCTTCGGATGTGCTGTTGTTTGCGGGGGCCCACGGAATCCTCCGGGGGGAAATCGTCCAGCACTTTGCGTGTGCGCACTTCCACAAAGGCAATGGTGTCGCCCTCGCGGGCGATGATGTCGATCTCGTACTTGCCCAGGAAGCGGTTACGTTCCAGAATGCGGTAGCCCTGCTTCTTCAGGTAGCGCGCGGCGGCGTCTTCCCCGCGCCGGCCGAGGGGTTTGGGCTCACGCCTCCACCACATTGGCCCCGGCTCTCGCTTCCTGCTCTTCGTCGTAGGATTCTTCACCATAGTCGGCGTCGGTGCGCTCCCGGGCAAAGAGGCGGATCTCGCCGTAGGTGCTGTGCTGGTGGCAGCGGATACGGCGCATGCGGCACAGCTCCAGGATGGCGAGAAGGCAGCACACGAGGTGCACTTTTTGCGTATTGTCCGCCTTCAGGTCGGCCCAGGACAGGCTCTCGCGATCGTGGAGCAATTCCTGGATATAGGCAATCTTCTCATCCACCGACGCGCCCTCCAGCTCGACTTCGTGGAAGGGCTTGTCCGTGACAAAGCGCAGGATTGATCGGATGGCCTTCATCAGGTCGTAGAGCGTGATGTCCAGAAGGCCGTCGTCCTCATCGGGATCGGTTTCCACTTTGGGCTTGGCGGAGCGGGGGAAGTAATCCTCGGCGATTTCGCCCCGGCGCGCCAGGGCCTGGGACAGGTCGCGGTACTTGCGGTACTCCAGCAGCTTCTCCACCAGCTCCAGGCGCGGATCGTCCTCTTCGATCTCCTCCTCGTCCTCTTCCACCACGTCGATGGGGAGGATCATCTTAGATTTGATCTGAATAAGGGTGGCCGCCATGACAAGGAAGTCACCCGCCGCGTCCAGATTGTCGTAGGTCATCATTTCGAGGAAGCGGAGATACTGCTCCGTCACTTTAACGATGGGGATGTCAAAAATATCGATTTCCTGGGATTTAATCAGGTAAAGCAGTACCTCGAAGGGTCCCTCGAACTTTTCCAGCTCCAGGCGCAGGACTTCATCGGGGATTTCATCCTCAATGCCCTCGATGATGATTGGGCCGTCCTTTTCCAGATCATGGGGATCGACGGCCTCGGGCTTTTTGCCGGCGTCTTTTTTGGTAGCTTTGCTCAATCGAAATGCCTGGGTTGGATGAAACGACAACCCGCACCAGCGCAAGAAAACAGGGGTGGCACGGGGGAGGTAGTGTTTGGGTTATGTGGCGGCCCCACGGCCACCGACATGATCGTAGCGCGTTGGCCGGGCGGATAGCAACCGGGCGAGCCCCGCGTAGAATTCAGGAGCCATTTCCAAACGATCCAAGTCATCGTCCGCGAAGTCCATGTCGTTACGGTATATCCCACGATCCGGGAAGTGGCAGCCGTCTGGTCCATCCGATTGATCCTCCTACCGGCGCAACGCTTCGCCGATCCAAAAGCTTCATTATGATACAATCGGTATCATGAAAACTTCACGTGTTGCAATGAAGAGCGCCCAGCTCCAGGACCGCTTTGGAGACATCTTAATCGCCTGTGCCGATGTGGACTATGGCCATACGGTGGGGCACTTCCTGGCCACGGAGCATGCCCGAATGGAGCGTTGTCATGACGCCGCCGGGGTGCTGCGTCTGGTGGGGCGGCACCCCTTTGACGTGATCATTCTGGATCTCGATTTAAACCAGGACAGTGACGTGGATCTGGTGTCCTTCATCCGCGAGCAGAGCCCTGGAGCGCGGCTCATACTTCTCTTCGATATCTATGAGATTGACCGCGCGCTGGAGGGGGTGCGTCAAGGGGCCTTTTTCTACCTGCCTAAGTCCAGCCCGCCTTCCGACGTGGCGTTGGTGGTGACCAAGGCGCGGCAGGTCCACGCGCTGGCTACCACGGCGGATCGCTATGAACAGGGTATGGTGGAGGAGCTTGCGGGGAACAGTCCGGCCATGCAGCGGGTCATCCGCCTCCTCCAGAAGGTCGCGCCCACCGATGGCACCGTGCTGCTTCTCGGGGAAAGCGGCACGGGTAAGGAAGTATTGGCCAATGCGGTCCACCGCCTGAGTGCGCGAAAAGACAAGCCCTTCGTGGCCATCAACTGCGCCGCCCTGCCCGAGGCCCTGCTGGAAAGCGAGATGTTCGGCCATGTCAAAGGGGCCTTTACAGGGGCCAATCAAGACAAGATCGGCCTCTTCGAAGAAGCCAACGGCGGCACCATCTTCCTGGACGAAATCGGCGACATGGCCCCCATCACCCAGGCTAAGTTGTTACGCGTGCTGCAAAACGGCGAAATCCGCCGCGTGGGTGCGAGCGTCTCCACACGGGTCAATGTGCGGATTATTGCGGCCACCAACCGCGATCTGGTGCTGGCGGTGGAGGAGAATCGCTTTCGGGAGGACCTTTATTTCCGGTTGAACGTGGTGCAGATCCGCATCCCCCCGCTGCGCGAGCGCATGGAGGCCCTCCCCAGCCTGATCCAGCACTTCATCAAACTGGCGAACAGCCGCTATGGCAAGCAGGTTTCCGGGCTCGACGACCAGACCAAGAGCCTGCTGGCCCACTACGAATTCCCCGGCAACGTGCGGGAACTGGAGACCATCATCGCCCACGCTATTATCATGGCCGACGGCCCCCATATTCGCGCGGTCGATCTGCCCGACCAGGTCCAGTTCGGCATCAAGCCCCGCCTCCGCATCGCCCACCACGCCGAGCGCAGCGTCATGACCCTGGTGGAGCTGGAAAAGAACCACATCCATGCCACGCTGGAGTCGCTCAAAGGCAACCAGACCAAGGCCGCGAAGCTGCTGGGGATTTCGCGGTCGACGCTGTGGCGGAAGATGAAGGAATATGGACTGGAGGCTGAAACGTGACCAAATTTTCCTATATTGAACCCGAAGTCGCCGGTGGATTCGGAGAGAGAACAAGACATGATACGTCCGTGTTCCCACCCACCGTAATCGAGTTGGAATACCAATTCGAGGGTTGGCTTGGGGGTGATTTAATCGAGTCTTGCCCCTGCTTTATCGCAACCTGGCGACTCAGAGACGCGATAGTCGCATCGCAACTGACTGGTGTCACCTTTCACGATGTCATTGTCTCAAAGGAGTGCCAATTTCAGTCTTTGCACCCGGAAGTCGAACTCCCACCCTTCAACTGGATGAAGATCCAAGGCGTCGCGGGCGAAGATGACTTCGGGATTGCGAAGACTGTCGGCTGGTCATATCGCGCGATGCGGAACTGGTGCTGCGGGGCTTCAATCTGAGCGACGCGACGTTTGAGGAGTTTCCGTGACAAGTTGTGGGACGCCAAACGTCAATACATCAAGCGAACTCATTCTTCAGGGGGCAGGAACGATTCTGGGCAAACTTGCCTTGCAAAGAAGTAGAAATCGCATCCGAAACGCTGATAAGCCAATTCAATAAGTCCACGACGAGTATCCGACACGCCAAAGATCTCTTCACCCCGAATGGCCACCAATTTCCCCGGATCGTCCCGCATGAACTCGGCCTCGTGCGCCCTGAAGAAAGCTTCGTCCCGGAGAATATCGAAATCGGGACCGATGTTGTCGGCACCCATCTCCCATGCACTCCAAATCGGCTTAGGGCGAGCCATTGCCTCTAAGCACGAAATCCTAAACTATAATATAGGCGGGTTCGTCGCCCCAATCTTCAAACGACAGTGGGGTGACTTTCTTGATATAGGCGTACGCCAGTCCCCCGTAGCGCTCGCATAGCATTTTGTTCAATTCGAAATAAGTCTCGGCTTCCGCGACTACTTCCTCATTCCGAATCGCGACCAACCGCCCCCCATAGCGCGCTAATAATTCATCACGGTGCGATTTGTAGTAGGTAGCATCAGCCTCGGGATCAAGATCTGAGATATCGCGCATCGCTTTTCGGACCGGGGAGGTATTGTAGTCTGACTCCAATCACACGCGAACTTGGTAACCGCACCACCAAGCGCTGTCGGAAGCTCTAAATCGAATCACGTCGTAGATCGTTCAAATTATCAAATAGACCGGATCACCGGGAGGTGCAAATGACGCCGGGCAAACCTTTTCGGAGAAAAAATACACATGCTCGTTATAGCGTTGAACAACCTGATCGAGTAACTCGCGTCGGGTGTCCGCCACCCCGACCACTTCTTCACCACGAATCGCCACAAACTTGCCGGGGTAGTTGCGCAGAAATTCGGCCTCATGGGATCTGAAATAAGCTTGGTCACGAAGAAAGTCGATGCCGGGTGGGGTTTCTATCGTTGCCAGGATATCGTGTGTCAAGGTGTCCATAACTAAAGTATACTACGGCTCGATTTAATCCGCCACCCCCAGTTGTCACATTTAATTGTCCTAAGGCCGTATGTCGGATTGCAGATCTGTGAGAGCTGAGGATTCAATGGCCGATGTCAGGCCAGACAGCAAATGTCGAGCAGGAACTTTGAAGGGCGCAGGCGACAAGTATGATACGGTCAAAAGGTTATGGGATCTTTGATCGCCTCAAGTGGCGAACTCAGCTCTCTGCAGAATTTCCAGGCGCAATAGGGGCCCAAAAACCCGTTACGCATGGGATGACGCTGTCCTTGATACAGCATCGCCAGTCCATGTTCTACCGGGCGCAAGCACCTCGTTCCTGACTCCCGAGCAGTTACGGAGTATTGAACGGACCGCCGTTCACCTTCAACTGACGTCGTCCAAAACAGAGATTCTGTCCCTTCCGTGTGCCGGTATGCACGCAACGCCAATTGGCGGCGTTGAGGGCACTCCACGTTGGAGACATCTGTTTTGGGCAATGCTCGAGGTTCCAGGAATCCCAGATTTGGACTTCGCGCCCGTCATTTTCATGGACATACCCCACCCTATCATCAGCGTCGGCCTCTGCGTCGAGTCCGGTATGCGCTTCACCTTCGATGCAAACGGTTTTTCCGTCCGCTGACCATCCCTCACCCCCCAAGCCCCTGCGCCGCGTTGACTTCCCCGATCCGCAACCCTATAATGAGGGTCAACTAATATTTCTGCTCCGGCATCAGGTATGTGAGAAGCAAGGATTCAGGTCAATACCCGGCCCCGACCCTCGGGTTTCTGGATATTTATTCATACGGTGATCTTTAATGTCGTATCTTGTCATTCAGGCACGCAGCGCCAATTTTACACTCTGGACTGACAATCTGATCTAAATCCTTGCCTGTTCATAGCACCTTCCGCCGGTTGTTAATACTGTATAACCCTTTACAGGGCGGAGGTTTATGTAAATGGATATTGCAAGCATTCTCTCAGGCGGAATCGGAGGCCTGATTGTGGGTTACGTCGCCTGTATCGTCTTGTCGCAGGCCCGGGGTAACAGCCTTCTGGGGAAGGCGCGCCGCGATGCGGCCCAGGTCCTTTCGGATGCGGAACGGGAATCGGCTACTCGGGAGAAGGAAGCCAAGACCCGCGTCAAAGAGCTCGAAATTGATCTTCGTGCAAAAATGGAGCAGGAAGCCCGTGAACTCCGCAAAGAAATCGCCTCCATTGAGAAGCGCATCCTGACCAAAGAAGAAGCGGTCGACAAACGTGCCGAGGTCCTCGACAAGAGCGCCCTGGCCCTTGCCACCCAGGAGCGGGAACTCGTCAAGCGGGAAAAGGCCCTCGAAAAAGAGCTCGAAAAGGTCACCGCGCTGGTTAAGGACCAGACCCAGAAACTTGAGGACATCTCTGGACTTACGGCCGATCAGGCCCGCCGCGAGCTCTTTGTAACCCTTGAAAACGAAGTAAAGCGCGACTGCGCCCTCCAGCTTAAGCGCACGGAAGACGAGCTCAAGGAGCAGGCCGAAAAGAAGGCCCGTTGGATTATCAGTGAAGCCATCGGTCGTTGCGCCTCGGACCACGTGGCCGAGACCACCGTTTCCGTGGTCAACCTGCCCAGCGACGAGATGAAGGGCCGCATCATCGGTCGCGAGGGGCGCAACATTCGCGCACTCGAGAACGCGACCGGCATCAACGTCATCATCGACGATACCCCCGAAGCCGTTATCCTGTCGGGCTTTGACCCCATCCGCCGTCAGGTGGCCCGCATCACGCTGGAGCGTCTGATTCAGGACGGCCGCATCCACCCGGCCCGCATCGAGGAGATGGTGGAGAAGGTCAATGAAGAGATGGCCAAGACCATCAAGGAGCGTGGCGAAGCCGCCTGCCTCGAAGCAGATGTCCACGGCCTGCACCCCGAAATCATCAAGCTGATGGGCCGCTTGAGCTTCCGTACGTCCTACGGCCAGAACGTGTTGCAGCACTCCATAGAGGTCTGCCACCTGTCCGGCATCATGGCCGCGGAGCTCGGCCTGAACATTCAGGAGGCCAAGCGCGCCGGCCTGATCCACGACATGGGCAAGGCCCTCACCCACGAGGTGGAAGGCTCCCACGCCATTCTGGGCCACGACATTGCCAAGCGCCACGGTGAAAACGAGACCGTGTGCAACGCGATCGGTGCCCACCACAATGAGATGCCCATGAACTCGGTTATTGCCGTGCTGGTGCAGGCGGCCGACGCCATGTCCGCCTCGCGCCCCGGCGCCCGCAGCGAGACCATGCAGAACTACATCAAGCGCCTCGAACAGTTGGAGCAGATTGCGAACGAGTTTGACGGCGTCGAGAAGGCCTTCGCCATCCAGGCCGGCCGCGAGGTGCGCCTGGTGGTCCAGCCGGACCGCGTAAGCGATGCCGAGGCTTCCGCCATGGCCCGCGACGTGGCCCGCCGGGTCGAGACCGAAATGACCTATCCCGGCCAGATCCGCGTCACCGTCGTGCGCGAAACCCGCGCGGTGGAAATGGCGAAGTAAGGGCTCCGAAGCGTATATTCTGCCTCACGGGCGCGCGCCGCAAGGCCGCGCCCGTGCTTTAGTCTAATCAAGAAGGGCATCCTGGCCTGAGCAGGCCCTTTTTTCCATCCGGGCATTCCTACCATGGCGAATACGATCAAATGAAACTGGTTTTTATTGGCGATATTGTCGGCAAACCCGGGCGGCAGATTGTGGCGCAACGCATCCGCGAAATTCGCGAGACCTGGCAGCCCGACATCATCCTGGCCAACGCCGAGAATGCGGCCGGCGGCCTGGGCGCGACCCCCGAGATCATCGACGAACTCAAGAGACTCGGGATCGGCGGTTTCACCATGGGCAATCACACGTGGCGCAAGAAGACGATTATTGCCGCCATGCCCGGCCTTCCGGAGCTCGTGCGCCCCGCCAATTTCCCGCCGGGCCTCCCCGGAAAAGGCGCCACGGTCATCACCCTGCCCGACGGACGCAAGCTGGGCCTGCTAAATCTAATCGGCCGGATCTATATGGAGCCCTTCGACTGCCCCTTCCGCGCGGCGGACGCACTGCTGCCGGAATTGCTTAAGGAAACCCGCACCATCCTGGTGGACATGCACGCCGAGGCCACCTCGGAGAAGATTGCCATGGGCTGGTACCTCGACGGGCGCTGCTCCGCCGTGGTAGGCACCCACACCCACGTCCAGACGGCCGACAACTGGATCATGCCGGGCGGCACCGCGTACATCACGGATGTGGGCATGTGTGGACCCATCCAGTCGGTTATCGGCACGGACAAGGATGTGGTGGTGCGAAAATTCGTCTCCGGCATGCCGGAAAAATTCGATGTGGCAGGCGGCGCGGCCCTGCTGTCGGCGGTGGTGATCGAGATTGACGATGCCACGGGCCAGGCCCGGGCGATCGAGCGGATCCTGATCCGCGATGAAAAAGTGAAGAAGCATTGAGCGTCCCTATGCGTGGGACCCCTATGACCCATTGTTCCATTCCTGGGAGCTTCCCAGTTCAACCAACGGTGATTTCATGTACTTCAAACGTGTAGAAATGCTCGGGTTCAAGTCCTTCGCGGACAAGACCCACATCGATCTGGAATCCGGCACCACGGCCATCGTGGGGCCTAATGGCTGTGGCAAGAGTAACATCCTCGACGCCCTGCGCTGGTGCCTGGGCGAACAGAGCGCCAAGGCCCTTCGCGGCAACCACATGCAAGATATTATTTTCAACGGCAGCGAGCAGCGGACGCCCATGGGCATGGCCGAGGTGACGCTGACCTTCGACAACGCCGACTCCAAGCTGCCCCTCGACTTTGCCGAGGTACAGGTGACCCGCCGCGTCTATCGCTCGGGTGAAAGCGAATACCTTATCAACAAGGCTCCGTGCCGCCTGAAAGACGTCCAGGAACTTTTCATGGACACGGGTATCGGCACGAATGCCTACTCCCTCATTGGTCAGGGCAAGATCAGCCTGGTGCTGAGCTCCAAACCTGAAGATCGTCGATTCCTCTTTGAAGAGGCCGCCGGCATCATCAAGTACAAGGCGCGCAAGAAGGTGGCCATGCGCAAGCTCGACAACGCCGAGCAAAACCTCCTGCGCCTGACCGACATCATCGCGGAAGTGCAGCGCCAGATGCGCAACCTTAAGCGCCAGGTGAACGCCGCCATCCGCCATCGCGAGTTGACCGAGGCCCTGCGCGGCCTGGAAATCCGTAATGCGTGGCTCCACTTCAACGAGCTCAGCGGCCAGATAGAAGATCTGAAAGAGCGCTACACCGTGGCGGAAAAGGCCTATGAAAAGGCCTCGACCCAGACCGCGAAGATGGAGGCGCGCCAGGAAGAACTGGCCGTGAAGCGCGTGGAGCTGGAGCGCATGCTCATGGCCCGCCGCGAAGGCGAGTACCAGGTCGATTCCGAGATGGAAAAGATCGAGAGCGAGATCGCCCTCATCCGCAAAGAAATCGAATTCTCCAAAACCCAGTGCGCCCAGGCCGAGAAGGACAAGGAAGAATTCCTCAAGCGCGCGGAAAACGTCAAGGGCAGCCAGGGTGAGACCGGCAGCCGCTCCACGGAACTGACCCGGGAGATCGAGGGCACCGAGGCCGCGCTGAAGGCGAAGCAGGCGGAGTACGCCCAGGCCGAAGCCGCCGTGACCGAGGCGGAGCAGCGGGTGGAATCCGCGCGCGCCCGCACGCTGGACACGATCAACACGCGCAACCGCACCCAGACCGAACTGGAGACGGCGGGCGTGAGCCTGCAGAACATAGACGATCAGCTCGAAGGTATTTTCGGCCGACAGAAGGTGCAGAACACCCGCCACGAAGACCTCTCCACGCAACTTCAGGAACGGCGCAAGGAAGAAAGCGAAGTCCAGAAGCAACTCACCGAGACCGTGACCGATCGCAAGGGAGCCCAGGAAAAGCACCGGGGCATCTCCGAGGAGCTAAAGTCCGCCAACGACGAGTGGCAGCAGCTTCGCGAGCAGAAGAGCAGCAAAGAAGCGCGCCTGAACTCCCTGCGCGAGCTGCGCGACAACTACGAAGGCTTCGCGGTCGGCGTAAAGGCCATCATGAAGGCCCGCCAGCACGAGATGCCTGAAGTCGACGGCATCATCGGGCCCGTGGGCGACCTGCTCTCCACGGACAAGGAATACGGCAAGGCTATTGAAGCGGCCCTCGGCGGCAACATCAACAACATCATCTGCGATCATGCCGACGCGGCAAAATCCGCCATTGCTTTCCTGAAGAAGCACCGTGCGGGCCGCGTGACCTTTCTGCCGCTGGACACGATCCGCAGCAACAACCGGGACGACACGGACACCCTCCGTGGTTCCCACGGCGTCATCGGCAAGGCCATTAACTACGTCCAGTGCGATGCGCGTATCATGCCCGCGCTGGAGTACCTGCTCTACAACACCATGATCGTTGAGACCATCGACGACGCCATTCGCATCGCCCGCTCCGAGCGCCGTTTTCCGCGCCTGGTCACGCTGGATGGTGACGTGGTGACTTCCTCCGGTGCCGTGACCGGCGGCCAGACGAAGAACGACAGCCAGGGCATGCTCGGCCGCAGCGCGGAAATCGAGGAACTCGAAGGCGCGGTACAGAAGGCCGCGGGCCGCATCAATATTCTCGTGCAGCAGGCGCAGCAAATGACCGGCGCCCTGCAGGAGCTTTCCAAGAAGGCCGCCACGCTGACCGAGCAGGAAGACGGCCTGCGCCAGCGCATGAACAAGGCCGGTGTGGAAATCGCGCGCCTGACCACGGAGCTCGACACGCTGACGAGTTCCGGCTCCCAATTGGGCGAACAGCGCGATGGCCTGCTGGCCCAGCGCGAGGCCTTGGAAGCCCGGCGCAAGGAGGCCATGGAACGCATCTCCTCCATGGAGGGCGACGACGATCTCATCCAGCAGGAAACGTCTCAGGCCCAGGAAGACGCGGTGCAACGGCGCATCGCCCTGTCCACGTGTAGCGACGCCCTGGCGGAACTGCGCATCAAGCTGGCTAGCCTGACGCAGAGCCTGGAGGAGGCGGAGCGCAACCGCATGCGCGAAGCCAGGGAACACACCGAGGCCCTCGAAGAGGCGGCGCGCCGCGACAAGATGATCGAGACATTGCAGTTCAAGGCCCGCGATCTCGAAGCGGGGATAGCCGATCACCTTGAACGGGCCAAGGCCCTCTCCGAGACGAAAGAAGAGGCCCACGACAAGGTGCTGGAGGCGCAGAAGGAGCACAACGGCCTGAACGAAGAGGCTTCGGCCCTCGCCCGCAGCCTGAAGGAACTCCGCATCGAGTCCACGAAGGGCCAGAAGGAGGTCCACGCCCTGGAACTCGAACTGACCCAGCGCGAAGACCGCATCGCCTATCACCAGGAGCGCATCCTGACCGAGTACAACCTGGCCCTGGCCTCCCTCGACGAAAAGCAGGTGGGTACGGACGAATTTGACGAGAAAGAGCGCGAGAATCTAATCAAGGAACACCGCAAGGACATCCAGCGCCTGGGCACGGTGAACCTCATGGCCATTGAGGAATATGAGGCGCTGGAGAAGCGCGATCAGTTCCTCTGCTCCCAGGAGGAAGACCTGCGCAAGGCCCGTGAAACGCTCCTGAGCGTGGTGGATCGTATCGACACGACCATCAAAGAACTCTTCATGGATACCTTCAAGACCGTGAGCGAGTGCTTCAAGAATTATTTCCGACGCCTCTTCAACGGCGGTCAGGCCCGGGTTTACCTGCTTAACGAAGACGACCCGCTCGAGAGCGGCATCGAAATCGAAGCGCGCCCTCCCGGAAAGAAGCCCCAGACCATTTCGCTGCTCTCCGGTGGCGAACAGGCCATGACGGCCATCGCACTGCTCTTCAGTATCTTCACCGCGAAGCCGAGCCCCTTCTGCGTGCTCGACGAAGTGGATGCGCCCTTGGACGATGCCAACGTGGGCCGCTTCCTGGAGCTCGTGAGCGAGTTCACGGACCAGAGTCAGTTCATCATCATCACGCACAACAAGCAGACCATGGCCAAGGCGGGCGCCATCTTCGGCGTGACGCAGCAGGAGCGAGGCGTCTCCCAGTTGGTTTCCGTCAAATTTGAGGATGTCAAAGACGAAAACGCGGCATGAGGGTCCTCCATCTCTTCAGCAACTGCAAATGGACAGGGCCGGCTGAGCCGGCCCTGAACCTTTGCCGCGCCCTGCGCGACGCGGGCGTAGACACCGAGTTCGCGTGCGCACCGGACGCGGGCAAGTCGATCAACATGGTCGTGGAGTCGGCACGGGGGCGGGGTATCGCGCCCATCCTCGATTTTCACCTGCGCAAGCACCGCCACCCCTGGTACAACTTCCAGGATGTGCGGCGGCTCCGGCGCTACCTCACCGAGCACCCCTTCGATATCGTCCACTGCCATTTGGACAACGATCATGAGATTGCCGTGCGGGCCCTCCAAGGAAGCGATACGCCCCTCGTGCGCTCGAGCTATGAGGGCACGGGCCTCGAACACAACGCGCGTCGCCAGCGCATGCTCGCGCGCACGACAGCCCTGCTGGAGCCCTCCGAGATGGCCCGGCTCCATGACATTGCGGCCTTTGGCATGGCACCCGAAAAGACGGAAGTGGTGCCGGGGGCCATCGACATTACGCGCTTCGACCCCACTCGCGCCCTTCCCAATGCCAGGGAAAAACTGGGCCTTGCGGCCGATGCCTATGTGATCGGCATCGTCGCGCGCATGCAGACCCACCGCCACTTCGAGGATTTGCTCCAGGCGATGCGGCGTGTGGTGGAGGCGCTGCCGGGAGCGCGGCTGGTGATCATCGGCCGGGGCACCCACCAGGAAAAGGTGGCCATGGAACCCGTGCGAAAGCTAGGCCTCGACGGGCGGGTAATTTTCACGGGATATATTGAGGGTGATGACTTTGTGGCGGCGATCCAGGCGGTGGATGTGGGGGTCTATCTCGTTCCCGGCAGCGATGGCACCTGCCGCGCGGCACGGGAGCTGCTCGCCATGGGGAAGCCCGTGGTGGTGGCGGACCGGGGCATGCTGAAGGAGATCGTGCCCCATGGGCAAGCGGGCCTCGTGACGGACGGCAGCGTGGATGGGCTGGCGGAGGCTCTGCTGACGCTGGGTCGCGATGGAACGCGGCGTGCAGCGCTTGGGGCGGGCGCGCGGCGGCTGGCGGAGACCAAGTATGCCCTGGGGCCGCAGGCGGCGCAGGTTAAGGGGATCTATGAGGGGATTCTGAGGCCGTTAGGGCGGGGATAGGCTGTTGCAAATTCTAAGGATACCTTCGGGTGCCACCCTCAAACGGAGGAGCGAAGCGGAGGAAGTTTGTGGGTGTAGGATTTCAAGAACACAAGGCCCACTGAATACACATTCACGATTTCCTGAAGCCTTTCAGGAATGCACCTCTCCCGTTACTTTTTTAATGCCCCCGCCAAAGGAGGTCGGATGCTTGTGGGTGACGAGATGAAGTCCGTCACAGAATTTTGAGTGTGTGCAAGGCCCGCCTTTGAAAAGTCAGAGGGTGCTTCCCTCACGCCGAAGTCCCTCACCCACAAAGTTCCCCCGCTTCGCTCCTCCCTTTGAGGGTGGCACCCCGAGTTTGCTGCTCTCGACAGTAGAGAACTTCTCCCAACCCGACATCACGTAAACGGCACGTACTTCGCCTTCACTGCCTCGTGCAAGGCCGCGGCCAGGGTCTTGCGGTCCGCTCCGGCAATGGGCTCGTCCCCGAAGTGCAGGGTCACTTTGAAGCCCGGATACCTCAACAACCGTCGCACGTGGAAGAAGAAGCCCTCAGGTCGCCACCAGCCGACTACGTCTGAGGGGCGGGGCGTGTTGTTGGGCGTGCTGTAGTTGATGGTGACGTAGTGGACCGGCAGGCCGTTGTCGATGGCGGGCTGGATAAGCGCCGACTTGAAGGGCTCCACCGCCAGCCCGCACGAGATGCGGCTCTCGGCGAAAACCACCAGCCCGTCGCGCTCGGCCAGCGTGTGGGCGATGAGCGTATTCACCCGGACGGCATCTTGTCGCTGCTCGCGGTTGATGAAAAGAACGTGGAGCGATCGGGAAACCCACCCGATAATCGGCCAATGCGCCAGGTCGCCCCGGGCCACGAAGGTGCACCCGAGCACCGTCGCCAATGTGAAGATATCCAGATAGCCGAGGTGGTTCGCCACGAGGTAATAGGGCGGCTTCGGCAGGGGACCATGGACTTCCAGCGCCATGCCCACAATGCGCCGAAACCCCTCGCCCCATACCCGCATAATCCAGCGCCGACCCCGACGGTCCAGGGCCTCCGACCACCACCCAATGGGCCAGAAGGCCAGGCGCACGCTCCAGATGGCGGCAGTCCACAACAACACGAGTGGAAAGCGCACGCCGCTGCGCAGGGATAACAGTATGTTTTCCATCGTGTGAGCCAATCGCACCTCGGAGCTGGCGAGCCGCCCGATCACGGCACCGCAGCGAAGATGATAGCACGGCGGTGCACAGGGGCTGAAAATGCGCGGCGGGCCAATCAGACGAATCTGCCGGATCTGACAAATCTGGTCCGTCTGATTAGTGCTATTCCCAAACCTTGACACACCCGCCCGACTGTGGGAAAATTAAGGTGGCGCAGTGGCTTAGGCCTTACCCGCCTGGCCACCGCGCCACACAGCGTCTCACTGAGGCTTCGAAAAATCATGACCATCAACATTGGCGCAACATCGCAAGCGACCCTGTCGCTGGTATCGGCCGGGCCATCCCGGTCGATTCGCGGCGTCGCGTCCAATCAGTTTGCCGAGAAGCCCGGACAGCTCGTGCGCGAGAAAGAGGTGCCCGCCATCCGCGCGGGCTTCGGCGAAGGCACCCTCTCCCCTTCCGGTGCCGCGCTCAAAACCCTGGACGCCAACCTCCGTGCCGCCAAGCAGCTTGTGCCCACGGTGGACGAGCTTCGGGATCGGGCCCGCATAGCCCAGGCCCGACGCGAGGATGCGGTTGCGGTCCGGGAATTGGAGCCAGTGGAGTTTCGCCAACCCGAACGCGTGCGGCCTGAAGCCAGCCCCGCCGTACGTAATTTTTTCGAGAGTGATGCTCCGCCTGCGGAGCGCCCGGAAAAAGATGCCGCGGCGGCCGAAACTTCGGAAACCCCTCCGCCGACCATCGATGCCCCCGCGACTCCTGGCTCCCGACTGAACCTCCAGGCCTGATCGCCCGGCTGCGGCGATTTTTGGCCTTTCGAGCGCCCGTGCAAACCTGCTATGGTATGGTACACCCCGCGTGAGTCTTACGCCATCGTTCAGGAGTCCCCCCATGCTGTTCCACCGCCCGCCGCCTTTATATTTTCTCGCCATTTCCGCCGTCGCCTTGACGGCGCCGGCACTTGCCCAGTCCTTCGAGCTGTTGGGCGAGCGGAAGGATGTCCAGGTCATCCGCGACGTCAGCCAGACCTACACGATTCCCATGGGCGGCACGGCGGACATGGACAATACCACGACGCGCAAGCACGAGACGTGGGATATTGGCTTTCAGAACAATGTCTCGCTGCTCATAGAGAACACCGGCAGCAGCACCGTGGTGAATCCGCGTATCATCACCAATGGAAAGCGCGAGTGGCAGACGGCGGATTCGATGCTGGCGGAGTTCACGGCGGGCGCGAAAGATCCCCAGGAAAAGATCTATATGATCTGGGAGGGACTCCGGCAGAACCGGCACCACGATGATCCCCTTTTTGAGAAGGGCGACTATCACGATCCGGTGCGCTTCCTGAACTGTTATGGCGGAGGCTTCTGCGATGATTCCGGGGCCATCGGTTCGGGGCTTTTCCACCTTGCGGGGTTCAACGCCGAAGCCGGTGGCCAGGATCCCTTCGTGCGCGGACTGCACGGCCACGTCATGTGCGAGGTATGGCACGATGGCGATTTCCAGTGGATGGATATTGATCAGAGCACCTTCTTCCTCGATCGCGAGAATCGGAAGCCGGTAAGCGGCGACACCGCCACGCGGGACCACGACTACGCACGGCGTGAGCTCGCCTTTGGCCCGATTTTCCCCGGGTGGGAGGCGCCCGCGCGCAATGCGACCCTGTTTGGTGCGGACGACGAGCGCGGACCGTTCTGGAAGACAGGCCACGCGATGAACTACAGCCTGCGGCCCGGCGAGCAGATTGAATTCTTCTGGGAACGGCGCGGCAAGACGCCCTGGCAGGAGAAGGGCCGAAAGCATCGCTACTATGGCAACTCTGAACTGCTTTACACGCTGCCCGCGGACCCGGCGCGACTTTCGGGAACGGACGTGGTTCTGGACGGCTTCAAGGTTGCGCGCGACGCCTTCTACATGGCTGCGGAAGTCTCCACGATGACGATTCCCGTGGCCTCGCCCTACACGATCTGCGGGGGCAACCTGGCCGTTCAGGCAAGCCCCAACTTCCCGCCGAATTCGGCTTTTCGCGTGGAGCTGTCCCTCGACGGACAGAACTACGAAGAGATCTACCGCCGCACGGCCATGCCCCGCTGGGCCGTGCAGGTTCCGCTGGATGAGGCGCTGAAAATTCACGGTGGCGACCCGAAGCGCACCTATTGGCTGCGCATTTCGTGCATCAACGCGCGGGGCGCCTCGCTGCGCGCGGTGCGCCTGCGCACGGACCTCTACACCTATCCCATCGCCCTGCCGCGCCTGTCGGTGGGCGACAACAGTGTGGCGTACACAGATGAGTCGCCCGCCGGTCGCACCGTGCGCGTGACCTATCGCTGGAAGGAATCGGGCAACGTCCAAGCCCCTGCGGCCCCGGCCGCGCCCGAGTCCCCGGCAGTCGCGGCCGAAGTCCATGCCACCCAGGTGCCCTTTGCCTGGCCTGCCGTGGAGGGCTGTGACGCCTACTGGCTGCGTGTGAGCCGCGATCCCGAGTTCAAGTACCCCTATCGCCCGAACTACGATGTGGTGCTGACCGAGAACAAGTACGAAGTGCCCTTTGCCGGCATGTTCTCCCCCGGTGAGACCTATTACTGGCGCGTGCGCCCACGCCT
>JBIJDL010000219.1:0-9782 GCA_044344195.1 Candidatus Hydrogenedentales bacterium
GTGGGGCAACTGGAGCGAGACCTGGTCCTTTACGTGGACCGGGCCGACGGTGCCGAAAGATCTCGCGCTGGACCAGAAGGGCGAAGACAAGGTCACGCTGACCTGGGCACCGAACCCTTCAGGTATCAAACCCGTGCGCTACAAGATTTACGGTAGCAATGAAAAAGGCTTCAGCATCGGTGGGGACGCTATCCAGGCGATGCACCAGGGCCCGCCCATGGTGATGGTGGAGACGAAGCGCCCGAAGCTCGTGGTGGGTGGACGCAAGGCCGAAGGTCCACTGGCGAACCTCGCCTACTACCGCGTGGTCGCGGTGGACAAGGAAGGCGTGGAAAGTTGTCCTTCAGACTATGTGGAACTGCCGCGTCCACTGGTCTACAGCACGCCGGTGACGAAAGCCACAGTGGGCGAGGCGTTCCAGTACCCGATCCAAGCCGTCACTTCCATGGGCGACCTGCAACACCGCTACGACGCGCCGGGGAACGCGTACTGGGAAAAGGAAAGCCCGCGCTTCGAAAAAGTGTCGGGACCGGATTGGCTCAGCGTCGACGAACGCACCGGTGTGGTGCAGGGCACGCCGACGGAGAAGGCTGGGAAGACGGAAGTGGTCATTCTCATCACCACGGCCTTTGACGACGAAGTAAGACCCGAGGCCACCCAGGCGGCGGCGTTTATCAAGGCGAAAGAGGGAATGGTGAAAAGCGCGGAGCACCGGTTTGTGGTGGCGGTGAAGTAGGACGGATGGGACCGATATCTCGATACAATTGGAAGGCCAAGTTCACATTACCCGCCCTTGGCCACCGCTACTCCTTAACTCGATTTAGCCAGTAACCCGGCCTTTGTCGATTGTGGGCAACTGAAAGCACTCTTAGCCGTCGGGACCCTTCCACATAGTAAATGCTATACGGGAAGCGACGCATTGTAAGTCGCCGAATCCCTTTATAGACTTCGGGACATGCCTTTGGATTGCTCCGAGGAAGCTGAAGTGCTCTATCAAGTTCTTCCAGGAATTCGAAGCCGAGCCCCGGCTCTTCCCGATTGTAAAGTATCGTTATCCGTACCGTCTCCGCGTCCGCTTCTTCGTGGAAAGAAACTGATTTCACGAAATTGCCATGCGAGCCCGCCGGAGCACATCTTCAAGCGGATTTTCTTTCGCGGTGCCATCCTCCAACTCTTTCAGGCGCCGCAATGATTCCAGCGCCCAACTATGAGAAATCTCCGCGTCCGTGGTGCTCTCAATATTTGTTACCAGACTATTCACTAATTGAGTCTGTTCTTCCAATGTGAGAGAAAGCGCCTCTTTTTCGATATCCGTGAATATCATGAATCGACTCCCGTTTTAATCGGCCGTCTGAACTCTACTTAAGGTAAGACCATTGTACCACGAAGGTAGCGCGTCGAAAACTTGGTCATTTCTTCGCCACGAAAGTATACTTGCCCGCGCCCACCTTGAACGACGATCCTCCGCCTTCCCGCTCGACCGTGTCCCCGAATTCCCGATAATCCATCTGGTACCCTTCGGGCAACACGATTACCGCGCCCGTATTCGCCGGGATCTCCACCGTCATCGTAAACCCGTTCTCCCGGTTCCATTCGCAGCGGATTGGCCCATACATGGAATGATAGCTGCCCTTCGCCCAAGTTGCCGCTTCTATGTGAGGCGCGATTTCGACGACTTTGAATCCCGGAAGGAGCGGCCTGATTCCCAGCAGATACTCGAAGTACCATTCGCTCACGCTGCCGAAGGTGAAGTGGTTGTAGGAGTTCATCCCGGACTTCGTGGCTTCCTCCTGATCGCTGTTCCACCGTTCCCAGAGGGTCGTTGCGCCCGACTCGGCCATATAGCCCCAGGAGGGATAGGTGCGGTTGTTTGCGAGGATCGCGGCCAAATCGCCGAGGCCATTGTCGCTGAGTGCGGGCATTAGATAGGCCGAGCCGATGAAGCCCGTGGCGAGGTGATTGTTCCGCGCGAGAATTTTCTCCGAAAGTTTCGCGGCGACGGCGGCACGCTGATTCTCCGGCGTGATGCCGAAGGCAAGGGGAACCACCTGGGCGGTCTGGGAGCCGCCCTGGTACTCGCCCGCCGCGGGGTCGAAGTAGCGTGCGTGGTAAAGTTCCTCCAATTGCTTCATCTCTTGATACGTAGGTTCGAGTAAAGAATAGTCCCGAATTTCCCGAGCCATTTCGAATACACGCCGGGTGGAAAGACACTGATAGGCCCCCGCCAGCATATCGCGGGGCGTGTCCTCCAGTGCCACCCAGTCGCCGTAGCGCCCGCGCGAGAAGAGCCCGTCCTTCGCCATGCCGCGCATGAAATCGAGGTGACCTTCCATCGCCTCCGTGCTCTCTTCTACGATGCGCATGTCGCCATAATAGCGCATCATAGTCCACGGCAGGGTCACTACTACGTCGGACCAGCCCGGTGCGCCGGGCGCGGCGCTCAGGGCGGGGATCACGTCGGGGATCGAGCCGTCCGCATTGCGCGAATCGACGATGTCCTGCATCCACTTGGTCATGTAGCCCGCGATGTCGAAATTCATCGCGGCCGACGGAAGGAAGAGCTGCATGTCGCCCGTCCAGCCGAGGCGCTCATCGCGCTGAGGACAATCCGTGGGCACGCTGTAGAAATTGGAGCGCGCGCCCCAAACGATGTTTTTCTGTACGCGATTGATGATGTCTTCGGAGCAGGTGAACTCGCCGATCGGGGGTGTATTCGCGTGCATCACGCGGAAGGTCAGCGTGTCCTTTGTGGGCGTGCCGGGAAAGCCCGTCACCTCCGCATAGCGAAAGCCGCGATAGGTGAAAGCAGGCTCCCAGATCTCCTCGCCGCCGCCTTTCAGAATGTAGGTGTCCGTACACTTGGCCCCGCGCAGGATTTCGGTGTGCAGTGTGCCATCGGGATTGAGCACTTCGGCGTGGCGGAATTGCACCGCCGTGCCCGCTTCACCACTCACCTTCAAGCGCGCGCGGCCCGCCGCATTCTGCCCGAAATCGAAGATGAACACGCCCGGCTTCAATTCGCTCACAGAGACCGGTGCGATCTCTTCCGTCACCTGAATCGGCGGGCCGATGTGAGCCGTGAGTACGTCGGTAGATTGCTCCGACAGTTCAACATCGCGCCAGGCGCTCGCATCGAAGCCGGGCGCATTCCAACCCGGCATCTCCAGGCGCGCATCGTGGCCTTCGCCGTTGTAGATGCTGTCGGAGACGATGGCCGACTCGGTGCCTTTCCAGCTTTCATCGGTGACGATGCGTTCCGTCTCGCCATTCGCATAGGTGATTTCCAGTTGCACGATGCCGCGATGGTTCCCATCTTTCCAGGCGCCCGCCATGCACCCGCCCCACCAGCCGTTGCCCAGGAGCATGCCGATTGCGTTGTCACCTTCGCGCACGAGATCGGTCACGTCATAGGCCTGGTACTGTATGCGCTTCTTGAAGTGCGTCCAGCCGGGCGCAAGTTCATCCTGGCCCACACGCTGGCCGTTCAGGAAAAGCTGGTAGACGCCCAGGCCGCTCGCAAAGACGTTTGCGCGAACGACATCGCCGCGTGCCATGAAGTCTTTGCGCAGCGCGATGGAGCGACTCGGCAGACGCTCGCCCGCCGCCTCATAGGGCGCTTCGCCGTAGCGACCCATAAACTTCGCCGACGCCCAGGTCGAATCGTCGAAGTCGACCGTCTGCCAACCCTCGGGCTTGTCGTCGTGGCATTTCCAATCCGTGTCGGAGCGGAGCTCGATGAACTGCCCATCCGCCAGTACTATCCGCGCACCGAAGGTAAAGCCGGCCGCGAGACGATCATGCACGCCGCGAATCGCGAAGATGTTCTTCCCCGGCTTCAGCAGCGCGCCAAATTCCTTTGACTCCACGGCCTTCCACTCGTCACAACCGCCCGCATACTCACCATTGACGTGACAGTAAAACTCATTGTTCGCCGCGCCCCAGAGCTGGGCCGACTGAACCACCGCGCCCTCGGGCAGCTCGATAACCTTGCGAAAATAGCGCGTGTCTTCGTCGTCCGTCAGCACCGGGTGCCAGATCCAGTCGCCGAAGATCGGCTCGGGTCCTTCGCGCTTTTCATCCAGCGTGATCCACCGGGCCTTCCAATCTTCACCTTGAAGGCCCCGCTGCCAGAAGGCAATCTCCGACCAGGGCGACGCCACGCCCGCGCCGTCCCACGTGCGCACGCGCCAGTAGACCCGCTGTCCCGCGCCGGGCTCCGCGCCCCCATAGGGCACGTGGATAGACTGCGTCGAGTCCACTTTGCCGGTGCTCCACAGCAGGTCAACTCCCGCTACCAGATCGGCTTCCGCGCGGGCGGCCTGGACCTCGTAGGCCGATTGATACGCGCCACGCCGGGAATCGGTTAGCTCCCAGGAGAGCCGCGGGGCCGTCACGTCGACGGCCTGTGGGTTGACGGCATATTCGCATCGCAAACGCTCGGGTGCGCCGGGACCTTCGGCGGCGACGGACATGCCCAGGGCGTAGAAAGCGGCGACAATCGATACACAGTACATGGATAGACTCCAGAGTTGATGTTCCGGCGAGTTTAGCATAGCGCGCTGAAGGCCCCACAAAGGTTCGAACGCGTCGGGCCCTGCGGTTCCATTCTTGCATCTCCAATCGCGCCCCGGCATACTCTGCGCTGTGGACTCTGTCACCAATCCGCACCATCAGCCATCCGTATTTGAAAGGTCTCTTTATGTCCCTGTACCGCGTTTGTGGCATTTTTCTGGTTCTTGTAGTGTTTATGGCTGGGCTCACGGGATGTCCCTCCAGCGTCGAAGTGCCCGGGGTAGTGGGATTGACCCAGGCGGCGGCCGAAGCGACCATCGATGATTCTGTGTTTTTCGTAGGCGAGATTACCTTCGAGTTCAGTGACAGCGTTGCCGAGGGCATTGTCATTTCTCAGTCGCCGGCGGGCGGCGAGTTTGCGGATCCCCTTTCGTCCATCGATCTCGTGGTTTCGCTTGGTGCCGAGGGCGGCGAAGGTGAAGGCGAGGGTGAGGGTGAGGGCGAAGGCGAAATTGAGTTGCTGTCGTCGGCTGGCGTACCGGCAGGCGGCTTTGTGATGGGTCGGCCTTACACCGGTACAGGTTCACTTTCTGAGCTGCCCCTGCACAGTGTGAACCTCGACACCTACGAAATTGGTATCTTTGAGATCACTTACGGACAGTTTGCGTACGTCCTGAACTGGGCCTACCTCCTTGGTGAGCTCGAAAACAGCGTGGGCGGGCCCTACACGGGCGGCACGATCTATGCCCACGGCAAGCTGCTCGCAGACACCTATGCGACTTCGCTGTCGTCTCCGCTGGTTTTCGAAGATGGCGTGTTTGCGCTTCAAACTCGCGTGGGTACGGGCGGCGTCCTCTTCCCGATGGAATTCCATCCAGTGACCCACGTTTCCTGGTACGGTGCCGTGGCCTTCTGCAACTGGCGCAGCGAGATTGACCAGCTCAACCCGGCCTACGACTTCACGACCTGGACCCGCTTCACTCCCGTGCGCAATGGCTATCGCCTGCCCACCGAGGCCGAGTGGGAGCGGGCCGCCGCGTGGGACGGCACACAGCACTGGCGCTACGGCACGACAACCGATACCCTGGCGACGAATCAAGCCAACTTCTATGAGTCCAGCCTCAACTCCAACCCCCTCGGGCTCGTGGACTATCCCCAGACCTCGCCGGTGGCCTGGTATGACGGCGTGAATGTCAGTCCACACACGGACGTCCAGACCGCCAACAGCGTGAGTCCCGTGGGTTGCTACGACATGTCCGGCAATGTATGGGAATGGTGCGAAGACTGGTACAGCGAGACGTACTATGCGGAAAGCCCCCTCTCGAACCCGACCGGCCCGGAGACAGGCACCTACAAAGTGCAGCGCGGCGGCTCCTGGGCCACCTCCAGCGATATGGCCCGCACAGCGGGACGGCTGGGCAACAGTCTACCGGAAGCAACGTCCTACGGCTACGGTTTCCGCATCGCACGGACGCCGTGAGCGCGAGCTGACTGAATCGAACGCGCAACGCGCCGGCGGATCGGGTCCTCCGGCGCGTTGCCTTTTCCGGACGAACCGGCCAGATTCAATCTTTCGTACAAGTCCGTTGTGAACAGTTCGTCCTATTCAAAATTCACTATTCCCCATCCCCTGTGGCATAATAGGGCTCCTTCACAAGCAGCGCCGTGACTGGCGACGAAGCGTGGAATCAACCACGGGGAAACGGGCTGCTTTCTGTTGTTTTGCCGCGCGCCTGGGCCTGGAGGAGTGCACGATTGCACCCCGCCAGACTTAAACGCCAAAGGAGCATACCCATGGCCGAACACGATTTGAAGCAGATGTACCGCACCCGCACCGAGGGCGAATTCCCCGACACCTTCGCCCTGCTGGGGCGCAGCTATGAGAAGGTGGAAAACCTTCGCTACGGAACGAACCCCCACCAGGCCGCGGCCTTTTACCGTCCCGCCGACGGCGCGGGCGTGGTTCTGGGTCGCTACGAAATCCTCAAGACCGGCAAGAGCGGCCTCTCCCAGACGAATCTGGAGGACATGCAGCACGCCATCGGGATCCTGAAATACATGCAGCGCCCGGCCTGCGCCGTGATGAAGCACTGCAACCCCAGCGGCGTGGCCATCGAAGTGAACGGCCAGTCCCTCGCCCAGGTCTATGAACGCGCCCGTGACGCCGACGCCCAGGCCGCTTTCGGCAGCGTGGTGGTTTTCAATGTGGAAGTAGACGAAGCCACAGCGGCCGCCATCATGGAGACCATTGTGGAAGGCGTAGCCGCGCCGTCTTTCTCCGAAGCCGCCCTCGCCGCCTTCAACGACGCCGACCGCTTCAAGCGCAACAAGGAAATCCGCATCATCAAGGTGCCCGAGTTCTCCGCCCTGCCGAAGTATATCGACGATGTGGCGCGCGGCTATGAAATGAAGGTTTTCGACGACGGCAGCATCGTCCTCGCCCAGCCCTACCTTTCCCGCGTGAAGAGCGCCGCAGACTTGGTGCCGGCCTACAACGATCACCCGAAGCAGGGCCGTGCGGATATCGCCCGCAAGCCCACCGAACGCGAGCTGGACGACCTCCTCTTCGCGTGGTATGTGAATATACATGTGCGCAGCAACGGCGTGGTGATTGCCAAGAACGGCCAGACCCTGGCCGTGGGCACGGGCGAACAGGATCGCGTGGGCGCCGTGCAGCAGGCCATCATTAAGGCCGGCCAGAAGTACAAGGGCGTGGAAACTCTCGAAGGCTCAGTGATGTCCTCCGACGGCTTCTTTCCCTTCCGCGACGCCGTGGACGCGGTTACCTCCGCGGGCATCACCGCCATCGTACAGCCTGGCGGCAGCGTCAACGACTACGACGCCATCACCGCCTGTAACGAAGCGGGCGCTACGATGGTCTTCAGCCTGGAACGCTGTTTCTCGCACCACTGATGGGTAGGGGACGGACTCGCGCTCCTCACTTCTTCGAGCGCGTTCCGCCAAGTATCTTTCCGTGAACCGAACACTGTAGGGATTCCCAGAACGCGCGTGCCCGTCCCGGTGGATGGGTGTGAAGATTCCGGTTTGGTTCGCATCACGATTCCAGCATCCGCTGGGACATGCCGCCGCTTTGGCGTGGACTTCGCTGAGCTGGGAGGTGGAGCGAGCGTGATTGCTACGGCGCGTGCGTCGGGTGCCCGCGCGGCGGTACGTCCCCACATTGCCGTGAATTTTTGAGTGACTTTGAGCCGTCTCGCGCTTCAAAAACGCGGGACGGTCTCGCACATTGTGGGGGGCTTCGGTACGGCCAAGTTCCCAGGATAATCAGGTTTGACGTCCGTCGTGCTAGTCCCCTTGTGTGCAGGACGGTCCCGAAAGACGCTGACTACTTGCCGAAGTGACGTTTGAAGTAGGTCGCGTCGTCCAGGCACTTCAGATCGACCCGGGTGAACTTCTCCGCTTCCTTGTCCGAGATGGGATCCAGCCCGTGGTTCGCACGTTGGGTATCCATGCGTTCCATGGGCTCGTCCATCTCGTCTTCGCCGCTGTCGAAATCGGAATCACCCTCGTGAAAGGGCAGAATGCCAGCTTCGAGGAATTCGGTGATCACCTGAGCGAGGTGCTGGGTCCGCTCTTCCCGGCTGCCTTCTTCAAGGATGCGCCGGTTGATGGGAATTATCTTGTTGCGAAAGAGAACGGCGAGCTCGTGGCAATTGGGGCAGGGCATGACGGCCACTACATCCTTTGGAACGCGCGAAGTGATGATTCGATTGGACTTGCAATGAGGGCAGACGACCGTATCCATGAGCCAGCACACTTTCTATTCGTCTTTCGCCCGTCGGGCTCATCCCAACGCGCACTCCAGAGCGGGCAGGTCGGCCCCGGAACGCTGCATTCCGCAAGAACCCCTCCAGCGTGGATCGTGCATGAAGACTACCTAGATTTTAGAGAATAGCTGGTGCGGCTGTCAAACCTGAAAAAGTGGTGGCAACGAATAGTGCGAAAATCCGTCACAGTCCTCCGGCCATGGCGGCCCGTGCGGCGGCTGGATCGGTGGGGATATTCACCACGCAACGGAAGCCCAGGGTCAGCGCTTTCTGCTCGTAGGCGCTTGTGCCCCGCATGGTCCAGGGCCGGGGCGGTTCGTTGGCGTTGCCGCCGCGGATGACCATCATGGTCTGGAAGGTGGGCGCCACGCCCTCGTCCAGGGGCGGTTGCGCGCTTCGGGTCCATTCGGAGACATTTCCGACCATGTCAAAGCAGCCGAAACCTGATAGGTCGCTCTTGAACTCGCCCACGGGCGCGGTCCAGAAGGGAGTCGCCGGGTCAAAGCGGACGTTGGTATCTTCGGGTTCCGCATCGCCCTCCCAGGGGTAGCTGGTACCGGCGGGCGAATCGCCGTAGGCGGCCCGGGCCCATTGCGCCTCGGTAGGCAGGTCGCTTCGATTCCAGGCCGCATAGGCCAGGGCATCGACACCGGTAACGTTGCTGATCGGATGGCGGGCGAGCTCGCCTTCCCGATCCTTGAATTCCGGCGGGAGGGACCAGAGGGGCTCGCTGGCCACGAATCGCTTGTATTGCTCAACCGTTACCTCGTGGGAATCGATAAGGAAGCCCCCCACGTCAACCGGGCCTGCATCCAAGGTGACAGGACCCGGCGGCACGAATACCATCTCGTTGCGGATGAGCAGGGGGGCCAGGTAACACTGAACCGCCTGTCCGGCAAGCTGGAGCGCTGCCGAAGGGTCGGTCGCGGCCTGGGCCGCGGTCCAGAACTCGTCGCCCAGCTCGGCGGCCCGATTCAGGCCGGCCTTGGCCGTGCTCCGGGCGAGGGGCTGGAGCTGCTCCATGAGGGCACGGTACTCCTCCATGCTGGGTACGCCGAGGGAAACACTCCCTTCGACCTCCACCGCTGGCTCGGCCAGGAGCTTCTGGCGACGCTCATCGGCGCGGGCGATGCCCCAGAGGGCAAAGAGCACGGCGGCGGCGATAAGGAGCCCACCCGCGATCTTTCGCACCGAATAACTGCCTGCGGCACGCTGGATCACGCTGGTCTTGCCGCCCGAAATACCGGACTTACTGACGTACTGCCGGAGGGGCTGGAAGGCCTGGCGCAGTTCGCTGGCGCTCTGGTAGCGCTCCCGGGGATCGGGATCCACGCACTTGGCCACAATTTTGTCCAGCGCGGGGGGCACGTCCTTCGTCACCTGCGAAGCGGGCTTGGGCACGCCCGTAGGCACGCTGCCGGTGAGAATCTCATAGAGCATGACGCCCACGCTGTAAATATCGGCCCGAGCGTCCACATCGCG
>JBIJDL010000654.1:0-3242 GCA_044344195.1 Candidatus Hydrogenedentales bacterium
GCTACTGCTCAGCAAGTGGCCGCCTTCCCTCGGAATCGGTGGCCGCCTTCCGTCGGAATGGGTGGCCGCTTTCCGTCGGAATGAGTGGCCGCTTTCCGTCGGATTACGCACTCCTTATGCCAGGAAAAGAAGGTCTTGAAACGCTTATGGCCTTTCGCAAGGCAAAAGACCCGCCCAAAATCATTGCGGTATCCGGGGGCTCCCGAACGATCGGCACCGATTTCCTGCCGACAGCGCTTAAACTTGGTGCCTCGCGCACATTCCGGAAGCCTTTCCACTGTGACGAACTCCTGGACGCGATTCGGGAGCTGGTCTAGCTCCTTGTTCCGCCGATACCCTGCGCCGATTCGTAGCACTGAGGACCCAAAAATTGCTTCTTTTTTTCGGCCATCAGGAAACTTTTCGTCTGCCACAGGGATAGGAACTAGATATGGGTATACTATAACCGAGGCGCTTTCGCTGACTTTGCGTTGCAAGTGCAACGCGCGTAGTGGTTTAGCGGTATGCAGGCTTGGCCCGGTTTTCATCGGGCCCGCAGTCGGGAACTCTGCAGACCTCGCTGCGGTACTCCATAGCATCCCCTGGTCCAGGCGACCTGAGCGTTCAATTGCAGAACAAGAGTGAGTCGAGTGTCCTACCCACAAAACGGTTTAAGAGGATGATACTTCCATGATCAAGCAGTTTTCGCCCAACATTCTTCGGGCCAGCAGTGAAACCCCCGCTTCCCAACCCTGTGCCGGTCCGAGCCGCCGCGCCTTCCTCAAGGTCGGCGTATTGGGCGGTCTGGGACTCACCTTGGGGGACTATTTCCAGCTACAGGCCCAGGAAGCTGCGGCTGCTATCGTCCCCAAGGCGCAATCGGCCATCTTCATCTTCCTTTCCGGCGGTATGACCCACATCGATACCTTCGACCCCAAGCCCTTTGCTCCCATTGAGTACCGTGGCGAGTTGGGCTCCGTCCAGACCAACACCGGCGAGTATTTCGGCGGCCAGCTTCAGCATCTGGCCCAGGTGGCGGACAAGATGTCGGTAATTCGTTCCATGAGCCATGGTGAAGCGGCCCACGAGCGCGGCCAGCACAATATGCTCACCGGCTACCGGCCCAGCCCTGCGCTGCAGTACCCCAGCTTCGGGTCGGTGATCTCCCACAAGCTCGGCTCCCGTAACAATATCCCCCCCTATGTCAGCATTCCCATGGCGGATATTCCCTACTACGGCACGGGCTACCTGAGCTCGGCCTACGGCGCGTTCTCCGTGGGCGGCGAACCGGCCGCCAACGGCTTCAAAGTCCGCGATCTCAATCTGCCCGAAGGCGTGACGCCCGAGCGGATGGAAAAGCGCAAGAGCCTGCTGGCGTCGGTGGACAGCCACTTTAATGCCCTTGAAAAGAGCGACGCCCTGGAGGCCATGAACTCTTACTACCAGCGCGCCTACTCCCTTATCAGCTCGCAGGATGCCCGCGAAGCCTTCAACATCGACGCCGAGCCCGCCGAAGTCCGCGATGAATACGGTCGCCATGCCTTCGGCCAGCGCCTGCTGCTGGCCCGCCGCCTCGTCGAGGGCGGTGCTCGTTTCATTACCGTCA
Source organism: Candidatus Hydrogenedentales bacterium (assembly GCA_044344195.1). Lineage (GTDB taxonomy): Bacteria > Hydrogenedentota > Hydrogenedentia > Hydrogenedentales > JAEUWI01 > JAEUWI01. The sequence goes on from JBIJDL010000654.1 coordinate 1,586, forward strand.
GCGATGGCGGCTGGGACATGCACATCGGCATCAAGAAGGCCATGGAAGGCCAGTTTCCCTCCATCGACCAGGGCCTGGCCACGCTGATTCGCGATCTGGACCGTCGCGGACTGCTCCAGTCCACCATGGTTATTCTGGCCACCGAATTCGGCCGTACCGCCAAGCTCAACAAGGACGGCGGTCGCGATCACTGGCCCAAGGCCTTCAGCGTGGCCCTCGCCGGCGGCGGCATCAAGGGTGGCATCATCCACGGTGCCACCAACGCCCAGGGCACGGAGCCCACGGACGACCTTGTGACGCCCAACGATCTCGGCGCCACCATCTACACCCAATTGGGCATTGATCCGAACGAACGGCTGATGAGCGCCGGGAACCGCCCCATCGATATCATTCGCGGCGGCAGCGTCATCCAGAATATCGTCTGAGGCAGCAACGGCCCGTACCAATCGGAAGACCTGATATGCGAAAGCATCGAATCCATACCCTGGCGCTGCTGGCTGGCCTGCTGTTCAGCCTTGCCGCCAGCGCCATCGCGCCCAATCTGGTGACCATCATGCCACGCGGCATTCCCCGCGGCGTAGAAACGGAAGTGACGCTGGTCGGCGACAGCCTGGCGGATTCCGTCGACGTCCTGTTTCACGATCCCGGCATTGAGCTCGTCTCTATCACGCCACAGGAAGACGGCAAGACCGCGAAGGCCGTGCTGCGCGTTGCGCCCGACTGTCCCGTGGGTTCCCACGGTCTTCGGGTCCGCACCAAGACGGGCGTGTCCATTCTTAAAGTAATCAGCGTGGGCGCTCTGGCGGAAATCCAGGAGTCCGAGCCGAACAACAAGCCGGAAGAGTCGGCCGATGTGGCCATGGGCACCACCGTCAACGGCGTGGTTACTTCGGAGGATGTGGATTATTTCACCGTGACGTTGAATCCCGGTGATCGCATTGCCGTCGAAGTCGAAGCCCTCCGCCTCGGCGACACCCTCTTCGATCCCAAGCTCCGGCTATTCGGTCCCGAAGGGCACGAGCGGGTGTCGGCGGATGATACCCAGCTCTTCAAGCAGGATGCCGGCTTCATCTATTCCTCCACCGAGACCGGCAAGCATCACATCGTCGTGAGCGAAGCAGCCTATGGCGGTGGCGGTAATTTCTACTACCGCCTCCACATTGGCCAGTTTCCCCGTCCTCTGGCGGTGTCGCCCATGGGTGGTGCACCGGGCACCGACGTTCAGCTTACCTGGCTGGGTGATTCGGGCACGGCGGCCCAGACCGTTAAAGTTCCGGAGAATACCCATGGCGTGATCCAGCTTGCCGCCATGACCGAGGCGGGCATCGCCCCCACCAGCCTGCCCTTCCGGGCCTCGACGCTTCCAGGCGTCCTCGAGGTGGAGCCAAACAATGGCGTGGCCGAGGCCACCCCCGGCGCGGCCGCAGGAGCCTTCGACGGCGTTATCGGCGCTGAGGGTGATGTGGACTTCTTCAAGTTCGATGGCAAGACCGGTCAGGTCTTCGACGTGCGGATCTGGGCCCGCGCCCTGGGCTCCCCGTTGGACAGTGTCCTCGTGGTACACAATCCAGACGGCAGCGCCCTCGGCAGTGATGACGACGCCGCCGCCGTGGACAGCAAGGTGCGTGTCACCCTGCCCGCCGATGGAACCTATCTC
>JBIJDL010000156.1:0-11460 GCA_044344195.1 Candidatus Hydrogenedentales bacterium
AACCGGCGCAGACCCCGATACCACGGCGCCTGAAGTAACCATCACCGACCCCCAGAGTGGTGCGGTTGACGTGCCCCCCGACACGATGCTTTCCGCGACCTTTAGCGAAGCGATGGCCCCACTGTCGATCAGCGAGGCCTCATTCACGCTGAATGAGGGAGCAACACCGGTAGAAGGCTCGATCGTTTATACGGGCCTCACCGCAACGTTCACGCCGACAACTGATCTCATGCCGGAAACGCTTTACACAGCGACAATTACCACCGGCGCGACGGACGAGTCGGGCAGCGCGCTGGCGGAAAACTTTGTTTGGACCTTTACGACGGGTGCGGCGGGCGAGACCACCGCACCGGTGGTTAGCTCCACCGATCCGGCGGACGGCGCGCAGGACGTTGCGACAAACATGAACCTCTCCGCTACGTTCAGCGAAGCTATGAATCCCACCACGGTCACCCCGGCGGCCTTCACCTTACGACAAGACACCACCCCGGTCCTGGGCACGGTGGTCTATGCGGGCGTTACCGCGGTTTTCACACCGGTGGCGGAACTCGCCCCCAATGAAGTTTACACGGCCACGATGACGACGGAGGCTGAGGACGAGGCGGGCAACGGCTTGGCGGAGGACTACACGTGGACTTTTACCACGGGCGACGCGCCGGACCTCATCTCGCCGGCCGTGAACTCCACCGATCCGAACGACGGGGCACAGGAAGTGTCCGTTAATATAGACCTCTCCGTGAATTTTAGCGAGGCGATGGATCCGTCGACAATTAACGGCGAAACGTTCACGCTGGCCGACGGCGCAACGCCGGTGGCGGGCACGGTGACCTACGTGGGCGTCATCGCGCTCTTCAGCCCGGCGTCCGTACTCGACTCCGATACGGTGTATACCGCCACAATTACCACCGGGGCCGCGGACCTCGCCGGCAACGCGGTTACCGAGGACTTCGTATGGTCCTTCACCACGGGTGACGCCCCGGACACCACCATACCGGAGGTGAGTTCGACCGACCCCGCCAACGTCGCGATAGACGTGCCGGTTAATACGAATCTTGCTGCGAGCTTCAGCGAGGCCATGGACCCCTTAACCGTGACACCCGCTTCGTTCATGTTGCGGCAGGACACCACAGCGGTCCTTGGGACCGTGACCTATTCGGGCGTGACGGCGGTCTTTAATCCCATTGCCGATCTTGCGCCCAATACCGCATACACGGCCACGATCACGACCGAAACAGCGGACCTCGCCGGGAATGCCCTGGAGGAGGACGTTGAGTGGTCTTTCACCACAGGCGATGTTACTGACATTACCGCTCCGACCGTTAGCTTCACCGATCCTGAAGAGGGCGCGGTGGACGTGGCCCTCAATCAAAACCTCGCCGCCACGTTCAATGAAGCCATGGCGCCCTTGACCATCACCACAGAGATGTTCCTGCTGGATAACGAGACCGGACCGGTTATAGGCACCGTTACCTATGTCGGCATGATTGCCGTATTCAACCCCGTGATTGAGCTCGCCCCGAACACCTTGTACACAGCTACAATCACCACCGGTGTCGAGGACCTTGCGGGCAGCGCTCTGGCCGAGGACTATGTATGGACATTCACCACGGGCGACACGCCGGACACCACCGCGCCGGTGATCAGCTCGACCGAGCCTCCGAACCTCGCGACGGACGTGCCGATTAATGCGAACCTCGCGGCAAGTTTAAGCGAGGTAATGGCCCCCTTGACCATCACGTCGACCTCCTTCACAGTGCGGCAAGCCACCACGCCGGTTCTGGGTACGGTGACCTATTCCGGCGTGACGGCGGTCTTTAGTCCCGTGGCTGACCTCGCGCCCAATACCGCGTACACGGCCATGATTACCACCGAAGCGACGGACCTCGCCGGGAACGCCTTGGAGGAAGACTATGAGTGGTCCTTCACCACGGGCGACGCGGCGGATATCACCGACCCGACAGTTGCTTTCACCGATCCGGAAGAGGGTGCGGCGGATATCGCTCTCAATCAAGACCTGGCCGCCACGTTCAACGAAGCCATGGACCCCTTGACCATCACTACGGGAACGTTTCTCCTCGATGATGAGACCGGGCCAGTGGTCGGCACCGTAACCTATATCGGCTTGATTGCGGTTTTCAACCCCGCGATTGATCTTGAGCCCAATACCCTGTACACCGCCACGATTACCTCGGGCGTCGAGGACCTCAGCGGCACCGCGATGGCGACGGACTATGTGTGGACCTTTACCACGGGCGACACACCCGATACCATCGCGCCAATGGTTAGCTTCGTAGACCCCGTCAACGGCGGGATAGACGTTCCAATAAACACGCGCTTGAGTATCACGTTCAGCGAGGCGATGGACCCGTTGTCAATAACGACGGAAACCATTGACTTGAGACAGGGAACAACACCCGTACTTGGGACGGTTACCTACTCGGGCGTGACTGCGGTCTTTACGCCGGTAGCCAATCTTGAAGTCGACACAATCTATACCGCCGCTGTGCGGATGGAGGCCGCCGACCTCTCCGGCAACCCGGTCACCGAAGAATTCGAGTGGTCCTTCACTACGGGAAACACGGCGGACGACGTCGCGCCGGTGGTCATTTCCACCAATCCCGAGGACGCCGCAATCGGTATACCCGTCAACGCCAGACTTACGACAACCTTCAGCGAGGCGATGAATCCTGCGACGATTGATGATCTCACCTTTACGCTCGACGACGGTGTGGCACCGGTGCTGGGCGCAGTGAGCTATGGCGGTGCCATCGCCATATTTACTCCCGCTGTACCTCTTGCAGCCGATACCCTCTACACCGCAACGATAACCACCGAGGCCGAGGACCTGGTCGGCAATCCACTTGCGGCGGATTTCGTTTGGACGTTCACCACCGGGAACGTCATCGACCTCGGCGCACCAGTTGTGCTTTCGAGCGATCCTATCGATGGCGCGATCGGCATACCGATCAACAAAACGGTCTCCGTCGAATTCAGCGAGGCGATGGACCAGTTCACCATCACCACGGAATCGTTTAGCTTGAGTGACGGCGTGGATCAGGTTGTAGGTACCGTCGAATACGCAGACGGCGTTGCGACCTTTGCACCGATTGCCAATCTCGCACCGGACACGGAGTATACCGCCTCCATTATGTTGACGGCCTCCGACCTCGCTGGCAACACGCTGATCGAGGACTTCACCTGGGTCTTCACCACCGGCGTGACTACTGCGCAGCAAACGCTGGACTTCGGAACGGCGAACGCCTTCGCGATTCTGGCGGGATCGAATGTCAACAATACAGGCCCATCGGCCATTACCGGCGATATGGGCGTGAGCCCAGGAACTGCGATTACGGGATTCCCCCCCGGAATCATCACCGGGTCCATTTTCACGGGCGTCGGGTCCGCAGCGGGCCAGGCGAAAGAGGATCTCACTGCTGCTTTCATTGAAGCCGCCGGGCGATCCACAGGCTCCGTCTCCCTGCCGGGAGACCTCAGTGGGCTCACCCTGTTTCCGGGCCTCTACACTAACTCAACGTCCGTCATGCTGTCTTCGGGCAGCTTGACCCTCGATGCTCAGGGTGACGAGAATGCGGTCTTTCTCTTCCAGGTGGGATCGACGCTCACCACCGGATCCACCACCCAGGTGGTGCTGAGTGGCGGTGCCCAGGCCAGCAATATCTACTGGCAAGTTGGTTCATCGGCAACGCTGGGCACCACGTCCATGTTCGCCGGAAACATCCTGGCCGAAACCTCGATAACACTCAGCACCGGCGCGGTACTTGAAGGCCGCGCACTGACACAAACGGCTGCGGTTTCCCTCGACTCGGCAACAATCACGACGTCGGCTCCGTAACACGCACAAGTTCAGAACAGCAATACAGAAGGCCCGCCAACCCGGTGGGCCTTCTGCTTTTTTTTTCGGGAGATGCACGCCCCACTACGCTTTCCCCCGGCGATCGTACTCCGGGTAGAGCGCGGTTAGACAGTCCGGGCATATGCCGTGGCTGAAATCTGCGCCGGTGTGTTTGGAGACGTAGGTTTCCATGGCGTGCCAGGCCCCGGCATCGTCACGGATTTGTTTGCAGTTGCTGCATACGGGAATCAGGCCTTCGAGGGTCTTTACTTCGCTCAGGGCGGTCTCGAGCTCGGCGGTACGCTCGGCCACGCGGCGTTCGAGCAGCTCGCTCTGGCGCTGGGCGTTGGTCTTGATCTGGCGCGTGAGGGAGAAGGACCAGACGAGGGAGGCCCCGAGGGTGGCGACGTGCATGAAGTTGGCGGTGAAGGCGTTGTCGCGGAGCAGGTCTAGATAGACCATGCAGAAGAGCACTTCGCCCACGAGGACGAAGCCCCAGGAGGCGAGGAAGAGGCCGAGGGCCACGGGGGAGCGCCAGCCCGCCTGGATGGCGAGGGCGCCCATGATGACGGGGCCGAGAAGAACGTAGGCTATGACGCCGTAGAACACGATGGGGTGTCCCGCGAGAGTGAGGAAGCCGACGAGGGTGCCGAAGATCACAAAGGCAATGGCGGCCCAGGCGAGGGGGGCGTGTGCTTCCAGGACTGGAGGAAACTCATGGAGAAGGCAACGCCGAGCCCCTGGCAGGTGATGCCGGTGAGGGTCAGGGCGTGGTTGCCCCAGCGGGTGGGCTCGTGCCAGAGGAGCATGTTGGCGGTGCCGGCGAAGGTCATCTGGTTAAGGGTGGTGGCCAGCAGCATGAGGGAGAGCCACAGGTAGACCGGCTGGCGTAGCCCGACGAAAATGCAGCCGTTGTACAGCGCGAGTCCGATTAGCGCACCGGCGAGGAGCAGGTTCAGGGAGAGCCGCAGGACGGCCCCTTCACGGGCCACCCCGGCGGGGAGAAGTTCCGCGCGGAAGCGCATGGCCCCATAGTGGTAGATGCGCATGTAGAAGGTCTTGGACTGGCCCTGCGACACCTCGATCGGAAAGGCGGGGTTGACGCTCACAAGGGGGCGCGACCAGAAGGGCACGGCGACGCCTATCGCCTCCGTGCTGAATCCCCCGCTTCCGTCCGGCGCATAGAGGGTGACGTCGATGAGCTGGGAATTGCTCAGGCTCAGGACGAGCGGTTCGGCGGCGGTGCCATCCACCGTGAAGCGGAACCAGTGCTCGCGATCAGTGTAGCCCATGTGGACGTCCTGCCCGGCGATGGGGGTGAACTGACTGGCATTTTCGAGGGAAGCAGCCTCTTCGACGCCTGCGGCGCGGATCTCCGGCTGGAGCAGTTCCAGCGAAAGCGGGAGGCCCGGCTCCTGCGATGGCTGAGCCGAGGCCCCGGCAGTCCACGCCGTGAGAGCCCCGAGGATGAGGCCGAAAAAAACGAACACGCGACAAAACCCCTATGGATACCATGGCGCGGCCCGCGCCAATACCGTTGGGAGCCTCTTCGCATGACTCTGCAACCCGAACGCCGGACCGCTACCTCTCCGGGGATTGTACCCCAAGCCCTGCCCACCGCCCAACATGCACCTTGGGACTATAGGGTGCCCACCGACCACTTGATGGCGTTCAGGAGCAGTTGGCGAAATGCAGGCTCGCTGAAGTCGGCGGGGTGCCCGAGACTCGTGTAGAAGACCTTGCCCCGGCCTTGCCCGGCCTCGCGAATCCACGTCAGCGCCTCGGTCACGCCGGGGATGCCCCCCTCCTGGAGGCGCAGTGCGTCGGCGGCAATGGCCCCGGTGTTGTAGAGGGAACCGAGGCTGTGCCAGGCGGCGGGTTCCACGCCCTTGAGGATGGGATGCTCTCCCGCGAGGTTTTTTATGTGCGCGCCTATTTCGTTGGCCTCGTGGCCCGTATAGCTTCCGCCGAGTATATCGGGATCGAAAGTGCCCCACTCCGCGATGCCCTCGGGGACTTCATAGCTCCCGTCCGGCTTGTTCTTGAGCTTGAAGGCATGACTCGCTGTGCGGAGCCCGATAACCGGCTTTCCCGAGGCGACGAATTCGCGCAACAACTTGAGTTGGTCCGATGGCAATCCGAGCCGCCGGACGAAGACCAGTACCGCATCCGCCGTCGCCAGATTCTCCATACCCGGAATGCTGTGGCCCCCTTCGCCGTGGAGCACGGAGACATGAATCCCCTCCGCCTCTCGCAGCACGCGGGCAAACTCGGGCAGAGTCTTGTCCGCGTGGTAGTGATCGTCGCTGACGATCATGGCCAGGTGGGGACGAGTGTCTTCCGCGAAGCGAAAGGCGGCCTTGCCGATGAGGTCGGTACTGTCCACCGTGGGGCAGCCCAACTGCTCCAAGTAGTCGACTACGAGCTCGGTGCCGCGAATGTGGCTCACGCGGGGCGCCTTTTCGGGGTTGTAGCGACTGTCGGTCAGGTCGCGCACCAGCACCACATTCAAGCCCTGGGCCTTCATCTGGCAGATCCCGGTCGGCCCGTCGAGCAGGGCGAAGTTGGCATGAACACCCATCAGGATCACATTCTCTATACCGCGCTCCTTCAACAGGCCGTAGACTTCAGCTCCCTCGCCGATGGCGTCCCCCTCGCCGATCTCAATGGCGGGGTGCTGGCGTGTCTGGGGCCTGTCGGCGCGGATTGGTCCCTCCCACCCGTTGTCCGAAGAATCGACGGGAAGGGCGGGATGTTCCTCCAGCGCCACGAGCGCTACAGGCTCGGTCTCCAGGCATCGCTCGCGCTGGGGGGAGTCCTTGTAGTAGTCGGTGGCACTTCCGGGCGCGTGAACAATAAGCAGGCCCTTGCTCCGAGCCGCCCGAGCGGCCTCGTTGATGTGCGGGGCGAGTTCGTCCATGCGCTTCCCCACCCAAGGCGCCTGCGTTTGATCCCAGAGGTCCACAATCACGACCGCCGTCCTCGCGGAATCCCACTGCAACGTCTTGTGAACATAGGTAAAGGCCCGGTCACTCACCGGGGCATCGAGGTCGGTGTTGACCTTTTCCGGGGCGACCCATTCGGGCGTGGCCATCTGGCCGCGGGTGTGAAGGGCGAGCGCGCCCTCGGAAAAGACGGTCGGGCACAAACTCAGCACTAGCATGGCCAGGAAAAGACGAAGAGGCATCGATGTTACCTTTCGAGCGGTGCAATGGAGACCGACGCCCCGCCGGGGGCACGGTGTAAACGCGGAACTGCGCGCAATGCGGCCCCTATGCTACTCTCTGGTGACCCATCCATGCTACTGAACCCTTCTTGGCACCAGGACTATCAATTGTATGACACAGATTCGGGGCAAACATGTGCTCGTGACCGGCGGCGCCCAAGGTATGGGCGCCCTGCTGGCCACGGGTTGTCTTGAACGGGGCGCGGCCCGGGTCACCCTGTGGGACGTCAACGCCTACGCCCTCGAATCTCGTCTGCGCGAACTGCGAGGCCGGGGCTTTCACGTGGTCGGCGCCCTGGTGGATCTCGGGGAGACGAAGCAGATCGTCGAGGCGGCCGCGGCGATGGCGGTCGAGCAACCGGTCGATATTTTGATAAACAACGCAGGGATCGTTGTGGGCAGGCCCCTGGCCGAGCAGACCCATGACGAGATCGAGACGACACTGCGGGTAAACACCCTCGGCGTGATCCACACGACGCGCGCTTTCCTACCGGATATGATCGCGCGCAAGAGCGGCCATATCGTCAACATTGCGTCGGCCTCGGGCTTCATCCCGGTACCGCGCCTCACCACCTACGCCGCGAGCAAGTGGGCTTGTCTCGGATTTTCCGAATCGCTGCGCGTGGAGCTGCGGGAATGTGCCGGACTGCGCGTGACCACCGTCTGCCCCAGCTACGTAAACACGGGCATGTTTGCGGGCGTGTCCGCCCCCTTCGGCGCGCCCCTGCTGGACCCGGGCTACGCGGCGGAAAGAATCCTGCACGCTATTGAGCGAAACTCCACCATGCTGCGCATGCCTCGAATCGTGCACCTCGTCCCCATGCTCTACGCAGTGCTGCCGGGCCCGGTCTTCGATGCGGTTTGCGGAAGGTGGCTGGGAATCTATCGTTCCATGGCGCACTTCACCGGTCACCCGCCGACGCGATGAAGAACCCCGCTCAGCGCGCCATTCCCTCAGCCAGCAGCACGTACTGGCGAGTAATCCCTACTTGAAGGCCCGCACCACCGCCGAATTGTCTTCGCCGCCGAGGCCTGAATCGATCAACTGGGTCAACACCTCGCGGTGCAGCGCGCTGAGGGGCAGATTCGCGCCGCAATGCTCGCCCATCTCCAGGATCAGTCCCACGTCCTTCGCATGCTGCGCGAGCCGGGCCTCGGGCGTGAAATCTCCCGCGATCATGCGGGTCCCCTTGGTGAACATGACCTGAGAAGAGGCCGGACCGGACTTGAGCACGTCGAGGGTCTTTTCCAGATCAAGCCCGCAGCGCTCCGCCAGCCCCAGGGCCTCCGCCAGCACGAGACGATTCAGCCCCAGCACCTGATTGGCGACCAGTTTCATGCGACTCCCGTCGCCAGCTTTGCCCAGATAGAAGATCTGCCGACCAAAGGTTTGAAGGATGGGCGCATAGCCCCCGGCGCGGGACTCAGCATCCCCCACCAGCAGCACCGCCTCCCCGCGCGACACCAGAGCGCTCGACGCGAGCACACACACATCGACGAAATCGACTTGCATCGCGTTGAGCCTGGCCCAATCCGCTTCCGTATCTTCGGGGCGTCCGGTGGTGGTGTCCAGGAGCAGCGCGCCTTCATTCAGCGAATCCGCGAGGCGCCCGGCGCCCCAAAGCAACTCCCGGCGAATCTCCGACGTGGGAAGGCTCAGAAAGATCACATCGCACACCGCCGCCACGGCGTGGTGATCGTCAACGACCTCCACCCCCATGGCCCGGGCCTCTTCACGCGCGGACTCGGCCACGTCAAAGCCCGCAACCTTGAAGCCCGCCGAAAGCAAGCGCCCGGCGATGGCCTTCCCGAGCAATCCGAGCCCGATCAGGCCCGCCGGGCGCTGTTCCATTCCATCAGACATTCGGCAGTTCATAGCCTTCGCGATAGATGCGCGTAAAGAGCGCATTCGCCGCGTCGTCCCCCAGCGCCTGCTTGCCGTCTTTCTCCAACTGGAGCGGACGTCCGACGCGCGTGCCGATGTTTGCATAATGGCACAGCAGCGTGGACAAGGCTCCCTCGCGGATCGGTGCGTTCAGATTGTCCGGCGTGCCGGACTTGGCGCATTCCGCGAAGTTCTTTACGTTGGTCGCAAAATCGTGGGAGTTGCCAATTTGCTTTTTTTCTTCGCCGATGAGGGTGATGAAACTCCCGGGCCGTCCGATCTCGATGATGCCCTTGTCGCCGTAGAAGACAACGCCGTTGTCGTGGCCTTCTATTTTGTAGTTGGTCCACAGGCGCATCTCATACATCAGGTGCACATCGTCATACTCGAAGATGGCCGTCTGCGTGTCGGGCGTTTCGTGGTCGTCGTCATAGAAGAGCTGAGCGCCCACGGAGGTCACGCGATTGGGAATCTCTACCCCCATGCCCCAGCGCATCACGTCGAGCTGGTGTACACCGTCGTTGCCCGTGTCGCCCGTGCCGTAGTCCCAGTTCCAGTGCCAGTTGTAGTGCCAGCGATTCTTGGAGAACGAGCGCTTCGGCGCCGGCCCCAGCCACATGTCGTAGTCCACGCCCTCGGGTGTCTCGGTATCGGGCTCGCGGCCGATGGGACCGCGGAGTTGGTGATTGATGGCCTTCGCCATACGCACCTTGCCGATGACCCCTTCCTGCATCATTTTCACCGCTTCCTTCGGTCCGGCGCCGCTCCGGTGCTGCGTTCCGTGCTGCACGCAGAGTCCCGTCTCCCGCGCCACACGATCCAGCTCGAATGCCTCGTGGATATTGTGCGAACAGGGCTTTTCCACATAGACGTGTTTTCCCGCCTTCAACGCATGGAGCGCTACAGGCGTGTGCCAGTGGTCCGGTGTCGCAATCGACACGCTGTCGATGTTCGGATCGGCCAGGAGCTCGTGAAAGTTCGTATAGTACTTCGCGTCGAAGTTGCCCCCCGGCCACCCCGCCTCCACCTTGGCCCGCCGCTCGGGGTCCACGTCGCACAGCGCGACAACGGCGACACCTTCCGTGTTGAGAAATCCCTTGATGTGGCCCGTCCCCTGACCGCCCGTGCCGATGACCGCGTGGCGCAATGGCTTGTCCTGCCCGTAAGCCTGCGGTCCGCGCGCGACGGACCAGGCCACCGCCCCGACAGCCCCCGCCTTCAACACTTCTCTTCGTGAGATTGCCATGACTGTTGCTCTCCTGCATATTTCCGTGGACAAAGACACCGGAGCCATGATGCAACAATTCGGGCGCGTGGAACAAATTGTGAATAGCGAATTAAGAATAGTGAATTAAGACCTATACAGAGCGCCATAAATAATTGCGCACAGTATGTCTTCCTGCTATTGTATTGCTAGCAGAAAGGAGGAACCTATGCGCAAGTTGGAAATCGAGAATGCTGATATCATGCGATTGGCTATTTACGAGGAGATTCGTCGCTCTGATGAATCGAAGTACGATCACCGGCTTCATGGGGTGCTTCTGGTCTCTCAAGGCTACAGCGCCCTCGAAGTGGCTGAGTTGCTTGGCCAGAGCCCGCGTGCAGTTCAATACTGGGTTCGTCGCTTCAATGAAGACGGGTTCGCTGGATTGCGCGAAGGCGAACGCCCGGGGAGGCCGTCGGCACTTGGCGAAGCAGACTTGGAAGCGCTGGGGCAGGAATTGCGCAAAGGACCCATGGATTTCGGTTATGTCCAGAATCTTTGGGACGGCAAACTTCTCCAGGAGCATCTGGCCCAGCGATACAATGTCCAGTTGGGCGTACGGCAATGCCAGCGTCTTTTTACGAGCTTGGGGTTTCGCTTGCGAAAACCACGACCTGTCATTGCCCAAGCCGACCCGGAAGCCCAGAGGGCATATAAAAAAACTCCGGCGGATGGCAAAAAGGAATGACATCGATCTGTGGTTCCAAGACGAATGCCATTTCCAGCAGCACGGGACCCGCTGCAAAATGTGGATTCCCAGCGAGAACAAGGATCCCGTACTGTTGCACGCACCCACACGAAAATCCGTGGCCGTATTTGGTGCGGTCCGGGCGTCCGACGGACACTTTGCGAGCTGTCTAATGAGCACGTTCAACGCGGAAACCTTTCAGCTATTCCTTGCTCAATTGATACGCCACAAGCGCAAGGGGAAAACAATCGTGGTTATAGTGGACAACGCCTCGTGGCACAAGAGCCGGGAATTGCAGCCCTGGCTCGAAGCTCACAAGGGCATCATCAGGCTCGACTACCTGCCTCCGTACAGCCCCGACTTAAACGCCATAGAGCGCGTATGGAAGCTGACCCGGCGCTTGCGAACACACAACAGATACTTCAAGACCTTGGATGAGCTCATTGAAACGGTCTGCGAGCAATTCAAGGCTTGGTCAAGGCCAAACGAAACCCTAAGAAAACTATGCGCAATTATTTAAGACGCTCTGTATAGAATCAATGAT
>JBIJDL010000657.1:0-3237 GCA_044344195.1 Candidatus Hydrogenedentales bacterium
CTTGGCGGGGACATACCGGTGCGCGACTTCATAGGCGGAAACCGCACCCGATGGCAATCCCGGCTCGCACGACCTCGGATCCCCCGACCCGAGCCGCTAGCCCTTTCGTTCCCATCAGAGATTCGTTCTTTGCGTGCTATACGCGAACGAATCGGAGATATTATCTCATTACACTTGACAGAAGTCCAGCGGAATTCATAGTTTTTATATGCGCCGCAGTCCGCGAGTTTTTCCAACAAAAAAATTCACGAATACATCATAAATCCTGCATGGGTGGCACAAATAGCATTAAATCAATTATTCGGCTCTTTCGGAGCGCCCCGTCGTTCACGCCGCTTCTTCTGCTTGCGGATCTTCTCCTGACGTATCGCTTCCGGGCTACGCTTGCCCAGTAGTCGCTCCTCCATCAATTCGCAGAGACGGCGGCGTGCGTAGAAGCGGTTTAGCGCCTGGGAACGGGCTTCCTGGACTTTCACTTCGAGGCCGCTGGGACGGTGACTTAACTGTACGCAGGAAGAGGTCTTATTGATCTTCTGCCCCCCCGATCCACTGCCGCGTACGAAGGATTCGTCGAGATCCGCTTCGCGGATCCCGCAGGCCTCCATCTGGCGGAGTAACTCAGCTTCTTTCTGGGGCGTAACGCCAAATTTGGGCATGGTGGGATCCTCTGTGGTTTGCCGGGGTAGTCTAGCCGATTTTTCGAGGTCATTGGCATAATCGAGGATCAATGTTTCCGAGACTGCGCTTGTATCTTCGTGTTTCGGAGCAGCAAAAGAATCGCGTATTCTGGGAGCGCTGGCATCCCTGCCGGCACGTTTACTTTGGGTGCCTTAGTTGTGGCTTGAGTAGACGGTTCTCCAAACACATCCCTTCGCACTGTTCACGTTTCTTACTCCGTCTGGGCCTGAGACACTATCCCATGCTCTTTGCCGTGCGCCAGGCGGAGGCTGTCCCCTGGACCGCGCCCCGTGCTACGATGCCCCCAAATCGGAGCGCCATGACGACGTGATTCCCATCCTAAGAACAGCCCCCATCGCCCTTGCCTTGATATTGTTGAGCCTGATCACGGGCTTCAGCCAGATCAAGACTGAGGGCCTGGCCTGGCAGGAGGCCAACTACTGGCCGCGCCTGGAGGCGGTCGCGAAGGGCACCGCGCCCGCGCCGGATCAATATCGCATTCTCACGGACCGCCTCGTTGTCGCCGCCGTGAAATCAGCGGAGTCCTTCGGGCTTCCGCGTCCTGTGGGGCTCGCTTTCGTGGCCCTGCGTCTCCTGCAGAATCTGTTGCTCTTCACCCTGGCTTTCGTCCTCTATCGCAAACTAGGCATCCACCCCTATCCCGCTGTGCTGGGGCTGAGTGCGCTGGCGTGGGGCATGACCCAGGGGAACTACGACGCAGATCTCGGCTTCAACGCCTCCACGGACACCATGCTCTATATCGGTGCGGCCCTCGCCCTGCTCGAGGGCCGACCCGCCTGGCTGGTGCCCATCACGGCCATCGCGGCGCTCAACCGCGAAAGCAGCATTCTGATTCCCTACATGGCGCTGGCCTTTGCCGTGCGTCGGGAGACCCGCCTCACGCTGGACAAGGCGATTGCGGCCCCGGCCTTTGCCGCCCTCGCCGTGTGGTGCCTGCTTTTCATCGCACTGCATGTGAGCCTCGGGCAACGTCCCTGGGCACTGGGTGGATCCGGCGCGGCCCCGGGCCTGGAGATGCTCCACTACAACCTCACCAACGGTGCAGCCTGGGCCCACGGCTTCGGCATGCTGGGGATTCTGCCCATGCTGGCGCTTCTGTCGTGGCGGGGATGGCCTCCCCTGCTTAAGCCCATCTTCTGGAGTGTGGTGCCCGTGTGGTGCATCACGCTGCTTTTTTGTGCGCCGCTGGATCAGTCTCGCGTGTTGGTGCTGCCTCAAGTCCTCGTCTTCATTCCCGGCGTGCTCTGCGGCCTGGCCTACTGGCGCGAACGGCAGGAGAAGTGCGCTCCCGGACTCCTCGCATGACCGGGATGGATCGCAGGCAATACGCTCTGGTGGCGGGGATGGTCGCGTTGCTCAGCGTCTACTTCGTACACTACCAGATCACCTTCATGGGCCTCCACTGGTACGAGACGGTACAGTGGGGGCGCACGCTCCAAGTTATTAACGGCGAGAGCGGCACGCCCTGGCAGTATCGCCTCTTCACCGAAGGCCTGGTCTACGGCCTCGTGCGGCTCTTCGAGCAGCTCGGCGTTGCGCGCCCCGTTGGCACAGCCTTCATCCTTTTCCGGCTCGTCCAGTGTCTCGTCACCTTTTCGCTCGCGGTGGCCTACTACCGCAAGCTGGGACTCACGCTCATCGAAGGGTTGCTCGGGGTGTCGCTGCTCGTCTGGGGCATGTGCCACGGCCTCTACGACACGGATATGACCTTCAACACCTACACGGACATGAGCCTCTTTCTCATCGCGGGGCTCCTCATTCTCCACGAGAAACCGATGTGGATCATACCGCTGATGATCATCGCGCCTTTCAATCGGGAGACCAGTGGGTGTATTCCGATGATGCTGCTCTTCAGCAGCGTGGTGCTCTCGCCGACCTTCAAGCTGCCACCCCGGCGCATCCTCGATATTGTTGCCGTGTCGCTTCTGCTTTGGCTGGCCATCGTAGGCGGCCTGCGGCTGGTCTACGGCATGCGGCCCTACATCGTGCCCACGGCGGGCAAGGAACCTATACTGCCGCTGCTCATGTTCAACCTCACGTGGTGGCGTACGTGGGTTTTCCTGTTTGCGACCTTGGGGCTTTTGCCGATCATGGCGCTGGCGTCGTGGAAGGCCTGGCCCGTGCCGCTTCAGCGCTTTTTCTGGGCCGTCGTGCCCGTGTGGTTTCCCGCCCATTTCGCCCTCGCCCACGCGCCGGAGACCCGGCTGTTTCTGGTACCACAGGTGCTGATTTTTATTCCCGGCGCGCTGCTGGGACTGCGGTATTTTCGGGAAACGAAGGCGGAAAGCAATTGACCACGGAGACACAGAGGCACGGAGAATAAAGAGAGTTTGAGAGTGACCTGTCCCGAGTCAAGGAACGTCTACGTTCGAAAATGCCTCTCCATACTCCCTCCCTTTCTTCTCCGCGCCTCCGTGTCTCCGTGGTTCTGATCTTTGGTTACGGCACCGGGTTGCGCTACGTCAATTCGTGGTTAGTTTTTCCCAGGTTTGGATGGTAAACGAGACTTCGGCTCAATCACGACACGATTCCAACATC
>JBIJDL010000659.1:0-3232 GCA_044344195.1 Candidatus Hydrogenedentales bacterium
GGATAGGGATTCTCGTTGGTGTTGAGCTTTACGAAGCGGCGGCCCTGGGGCTGCTCGCCGGGCACATAGCCCTCCACGGGCTTCAGCAAATCTCGCTGGTACTTCACTGGCGAACCTCAATCGAGCGGGCGTGGGCCTGCAATTCTTCGGCCTCCGCGAAGGCGCGGATGTCGGCCGCGTCTTTCTGGAGCCGTTCCTTCGAGTAATAGAGCACGCTCGTCACCTTGCGGAAATCTTCCGCGGTCAGGGGCGACGAGAAGCGCGCTTTCCGGCCCGTCGGCAGGATGTGGTTGGGCCCGGCATAGTAATCGCCCACGGCCACGGGGGTCATCGCGCCGAGCATGATGGCCCCGGCGTGCTTGATCTTATCCACAAAGTTGCGGGGATACTCCACCTGCACACTGAGGTGCTCTGGGGCATAGAGGTTGGTCAGCTCGATGGCTTCCTGCATGTTTCGCGTCTGGATCAACACGCCGCAGTGAGCCAGGGACGCCTCGATGATGGACTTGCGCGGCAGGCGGGCCGTTTCTTCTTCGAGGCGCTTCTTCACCGCTTCGATCAGGCGGGCCGATGGCGTGATGAGCACGGCCATGGCCTCTTCGTCGTGCTCCGCCTGCGCCAGCAGCTCCGCCGCCACATAATTCGGATTCGCGTGATCATCCGCAAGCACCACCACCTCCGAAGGGCCCGCTTCGCTGTCGATTTCCACCACGCCGCGCACCAGCGCCTTGGCCGCGGTCACAAAGGTATTGCCCGGCCCGGTGATCTTGGTCACGGCGGGAATCGTCTCCGTGCCATAGGCCAATGCCGCAATCGCCTGCGCGCCGCCGATGCGGAAGATGCGCGTGGCCCCGGCAATCCGCGCCGCCGCCAGCACCACGGGGTGGATGCCGCCCTTGAAGGAGGGCGGCGATACCATGATGATCTCTTTCACGCCAGCCACGCGCGCCGGAGCAATATTCATCAACACCGACGAGGGATAGAAAGCCTTGCCGCCGGGCACGTACACCCCCGCGCTCTCGATCGGCGTGATACGCTGGCCGAGGACCGTGCCGTCGTCGTAGGTCTCTTCCCACGATTCCCGAAGGTGCTTGCTGTGGAAGCTGTGAATGTTTTCGTAGGCCCGCTTGATGATCTGGATCATTCGCGGCTCGACCGTTTTCAGGGCCGCTTCGATCTCGGCGTGTGTCACCTCAAATTGCGACGGCTCCAGCTCGGCACCATCAAAGCGCTGGGTGAAATCGGCCAGGGCCTTGTCGCCCTCCTTGCGCACCGCCTCCACGATCCAACGGGTCTGATCCAGCTTGTCCTGGATGAGTTGACCCATGGACTGCTTGTCGCCGTGCTGGCTGATCTGGCGCTTCAGCTTCTCGAAGGAAGCGTCGTCTGTAACCACGAATTCTTTCATTGGACTCCTGTCCTAAACAATTTCTTCGATGGCGACTTCGCGTGCCTATTCCCGAACCCGCTCGATGTCCGCGCCGAGGCTGCTCAGCCGTTCTTCTATCCGCTCGTAGCCGCGATCAATGTGATATACCCGCGAAATCGCCGTCTCCCCCTGCTTCGCCATCAGCCCGGCGATCACGAGTGCGGCGCTGGCCCGCAGGTCCGACGCCATCACCGGCGCGCCGCTGAGTTGCTCCACCCCGCACACGATGGCCGTATTGCCGTCGAGGCTGATGTCCGCCCCCATACGGGCCAGCTCCGCCACCTGCATGAAGCGATTCTCAAAAACGGTCTCTTTAATTCGGCTCACACCCTTGGCCCGTGTCAGCAGCGTCATCATCTGCGCCTGCAGGTCCGTGGCGAAGCCAGGGTAGGGCAGCGTGGTGATGTCCACCGCGTTGATGCCGTTCGGGGCCGCCGCGCGAATTTTGTTGCCGTGGGTCTCCACCGTCGCCCCCGCTTCCTGCAATTTCTTCAGGAAATTCGGCAGGTGATCCGCGTTCGCATTCGCCACGGTCACGTCGCCACCGGTCGCCACACCCGCCACCAGAAAGGTGCCCGCCTCGATGCGGTCGGGCATCACAATATGCTCCGCGCCGCCCAGGGAATCCACGCCGACAATGGTGATCATGTCCGTGCCCGCGCCGGAAATCCGCGCGCCCATGGCATTGAGAAACAGGGCCAGATCTTCAATTTCCGGCTCGCGCGCCACATTCGTCAAGCGGGTCACGCCTTCGGCCAACGTCGCCGCCATCATCAGGTTTTCCGTCGCGCCCACACTGGGGAAGTCCATGGCGTGGTTCGCGCCGATCAGTTTGCCCTCCGCCAGCACATAACCCTCTTCTATGCGTATCGACGCACCCAGCGCCTCCAGGCCCTTCAGGTGGATGTCCACCGGACGTGCGCCAATGGCGCAGCCGCCGGGCAAGGACACCTTGGTCTTGCCGAAACGCGCCAGGAGCGGCCCAAGCACGAAGAAAGACGCCCGCATACGGCGAACGAGGTCGTATTCCGCCTCCGGCTTGTTGATGGTCTTCGGATCCAGCGTCATGGAGCGGCCCGTGAAATCGATGCCCACGCCCATATCGCCCAGGAGCTTGTCCATCGAAAAAACATCGTGCAGACAGGGCACGTTGTGCAGCACGCAGGTATCTTCGGCCAGCAGCGTCGCGGCCATCAGGGGAAGCGCGGCATTTTTCGCGCCGCGCACCTGAACGGTGCCTTTGAGTGCCTTGCCGCCGCGAATGAGAATTTTGTCCACCAGTAGGGTCCTTTTAGCGTGTAGATGCGTGCCTGTCCCGAAATTTGGAACGGAAAAAAACACGCGCGCCAGCCCGGCGAAACACACCCGGCGGGCCGACTTAGGGTTGAGGGGAGAATTATGCCACAGCGGCGGGGGGCATTAATACCCCGCGGCGGGGCTGGGGGTCCACGGGAGTGTAAATAGGACGGATGAGACGGATAGGACCGATGAAATACGTCATCCGTCTTATCGGTCCTATCCGTCATATTCGCAAAAAAAGAGCGAACACGTTCACTTTCCTTGACAAAGTCATCCATCCAGATATAAACTGAACGCGTTCAATACAGGAGACCGTGCTTTGCATTCTCGCCCCTATCTCTTTCACATGGCCGTGGCAACCCTGCTCGCAAGCACGGGCGTCTATCTACTCGGTCTCTATGCCACCGAGTGGGTAGGGCATTATGGCTACGCTCTCTTCGTGGGCCTTCCGGCTGTCGTGGGCTTCTTGTCGGTGCTTCTGCTCTCCGGCCCTGCTCGGCAGGT
>JBIJDL010000660.1:0-3229 GCA_044344195.1 Candidatus Hydrogenedentales bacterium
ACTCCATCGGATCAGCGCGGAGCCAGTCGAATATCTCATCGGCTACTACGGTGTGGGGGCCTCAGGTAGTCAGGTCGCCCATGTAATCGGTTTCATCCGGCCCGACGGCACGGGAGAGCAGTTCCCGGCTTTTGATAAACCCAACCAACACAGTTGGGTATTCGGACCCCAATTCTCCGACGGGCGCCGCATTTTCCTCGGCAGCTCCGAAGAATTGGACGTCGCCAAGGTGCGCGCTGGAAAGGCCGTCACGCGCGATTGGATTTACGATCTTCACACGGGCGCGCTCGAACCCGCATGCGAAAAAGATCGTCAGGCGGATCAGATTCGGCCCTATGCCCTGATCGCCGATGATACGCGCGTCATCGCGACGGCCTACATCGGAAGCGAAGAACGCATCTTCATCAAAGACCTGGACGGGGCCAACGCGGTCGAGCTTACCCATGAAGGCGGTGGCTTTCACTACGCGCTGGAACTCAGCCACGATAAGACCCGCATCGCCTGCCACGTCACCGGCGGCACACCGGACTTCTACAATCCGGGCATGTACTCGTTCAATGTCTTCGAACTCGAATCCGGCAAGCGCACCTTCGTGGCGGGCCAGCCGGAGCACCTGATGTTTGGCCCCCACTGGTCGCCCGACGACACGCGGCTCGTCTATCTGGATTGCCTCGCGGCAATCGACACGGCCCACTTCCGCGCCGCCCTCGCGGTGGGAAAGGCGGACGGCTCGGAGCATCGCGCGATCACCCCCGGCCAGACCCATTGGTTCGGCACGCCCTACGGCTCCAACATGTCCGAGTGGTCGCCCGACGGAAAGACCGTGACCTACACGCGCCTGTCGGAGAATGCAACGAAAGACATGAGTGCGGGCGGCAGCCAGCTCTGCCTTTTGAACCCCGACACGGGCGCTATCACAGAGCTTACGCCCGCCGAAGAAGGCACCTGGGACTATCGCGCCATTTGGGCCCCCGACGGCAGCGCCATCGCCTTCGCGCGCGTGAAAAACGGTGGCGTCCGCGAGCTGTGGCTTATGAACCCCGATGGAACAAATCCCCGACGCCTCACTGACGGCTTTGAACACAAAGGCGCGGATCACTACCGCTGGATTCGCGTGGCGTCGGCGAATTGATCGTGGGCGCGCTGTCGTTTCATTCGCACGTTTCATGCTTCTGCGGATTTCGTAACGGCCCGAAAAGAATGTGGCACAGCCGTCCCGGCTGTGATTTTAATCGCGACATTAATGAGTTATTGCCTGGCGGCGTGATCCGCCAAATCAATCACAGGCGGGACGCCTGTGCCACATTCGTGTTCTCGTTCCCTAGCTCCGCTTGGGAATGCAGTCCCCGGAGCTCTGCTCCGCAGATACGTTGGTCACGTAGAACTGCCGATCAGGTATCGCACGACGTCAGAGACCGCGTCGAAACCAACACGGCATCGACCGCCAGGCTGTGAAGCAGAGCTTCAAAAACTGCATTCCCAAGCGGAGCTTGGGAACGAGACCAAAACATGTCCTCCTTTGCGTTCTTTGTGCTCTTTGTGGTTAATCTCTTCCTTGCTTTTACTATTCGCATAAAATTGCGTCCATTCGCGGTTCAGATCTATTTTGGTTCGTATACTTTTGAAATGTTTACACACAGGAGAGCTGGAATGCCGCAAAAAATTACCGCCATGGGGATACTCCTCGCCGTGCTGTTCCTCAGTAGCCTCGCCCTGGCCCAGGATAACGCACCATCCCCGTCGCCCGCCGCGCAGGAATCCGTCGCCGCACCATCCCACGAGCCCGTCCCCGTGCCCCAGGCCGACGAACTCACCATGCAGCGTTACCGCTCCGGCAACATCATCTGGGCGGTCAACCAGCTTCTCGGCCTCGGGCTGCCGCTGCTCTTCCTCGCCACGGGCTGGTCCGCGCGCCTGCGGGACAAATCCGCCCAGTGGGGCAAGCGCTGGTACTTCACCCTCGCGATCTACTTCACGCTCCTCAGCCTCGCCATGGGCCTCCTCCAACTGCCCTGGTCCTTCTACGTGGAGTACGTCCGCGAACACGCCTACGGCCTTTCCAACCAGACCCTCGGCAAGTGGGTGAAAGACACCGCCATCGCCACCGTCCTCGGCATCGTCGTCGGCGTGGCAATTATCTGGGTGCCCTACCTGCTCCTGAAGAAGAGCCCCCGCCGCTGGTGGCTCTACACCGGCCTTCTCGTGCTGCCCCTGCTCATCCTCCAGGTCTTCATCACCCCCATCTGGATCGAGCCCCTCTTCAACAAATTCGGCCCCATGAAGGACAAGGCCCTGGAAGCCAAAATCCTCGACCTCGCCTCCCGCTCCGGCATCGAAGGGGCTCGCGTATTTGAAGTGGAGAAAAGCGAAGACACCAAAGCCGTCAACGCCTACGTCAACGGCTTTATGGACACCAAGCGCATCGTCTTGTGGGACACGGCCATCGAAAAGCTCAAAGAAGACGAACTCCTCTTCGTCATGGGCCACGAAATGGGCCACTTCGTGATGAACCACGTCGCCCGCTTCATCATCCTCGGCTTCGTCCTGACCTTCCTCTCCTTCTACCTCGTCCACAAGCTTTCCGGTGCCCTCATCCGCCGCTACGGCGCGCGCTGGGGCTTCAACGAACTGTCCGACTTCGCTTCCCTCCCCCTCATCCTTTTCATGATGAGCGCCATGAGCCTCGTCATCACCCCCGCCATCTTCGGCATCACCCGCTACCACGAGCACGAAGCCGACCGCTTCGGCCTCGAACTCACCCACCTCAACCACGCCGCCGCCACCGGCTTCGTCACCCTCCAACAGGAAAATCTCGCCAACCCCAACCCCGGCCTCTTCTTCATGCTCTGGCGCGGCAGCCACCCCAGCATCGCCCAGCGCATTGAGTTTTTCAATAGCTATCGGCCCTGGGAGACGGGCGGGCCGTTGAAGTACGGGGAGCTGTTTGAGGAGGGGCAGTAAGCGATACACAGTTGCAGGGACAGCAGCGACAACAGGGACGACAGAAAAAAGAAGGTGTCCCCCTGTTGTCCCTGTTGTCCCTGTTGTCCCTGTTGTCCCTGTTGTCCCTGTTGTCCCTGTTGTCCCTGTTGTCCCTGCTGACCCTGCAACCCACCAAAATTCCCATTGCATTTCCCCCCATAATACGCTAGCCTTTTCGGACATCAAACAACCGCCGCACACCACTGGAGGGAGAAATCATGCTGATTGTGAATACGGAAACCATTCC
>JBIJDL010000661.1:0-3217 GCA_044344195.1 Candidatus Hydrogenedentales bacterium
ACTGGGCGTGGAAGTAGGGCGTGTCTTTCTTTACTTTTTCCAGCGAATAGTCGATCTGGTAGTACACCGTCGCCTTCTTCTCACCCAGATTTTCCATCGTCACCTTCGCGCTCTTGTGGAAGGGCATCTGCCAGTAGCTGTTGAAGCCGCTGCGCGGGTTCACGCACATCGCCAGCGAGGTGATGCGCGGTTCCTTGCCCATGCCCCAGCCCGCCGCGAAGAAATCGCCCACGGGCACTTCCACCGAGGGCGTCTCTTCGCCGTCCCAATAGAAGCGGAGGATCATGAGTCGATAGTCACCTACGGGCGTCATCCAGATGTGGTTGATAATGCCGGACTCATTGATCTCGCCCAGGGTGAAGGTGGCGCCGGGCTCGATGTGAACATAGGGGTTCACCTTCCAGCCCTGGCCCAGCTCCCGGGCGGCGCGCTGGGCCGTGCCCTCTTCGAGCGTGGCCATACCGCCTTTCCCCTTTTCGCCGGTGAAGTTTTCCGGACTGATGGAGCGGGTCTTCGCGTCCTTAAGCTGGTAGAGATGGTCGAGTCCGGTGGCCTGGGCGTGCACGAGGGTTACTCCGAAGGCGAGGGTGGCGAGGGCAATTGCGAAACGTTTCATGGTTCAGTTCTCCCCGATGGGTTGAAAGTTCAGAATCTATTGTAGATCGTGCGCCCCGGTCAGGCAAGTTTCAGCGTATCACTTCCGCACCGATCCGGCCCCTGCCGGGCCCCGGATTTGCAGGGCAATCGCATTAAAAACTTCTTGCAATCACTTAAAAGGCTAGCGGAAATATGGAGAGGGGCATTTCCGCCGCTGGCGCATCCCAGAACGGCCCCCTTTTTCGTTGAATTCTTCGTGCGATGAAAATGTATATGCTTTGTCCGTGCAACTGCGTTGCACGGGTCGGGGGCTGGAAAGCCCCCGCTCCATACCCCCGAAATCTCTAATGTTTTTGATGCGATTGCCGGACCCCGGATTTGCCAGAAAAAGCCTCCGTATGATAGTCTTTGGGCAAGAGGATGTGTGGTGGCGCGGGAAACGGACCGAAACGGTCAGGCCCCAGATCCGGGAGAATCGAAGCCCCCACCTCTGGAAGCCTGGCGATTTCCGGGCGGCTATTTGTTTTTGGGATGCGGCGGCCGAAGGCCGGCCCCGCACGTCGGGAAAACACCTTACAGGCCCGCAACACCGCCACCCGGCCCCCAGGAGTATCCATGTCAAACCCAACCGCGACACGCGACAACAGCATCAACACCCTTCGCGCCTTCGCGATATTTATCGTCGTGCTCTATCACGCCGTCCTGGCGGATGCCGAAAGGGCCGGACGCTTCTATTTCGAGTTTGAAATTCTCATCCGCTACATCCCCCTCGAAATTTTCACCGCCGTCTCCGGCTACCTCTATGCGAGCCGCCCCATCGGCCGGGGCGACATCGCCCGATCGCTCCAGGTCAAGGCTCGCCGCCTCCTCCTGCCCCTCGTCACCATGACCACCGTGCTCCTGCTCCTGCGCGTCGTCATGCCTGGCGTAAACAAAGTCCCCGGCTGGTCCGACGTGCTCCGGGCCTACGCCTTCCGATTCGAGCACCTCTGGTACCTCCAGTCCCTGTTTCTGATCTTTGTGGTTATCTCCATCATCGACGGCTTCGCCTTGATCCGCAGCGCGCGCGCCTGTGCCGCGCTGATCATCGGGTGGTACGTCATTTCCCTCGCGCTCCCCCTCAACGGCTTCTTCGGCTACGCCGGGCTCGTCCAGCTCATGCCCTACTTCCTCGCGGGCTACGCCCTACGGCGTTGGCCCGAACTGCTCTACGGCCGCGGCGCCGCGGCCATCGCCTGGAGTTGCTTCGCCGGGGGCATGCTCCTGGAGCAGCTCGACGCCCGCGGCGTACTGCCCCTCCCGGATATCATCGTGTTGAAGTGGGGGATTCTCAACCTCATTGTTGGCTTCGCCTTCTGCGCCCTCGCCTTTCGCTACCGGCGTGAAGTGCCCGGCCTCGGCCCCATCGGCAACGCCACCTTCTCCATCTACATCTTCCACACCATCGGCATGGCCGTGGCCAACCGCCTCGCCAGCCTCACCCCGTGGGACGAAGGCATCGCCGGCCTCATCGTGTTGAAGGTCCTCCTCGGCATGCTCCTGCCCATCGCCCTGGAAATGGGTATCCGCCGCAGCCACCTCCTGAGCACCCTCTTCCTCGGCGAAGCCTGGAAAACAAAATGGCCCGCCGGGCTCGCCCGGGCGAAATCCGCAACATCCGGCACGCCGTCGTCGTAGTACACGGCCCCATCCGGCATCGGCGCCCCGCCATAGTCCACATCCCGGTTGAAGACCTCCTCCGCGCTCGCGTAAACGCCCGCCGCCACCAGGAATTCCCCAAGTCCGCGAGGAGATCCAGCGCCTTCAGGCCCGGACCGTCCAAGAAGGTGGCGATGATGTTCGTGGAAGCGCCAATCTTCGAGTTCCACGCCGTACGTGGATGGCACCCAGGGTTCCCTTTTTGGCGCAGACAGGCATTAAGTAAATGCCATTCGTGGCTGTCCCCATTTTTCCTGGCTTGCTGCGTCGTAGGCGACTTTCTCAGAGAGGCCCGTGCTCAAGCCGATGGACTCGGTGCGACACCCGAAGTAGCTCTTGTCTGGGATCGCTCGGCTTTCGCCGTGCTAATACGTCACGACTCTGGCACGATGTGGTGAACGTGGTCCATGACGTTAACGTAGCCTCGTGGAGGAAGCGGCGGGATACGGGTTCCATCGATCAACATGTTGAACGCCAGCAGAACTGTTACAGGGGCTTCGTTCTCAATACAAGCACCAACGAACTGGAAGGGATAGATGGCAAGGGCGCGGTCAGGCGAAACAACCCCGATCGCCTTGCCTGGCCCTTGCCCGTGAAATACAACGCCCGCCCACTGCCAGCCAAGATGCCGGACGAGCTGTTCGCCCCACAGGCTGCCCAGGGTCAATGAAGGATCATCATCTCTTGGGATCTTGGGCGTCTTTCCCTTTTGCCAATCGCGCAGGCACGAATCGACGGCTTCAACCAGCCGGGCAGGCGGCATTGCCGGATTGACGCCAATCATTTTGGCCGCATCACCCGCGCAGCCCCGAATTTCGCGCAACATGGTTTCATCAATGACTTCTTCAGTGATACTCATTGAACATAATTCCCGATCCGTCAATTCCGCAAGCCTTGAAAAAAAATACAGGAAGTTTACCGC
>JBIJDL010000663.1:0-3215 GCA_044344195.1 Candidatus Hydrogenedentales bacterium
TGGCGGCATTTAACACTGCGGGTGCGGTGCCGCCAACTGCCGCCGCCTGGCGCGCATACGCGAGGCATGGAAAAGCGCTGAAATCAGGCGCATCAAAGGTCAATGCCTTCAGCCTGGCCAGATTGAGCCGTTCCATGGGTAATTCTACCCGTTCCGGGTAGGTAAGTGCGAACAGGATAGGGAATTTCATATCCGTAACGCCCATATGGGCAAGGATATTACCGTCCGTAAACTCCACCAGACTGTGAATAATGCTCTGGGGATGGATGACGACGTCGATCTGATCGGGACGGAGATCAAAGAGCCACATGGCCTCGACGATTTCCAGTCCCTTGTTCATAAGGGTCGCCGAATCCACACTGATCTTGGCACCCATGTCCCACGTGGGGTGACGGGTTGCCTCTTCCGGGCGTACCAGCGCCAGACTCTCCCGTGATCGACCGTAAAAGGGCCCACCCGATGCCGTCAGATGGACTGTGAGGATATCCCCGTGGGCATGGCCCATGGAACACTGAAAGATAGCGCTGTGTTCGCTGTCCACTGGAAGAACCTCGACACCCCGAGCCGCCGCCCGTTCCATGATCAACTTGCCCGCCATAACAAAGGGCTCTTTGTTCGCGACGGCCACCCGATTACCCGCATCAATTGCGGCCAGCAAGGGGGCCAGTCCGGCCGCGCCCACCGTCGCACAGAGCACTGTATCGACGAAAATGGAGGCGAGCCGGGAGAGGGGATCGGGTCCATCCAGCACTTCAGGGCCGAGTGCCATCTCCGCCAGGACGCTCCCCGCGCATGAGTCGGACATGGCGGCATAGGGGGGCGAGAACTCCCGAATTTGGGCGGCCAGCAGTTCGACATTGCGGTGCGCGCCGAGCCCAACCACGTTAAAGTGCTCTGGATAGCGGCGCACCACTTCGAGCGCACTCTTGCCGATCGACCCCGTGGAGCCCAAAATAATAATGTCTTTTTTCATGAAAAGATCGCTATTCCTGCGCGGCCCGCGCGGCATTCCGTGCCCGAACCGCGGCCAGATATTGCGCCATGGACTGGCGACGGAGGTAGCGCTCTTTGAGCAGGGCTTTGATCTCGTCCGCCGTCCCCATCTTCATGATCTCCAGCGCCAGGGACTTGGCCTCTTTATAGTTGATCTCCGCGATCTCGGCGCGCACCTGAGGGAGGGACACGGACGACATGCTGAGGGAGGTCACTCCGAGGCCAATAAGCACTTCTGTATAGAGCGGATCACCGGCCATTTCGCCGCAGATCGAGCAGGGGATGCCCGACCGGGTCGCCGCATTGCAGGTCCACTTGATCATCCGAAGCACTGCGGGATGGGCCGGTTCATACAGGTGGGCGATCTTCTCGTTCACACGGTCAACAGCCAGGGAATACTGTATGAGATCATTGGTGCCGATGCTGAAGAAATCGCACTCCTGCGATAGAAGGTCCGTCAACGTAACGGCGGACGGAACTTCGATCATCGAACCAATCTTGATATCCCGATCATACTCGATGCCTTCCGACTCCAGTTCGAGGGCCACGTCTTCCACCACCTGCTTCACGCGACGCAGCTCTTCGAGACCGCTGATCATGGGAAACATGATCTGGATGTTGCCGATAGCCGACGCGCGCAACATGGCCCGCAACTGGGGGCGGAACACGTCGAGCCGCTCGAGGCAGAAACGCACCGCCCGCCAGCCCAATTGAGGATTGTCTTCCTTGGAAATCTGCAGATGGGAGACCAGCTTGTCTCCGCCGATATCCATCGTGCGCAGGGTCACGGGCGAGGGATGCATGGTCTCGGCAGCCTTGCGGTACGCCTGGTATTGTTCTTCTTCCGTCGGCAGCGTGTTCCGGTTCAGAAAGAGGTACTCCGTCCGAAACAGCCCAATCCCCTCGGCGCTAGCGCCGAGCTCGGGCACCAGTTCGAAGGGGAGCTCGATATTGGCCAGGGTCGGTATGGAGACCCCGTCCCGGGTCATGGAGGGCCCCAGATGCAGGACGCTCCTGAGGGCCTCCCGCATTTCCATCTGCTTCCGGCGCTCTTCCTCATAGTGGGCGAGCGTCTCGGCGGAGGGGTTGGCCACGAAAACGCCCTCATTGCCGTCGACGATGACCGTGGTGTTCTGTGATACGAGGATCGACGCGTGTCGCAGGCCCATGACTGCAGGAATTTCCAGAGCCCGGGCGAGAATCGCCGTGTGTGAGGTAGCGCTGCCCGAATCGAGGGCCATCCCCAGCACTTTGGCTCGGTCCATGGTCGCTGTGTCCGACGGGGGGATGTCGTGCGCCAACAATACGCCGGGTGCCGGGAGTTCGCGGAGGTGGGGGCGTTCCTCATCCAGCAGGTTGCGCAGGAGGCGGTCCATTACATCCAGCAGGTCCGCGGTTCTCGCCTGGAATCGCGCGTCATCCACTGCGGAAAGGATACCCGCGTAGTGGCGGCTCAACTCGTCCAGGATAGACTCCGCGTTGACCTTTTCTTCCGCGATGCGGCTCTTCACCTCATCCAGAATAGTCACATCTTCCAGCACCAGCAGGTGCGCCTTGAAGATGTCCGCATGCCCCTCGCCGAGATCCTGTATGGTCTTTCGGTGAAGGTTCTGCAGGTAGGCACGGGTCTTCGAAACGGCCAACTCGAATCGCCTCAGTTCCGCGGCGGGGTCGTCGACCTCGTACTTGGGAACCTCGAAGCGATCCTGACCGAACAGGATCGCGGTTCCAATCGCGATGCCCGGAGACACGCCTATGCCGCGGAGGACAGACTCCACTCAGTTTTCTCCAAATCCCGAGGCAAAAAGCGCACGAATGGCATCCATCGTGGCCTCAGCGTCGTTACCTTTGCACGTTATCGTGAGCCGGCTGCCCTGGGTTGCCGCCAGGGTCAACAGGCCCATAATGCTCTTGGCGTTCACCCGGCTGCCATTAAAGGAAATGAATACATCGGACTGGAACACCAGTACGCACTGCACCAGAGCCGCCGCCGGGCGCGCATGAATGCCCAGCTTGTTGACCACGGTAAGCTCTTCGGATATGTCCTGCATCTTTACTTCACCCATCTCTTAAACTATGGCTGCCCAGGCTGCCGCCGCCACGGCGGAAACCACCTACTCAATAGAATCCATTCGTTTCACACAAAAGTTGATCTCGCGGTGAAGCGTCACGCCAGGCTCCAGCCGCAGCACCCACGCCGAAAGCACCACGCTTCCCTGATG
>JBIJDL010000662.1:0-3215 GCA_044344195.1 Candidatus Hydrogenedentales bacterium
GGTCAGATGGCCCGCCACCGCGAGGAAGGGCACGGTCACATCGTAAACCTGGCTGTGCCCGGCCCACCGGAACGCGTAGAAGCTGCCGATGGTGAGGAGCGCGCCCCGCAACAAATTTCCGCGATCCAGCCGCCGCCAGCGCCCCCGCACTTCGCGCTTCAGTTGCGCGCTGGTCGAGTAGAAATCGTTGTCCATCAGGTATTCACCTCCCCGGGCCGGGTGTCCGCGTGATAGGCCAGGAAGATGTCTTCCAGGTTCAGGTGCTCAATCTCGCAATCGATGCCTTCGAGCCCGGAAGGGTGAAAGCCCGCCACGTGAAGCTGGCGCGTGCCGCCGATCACGTTTTCGCTCACCACGGTGAATCGCTGGTGGATGAGGCTGCTATCAGCCGTCTCTGGAATGCAGAGGCGCTTCACTTCACCCTTCAATTCATCAAGGTCGCCCTGCAACAGGCATCGTCCGTCGCTTACAAAAGCCACGCGGTCCACGATACGCTCCACATCGGACAGGATGTGGGAGGAGAAGAGAATGGTCACGTCGCGCTCGCTGCGTGCCTCAATCAGGACGTCCAGGAACTCGCGGCGAATGACGGGATCGAGCCCGCCCGCCGGTTCATCCAGCACGATCAGATCGGGCTGTTGCGCCAGGGCCAGGCACAGAAAGAAGCGGCGCTTCTGCCCCTTGCTCAGCGCGGCGTAGCGCTTGGCCATGGAGAGACCGAAGCGATCTATGAGGCTATTCGCATAGGCGCTATCCCATTTCGGGTAATAGGACGCGTAGAGGTTCATACCTTCCTGCAACGTCATCCACCCCGGCAGATCGACTTCGTCCGCCACATAGGCGATGCGCGAGCGCAGGGCGGCGGGCAGTTCCACGGCATCGCGGCCCCAGAGGGTCGCGGTGCCGCTGTTCGGAACGAGGAGTCCGAGGGCGAGCTTGATGGCCGTGGTCTTGCCGCTGCCGTTCAGGCCGAGCAGACCCATGACGCTGCCCTCGGGTACGTCGAGGTCCAACCCGGAGACGCCCCGCGCCCCGCCGTAGTAGCGGACCAGGTTTCGTGCTTCGATGACGTTCATAAGAGTGCCCTTTCAATCTTCGTGTGTGGCCGCGATTATCCGCGACCATGCCGCTATTCCTGTGTTATTGCCGAGATCTCCGCTTCGATCAGTTCCACCAGCTCGCTGTAGTCCAGTCCAAGTTGACCTGCCTCCACCACGAGGCTTCGGATGAGGGGGGCCAGGCGCCGCCGCTGCTCCTCGCTGGTATAGGCCGTGCGGCGGGCAGCAATGAAGGTGCCCCGGCCCCGCTGGGTCTGGAACACGCCCTCCGTCTCCAGTTGCTGGTATACCCGCGCGACCGTGGTGGGGTTGAGCTTGAGCTCCGCCGCCAGGGCGCGCACGGACGGGATCTTCGTGCCGGGTTCCAGCGCACCGCTGATCACCTGGTACTTGATCTGCTCCAGCATCTGGGCCGAAATGGGGATACCCGCGTTATGGTCGATCTTGAGATATATGGTTTGAACTCCAAGTGTACACAAACAAAGCATACACTGTGTACAGGCGGAACGCAAGAGAAATTATGGGGCGCCCTTCCGTCGTCTGGAAGGAGGGGGAAACACCTGTCGCGCAATTGCTGAGAAGTGTGTCCAGGGGACCTCATTACCCAAAGAGGCACGGGAGTATGGAGCGCCGGCGGCCCGCCGGCATTGCAACGAAGGTGCACAAGGCGTTTACTGCCGTGACGATGTCCGTTGTATAGTTCATCCGGTTTAAGGGTATTTTACTGGGATTCGTACCGAACCTATCCAGACCTTTGGTCAGTCCCGACAAGTCGTTGCCAGCCGAAAGCCCACGTTAGACCGGGAAGATGTCCGCAAGTGACCGCCGTTTACTTACTTGGGTCGGACGTGTTTCCGGGTGATGAGGCCGCAACCTGTAATTCAGATGCCCGCGAATCTGCGTAGCGGATGGCAGTCAGTAGCCCGGGGCTTCAGCCCCAGGATCAATGGCAATGTCGCGTTGAATCCGCAAAGCGGATGGCAGAGTTGGGTCACTTTATTCTGCCATCCGCTTCGCGGATTCAATACGGGGTCGTATCGTGATCCTGGGGCTGAAGCCCCAGGCTACAAACTGCCGCTCCTCCGGAGCTGGAATTCTTGGACAACCAACATCGCGTCCACAATGCCCCGTGGACGTTGCTGTTCAAGAATGCGACGTGCACTGAAACCGGATGAACCCATTTTGTGTGTATTTTTGAATCATGCGCCTGCGGCGCATGATGCCGGCGGGCCGCCGGCGCTCCATAAGTTTGGAATGGTGCTTGAACGTCGTCCACGGGCAACCACGAAACAAAAAAACACCGGGAAGCGATGTGCTTCCCGGTGCGGGTCTTTAATGGTGGGCGATAATGGGATCGAACCATCGACCTCCACGATGTCAACGTGGCGCTCTAACCAACTGAGCTAACCGCCCATTTCGGGGGCTTTGGAGCGGGCTTTGGGCTCGCTCCAAGCGGGTCTAAGTGTATCAAAGGGCCGTGGCCCGATTCAACCGTCTCAGGACTTTTTGCCTACGACGTCGAAGTTGACCACCACGTCGTCGCTGATGACGTCGTCGAGGAGGCCGGTGTCGGTCATGCCCCAGGCGCTGCGGAGTACTTTGAACTCGGCCTTGGCCTTAAGCTGATCGCCTTCCAGCGTGATCTCGGCCGGGAAGGTGAGGGGGTAGGCAACGCCGCGCAGGTTGAGGTCGCCGGAAACGTCGTAGCCTTTGTCGGTCTTGACAATGCCCGTGGAGGTGAAGGTGGCTTCGGGGAATTTGGCGATGTTGAACCAGACTTCGTTCTTGAGCGTGTCGGTCAGGAGGCTGGCGACGCTGAAGAGACTTTCCATCTTGATGGCGAGGTTGATCTTGGCGGACTCGATGGTGCCGTCGGTCAGCTCAACGGTTCCGGAGTAATCCTCCCAGCCGCCTTCCTTCTTGCCGGTTACTTTGTAGCCGATGAAGCCGATGAAGTTGTCGTCACTGGGCGTGATGGTGAAGGTGACGGGGGCGCCGGCAGCGGCCTGGGGCGCGGGCGCGGCTTCAGGGGCCGGGGCGGCCTCCGGGGCGGGTGCGGCTTCGGGCGCGGGCGTAGCGGCCGGGGCTTCAGGTGCGGGCATGGCGACCGGTGCGGCTTCGGGCGCGGGCGTGGCTTCCGGCGCCGGGGTCGCGGCG
>JBIJDL010000159.1:0-11402 GCA_044344195.1 Candidatus Hydrogenedentales bacterium
ATGGGCGCGGTGGAGGGCGACGCGCTCTTCTTCGGCGCGGGCAAGCGCCAGGAGACGAACGTGCTCCTGGGCAAGGTGCGCACCTACCTGGGCGACGCGCTCGGCCTGATCGACAAGTCGCTGGCGGCCTTCTGCTGGATCGTGGACTTCCCCATGTTTGAGTACAACGAGGACCACAAGAAGGTGGACTTCAGCCACAACCCCTTCTCCATGCCTCAGGGCGGGATGGAGGCGCTGTTGACGAAGGACCCGCTGGACGTGCTGGCCTACCAGTACGACATCGTGTGCAATGGCATCGAGCTGAGCTCCGGCGCCATCCGCAACCACCGCCCCGACATCATGCTGAAGGCCTTCGAGATTGCGGGCTATGACGAGGACGTGGTGAAGAACGAATTCCCGGCCCTGTGGAAAGCCTTCCACTTCGGCGCCCCGCCCCACGGTGGCATCGCGCCCGGCCTGGACCGCATCGTGATGCTGCTGGCCGACGAGCCGAACATCCGCGAGATCATCGCCTTCCCGCTGAACCAGAAGGCGCAGGATCTGCTCATGGCCGCGCCGAATGTCGTGAAGGCGGGCCAACTCGAAGAGCTCCACCTGCAGATCAAGTATCCGCCGGAGCCGGAGAAGAAGTAAGCCTGTTTGAGATAGTGAGTACTCGCGCGCCGAATTCCCTCGGGAGTTCGGCGCTGCTGTTTCCGGGGGGCCGTTACCTGGCTCAGTGACCCTTGACCCGTGGGTACACGAAGCCGCAGTAGCCGATGAGCAAGGCACTGGAGATCAGGAGGAGCACAATCCCGGCGGCCCCTTCGATCACCGGGAGCCGCACAATGTAGTGGTTCTGCGGGTCCTCCGGATCATAGCGGACATACACCACGCCCCCTTCCGTGAGTTCGGCCACGCTCGGCACCTCGGGCGGGGACTCCTGATGAGCCAGGTCGTTCAGGCGCTCCGCGTACACTACGTCCATGGCGTCCTTCGCGCGCTCGTACTGCCCGTCGCGAACCATGTCGCGCACGTCCTCGGGGAAATCCTGCACGCTGTTGAAGCCCTGGGCCCGCAGCGTGTCGAGCAGGGGCGCGGGCA
The DNA here is from genome assembly GCA_044344195.1 of Candidatus Hydrogenedentales bacterium. Classification (GTDB taxonomy): domain Bacteria; phylum Hydrogenedentota; class Hydrogenedentia; order Hydrogenedentales; family JAEUWI01; genus JAEUWI01. Next base: position 1,084 of record JBIJDL010000159.1, read on the forward strand.
CGGTGTCGATGCGGTTGATGCCCCGCTGCTGGAGGATTTCCCGGATTTCCGGCGGGAGGTCGTTGAAGCTGTGGTAGCCCTTGCGGGAGAGCAGCACTTGAACTTCGCCCGGCAGGGCGCGATAGCGCACGCGCGCGAGGGGGTCGAGGAGGGTGTCGCCCTGGTAGACCTGACCGAGCACCACATAGCGATAGTGGATCCGGATGGTGGGGCGCGCCGCACTGATGGGGTCGGTGTTCTCCACCAGAGAAGCCCCGATGACGCGGCCCGGAACGATGGTCCAGGCGGAAGTGGGTCGGGTAACCCACCACACGACAGCGCTGCACAGGGTCAGGGCCATAAGGGCGACGGCACAGCACTCCCAGAATCCAAAGTGGAGATGCCGTTGTTTCTGCCTGAATCCCATGGCGGGTAGTGCTCCCTCGCGCGGGTCGATTCCAGTCTATTGACGAGCTTTCCAGCGCGGGTAGAGCGCAAAGAGACACCACAATACTAAAATGGAGACCGCGATGGAAAGGCGCAGCCACCAGACTGGATACTGGTTCTGGGTGATATGAAGGCTGTTGCGCTCTGGAAACTCGGGGTCATAGAGCACCACCAGGGGAAAACCCGCCTCGGAGAGTCGCGGCCAGTCCGCCTCGGGCAGAGCGTTGGGGCTGAGACTCGTGGGCCACTCTCCCTCCCAGGCATCCGTGTGGGTAACTCCCCCCACCTGATACTGGTAGGCAACGTTGATCCGGTAGGGCGTCCCCAACGCGCTGCCGGCATTCTGCACCCGGTGCATGGAAAGCACCGTGCCCTGAGCTTGCAGCCAGTCCGCCCCGGGTATGGAAAGAGAACCGCTCAGGACAAAAACAACCAGACCGGTCAGCAGCAGAATCAAAGCGATCTCCGCCGGTCCGGTCCGGATACGTTTTCTGTGTTGGTGCAGTGCCACGCTCTTGCCCTCGCCGCCAGTATAGCACGAAAGCGGTTCAGTGCACGGGCTATTTTAAGGCTTGTGCTGGTCCAGCTTCTGCTGGAGGCCCGGCATGTCGGGATCGAGCCGCAGCGCACGCTGCCATTCTTTCCGCGCCCGGGTCACATCGCCCTTCAGGAGGTAGGCGTCGCCCAGATGGTCGCGGAGTACCGCGTCATCCGTCTCCATGCCGTAGATAGCCTTCTGAATCAGATCCACGGCTTCTTCGCCACGTCCCTGCTTGTAGTACACCCAGCCCATGCTGTCCATGTAATAGGGATTCTCGGGATCGGCCGCCATGGCTTTGTCCAACAGCGCCGCGGCCTCATCGAGCTTCACCCCATTCTCGGCGTAGAGATAGGCCAGGAAGTTCAGGATGTCCGGATCGTCCGGTATGAACTGCATGTAGGCCACCAGATGGCGCTCGGTGTCCTCAAAGTGCCCCAACTCCTCATGGCAGATAGCCAGGTAGTAGTGCACCCATTGATCCGGAGTGAACTTGGCCAGTACGGCGTCCAAGATCGGCAGCGCATCTGCATGCCGTTCCATGTTCATCAGGATCCGCGCGCGCAGGAGCTGGAGTATGCGCGAGTCCGGGTGCTTCTCCGCCAGCCGTCCCGTCGCCTCAAAAAGCCAGGTCCCCGCGTCCTCCTGCCCGAAGAGGTAGAGAATATTGTTGAGGAAAGTCCCGCACTCCGCGTCGAAGTCCCCTTCGGTCGAGTCCAGCGCCTTCACGAGGAGCTGGGGCGAAGCGCCCGATTCTTCATCGGCCAGTGCCCGAAAGACCATGTCGAAATAGGGCGCGCCCTGGGGCGGGGAGAGCTTGGCGACTTCGCCGAATCGCTTGGCCCGCAGGTGGAGATACATGGAGGCAATATGGTGCTGGGGCTGGGCCTGGTTGGAACTCAGTATGCGCTGGTAGAGCCCGATGGCCTGCTCGAAGCGGCCGAGGCGAGCCTGGGCTCCTGCAAGATTGTCCGCCGCATCCATATCGCTCGGGCGTCCGTCCATGTAGGCGCGGAGCTGTGCGATGCAGTCTTCACTCTGGTTTGTCTCCAGATAGAGCACGCCGAGGAGGTACTGGGCGCGCATGTTTCGCCCGTCCAGCTCCAGGGTCTTGCGCAGCGCCTCAATGGCGCCTTCCTTGTCGTCGATCCGGATCAAGACCAGCGCCAGGGCGTAGCGAAGCTCGGCCTTTTCCGGTTCCAGTTCGATGAGGCGCTCGTAGATGTCGATGGCCGCCGTCAGGTCGTTGCGCGACTGCTGGAGTTCCACCAGCATGCCATAGCCCAGCGCGCTGTCGGGCTCCAGCTTGATGGCGGTCTGGAGCGCGGTCATGGCCTCGTCATAGCGTTTGAAGCGGTGGTAAATTTCGCCCAGGACGACATAGAGATTGGCTTGCTCGGGCTGCTGGGCCACGGCCTTCTCGCACATGGAGAGGGCGGCTTCGTAGTTTTCCTGCTTCAGGTAAACCTGGATGAGCTGGACCGTCGGCGTGACCGCGGCGGGATCGAGATCGGGAATCTTGGAGAGGGCCTCTATGGACTTGTCTTCCTTGCCCTGCCCCGCGAGCACCACGGCCTCGATGTAGCGCGCGATGGCCTGCGCCTTCGGGTCCGGTGCGCTTTCGTCGCGCCAGTTGACTGTCTCCAGGCCGATGGCCCGCATGGAAGAGCAGCCGCAGATACCGGCAAGAAGGCACAGCCAGACGATAGACTTGAAGGTTTCTCTCATGCTCTTTCGGGTCCTTCCCGGTGATTAGCTGCCTGGTTCGTCAAATAATGAGCCGGACTCCTGCGGCCTGCTGAGCGGCGCAAAACACATCCGGTGTATGGGGCAGGGGCCAAAGCGCGTGATCGCCTCCAAGTGGGCGCGGGTGCCGTAGCCCTTGTGTTGTGCGAACCCGTACTCCGGGTACGCTTCGTCATATTCTACCATCATGCGGTCCCGGATCACCTTCGCGATCACGCTCGCCGCCGCTATCGACTGGGAGAGACTGTCGCCCTTGATAATTTTGCGCTGGGGCTGGGCCAGCCCCGGCACCGCGAAGCCGTCGATCAGGAGATAGTCGGGTGCGGGGTAGAGCCCGCGTATGGCATCGGCCATGGCCTGATAATTGGAACGTTGAATGCCCTGCCGGTCGATCTCCGCCGCTGGTATGATCGCTTTGCCGATGGCGTGTCCACCCGCCATCAGGAGTTCAAAGTAGGACTCGCGCTGCCCATAGGATAGCTGCTTGGAATCGTTAATTCCAGCTACCGGCCCCGCCAGGATGACCGCCGCCGCGACGATCGGCCCCGCGAGGGGTCCCCGACCGGCTTCGTCAACCCCGGCAATACGCACAAAGCCCAGCGCGGATGCCTCGCGCTCAAAGGCGAGCATGGGCTCGGATTCCGGAGAACTTCTTTTCATGCTCGGGGGTTACCTGAAAAAGACCACGTCATTGTGGAGATTGAATGGGTCTTATGAGTCGTATGTGTCTTATGGGACCAATGAGTCCACAGGCCCCGTACGACCCGCCCCATAAGACCCATAAGACTATTCGCCCCCAACGCCACAGATTCAAAACGGAAAAAGCGGATGGACGCTTGGTCCATCCGCCTGGCATTCCTTAGCTGGTTCCGCCAAAAATCGAATTACTTCGCGACGGTCTTGCGCTGCTTCGCCTTGACGCGGGAGGCCTTGCCCATGCGGTCGCGAAGGTAGTACAGCTTCGCGCGGCGCACCTGGCCTTCGCGGGTCACTTCCACCTTCTCGACGCGGGGCGAGTGAAGGGGGAATACGCGCTCCACGCCTTCGTTAAAGGCGACGCGACGCACGGTGAAGGTGGCGTTGGGTGTTTCGCCGCCCTTGCGGCAGATAACGACGCCTTCGAACACCTGAATGCGCTCCTTTTCACCTTCCACAATGCGGAAGTGAACTTTTACCGTGTCGCCCACGTTGAACTGGGGGATGGAGCCGGCGGCCTTCATCTGCTTCTTGCTGAGTTCTTCTACCAGGTTCACGTTATTTCTCCCTCTCCGAAATCGGAGCATCTTGCTCGATTTCGGCGAGCAGTTTTTTATCTTCAGGCTCAAGATCTATCAATAAATCCGGGCGCCGGGCGCGGGTGGCCCGGAGGGCTTCCCGCCTTCGCCAGCGGCGGATAGCGGCATGATTACCATCGCGCAACACGCCCGGAACTTCCAAATCACGAAACACCGGCGGCCGCGTATACTGCGGCGCGCCCAGAATCCCCTGGTAAAAGGAATCCGTCTCGACCGACTCCCAGTCGCCGATGACGCCCGGAATCATCCGGCTCATCGCTTCGACCAGCACCAGCGCGGGCAGCTCGCCCCCGCTCAGCACATAGTCTCCGATGGAAATTTCCTCGGTCACCAGGGCCTGCGAGACCCGTTCATCCACGCCCTCATATCGGGCGCAGATCAACACCAGGTCGGGCAACTGGGCCAGTTCCCGGACTTTGGCCTGGGTGAGGCGTTCGCCCCGGGGCGACATCAGGATGACCCCCTTCAGCGAGTTCCGCGTTTTTAAACTTTCAACCGCTGCAAACAGCGGCTCGCATTTCATCACCATCCCGGCACCGCCGCCATAGGGACTGTCGTCCACGGTGTTGTGCCGATCCGTGGCAAAGTCACGGATATTCGTCAGCGCCACCTCCATCCGGCCATCCGAGAGGGCCTTACCGAGCAGGCTGGCCTGTAAGGGGCCCGCCAGCATCTCCGGAAACAGCGTGAGGATATCGATTCGCATTCCTCGTCCGCTCCCCGGTTGCTAAACGTCCACGATGAAGGGCGACACGTCGCCGGTGGTTATCGTGGCCGTTTCGGTATCCACCGATAACATCACCGCGTCAATCGCCGGTAAAATGCACCGGGTTCCATCGGGCCGGGCCACCGCAAAGGCATCGTTGGCGGGGCCTTCATACACTTCACAGACCGTCCCGAGCACCTCGCCCGCGGACTGGACCACCGCCATGCCCATCAGGTCGGCAAGCCGCCAACCCGTACCGGGCCGCGCGGGCCACTCTTCGAGGGCCACCACCACCTTCACGCCTTTCAACCGGCCCACGATGTCGCGGGAAACGCCGGGCGCGAGCGCCACCACCGCCACCGAATCATCGTTCTTTATCCAAGCCACCTTGCAGCGCAGCGGCCTGCCGGGCGTCTCCTGAAACTGGATCCAGTCCAGCCCGGCAAACACATAACCCAAGCCGGGCCGGATCGCTACCCGGAGCTCCCGGGTGCGCGGGTTGACCGAACGCACCCGACCCGTTTCGCGCCAAGTGTCATCCACGGGCTGTCCGCCCTGAATTACTCAACGATTTCCAGGTTGGCATAGACGTTGGTCTTCGCGGCGGCGGAACTCACCAGCGTGCGGATGGCTTTCGCCGTGCGACCATTCTTGCCGATGATCCGCCCCATGTCCTCCGGGTTCACCCTGAGTTCATAGTTCTGGCTTTCGTCTTCACCTTCCGCCGGGACGGAGACCACCTGGACATCGTCCGGGTGTTCCACCATCTTCTTGGCGATAAATTCAATGAGTTCTTTCACGGTCGCTTATTCCGCTGCTGCTGCTTCGGTTTCGACAGCTTCTTCCGCAGGGGCTTCTTCCGCAGGGGCTTCTTCCACAGGGGCTTCTTCCACCACGGCGGGCTTCTCCTTCACCGGGGGCGCGGCGTTAAAGCCCTTGTCCGGGACAATGCCACCCTTGACCGCAACCACGGTCTCTTCGGGCTTCGTGCCGTCGGCGAAGTGCTTCAACACGCCGAGCTTGCGCAGCAGGCTCTTGGCCGTCTCGGAGGGCTGAGCGCCCTTACCAAGCCACTCGAGGGCCTTGTGAACGTCCACTTCAGAGACGGGCTCGGGGCGCGCACAGGGGTGGTACACACCGAGGCTTTCGATCTCGGGACCGCGATCCCGGTGGCGGGAGTCGATGACCACAATGCGGTAATAGGGTTTGTGGGTGCGTCCACCCCGACGCAAACGAATGCTGGTTGCCATGGTATTCCTCTTTGTTCGGATGGTCTGACCACCCGGGACCGAACGCCGGACGATGCCGCCGGCTCTTCATCAAAACAGTTTCAAACTGGGTATGGAATTTTCTATCGGATTAACGGAAGCCGCGGGGGCCGGCGCCGCGTATGCGCTTGCCGCCGGTACCGCCCATGATGCGCTTCATCATCTTCTTCATCTTGTCGAAATCTTTAAGGAGGCGGTTCACCTCTTGAATGGAGGTGCCGCTACCCACGGCGATGCGCCGCCGACGGCTTCCGTTGATAATCTTGGGATGCTGCCGTTCCTTAACCGTCATCGAGAGGATAATCGCCTCAATGTACTTCATCTCCTCCTCCGCGCCATCCATCATTTCCGGCTTCGAGCCCATAACCTTGCTCATGCCGGGAATCTTCTTCATCAGATCGCCCACCGAACCCATCTTGCGCACTTGGCGCATCTGGGCGAGGTAGTCTTCCAGATCCATCGTGCCTTTTTTGATCTTCTTCTGGAAGGCAACCGCCTGCTCCTTGTCCACCACCTCCTGCGCCTTCTCCACCAGCGAAACCACGTCGCCCATGCCCAGAATCTGGTCGGCCATACGGCGCGGGTGAAAGGAGTCCAGGGCATCCAGCTTTTCGCCGGTACCCACGAACTTCACCGGGCAACCGGTCACTTCAATCAGGCTGATGGCCGCGCCACCCCGGGCGTCGCCATCCATCTGCGTCAGAATCACACCTGTGAGGGGCAGCGCATCATTAAACTGTTTCGCGGAATTCACCGCGTCCTGGCCGGTCATGGCGTTGGCCACGAAAAGAATTTCGTGGGGCACCACCTGCGTCTGGATCCGGCGCACCTCGTCCATCATCGCCATGTCGACGTGGAGACGGCCCGCCGTGTCCAGGATGATCACGTCGCAGCCGCGCATTTGGGCTTCGCCACGAGCCATGACGCACGTATCCACCGGATCGGCCTTCTCGCCCAGGCTGAAGAACTCCGCGCCCGACTGCTCCGCCACCACTTCCAACTGCTTGATAGCCGCGGGACGATATACGTCCGCGCCAACCAGCAGGCACTTCCTGCCCTTCTTCTTCAACTGGAGGGCCAGCTTGCCGGCCGTCGTCGTCTTGCCCTGGCCCTGAAGACCGACAAGCATGATAATCGTGGGCGCTTTCTCGGCCATCTTCAGGGGCGCACCGGAGGTGCCCATGATCTTGACGAGCTCGTCGTGGACGATCTTGACGATCTGCTGGCCCGGCGCGATGCTGTCGAGCACCTTCTCGCCGACCGCCGCCTCCTTCACCTCCTCGATAAATTTCTTCACCACCTTGAAGTTGACGTCCGCCTCGAGGAGGGCCAGACGGATCTCCTTCAGGGCCTCTTCCATATTCGCTTCCGTCAGGCGACCCTGACCGCGAATATTTTTAAAGGCGGATTCTAGCTTTTTGGAAAGACTTTCAAACATGAAGCCACGCTCTATCCGTTACCGAGCCCTAACCGAGGACTGCGGGCCGGCCTCCATGCGGATCCGTGCCGGGATCGCCCCAGCCCAGATACCGGATCAGGCGGTTAATCTGCTCACCATCTATACGCGCATCATGCCGGTCGGCACTTTGCATCTTGCCACAGGCCTCAAAACGGCGGCTGCGGCGGAGATCGACGGCACCGAAAAGGCGGCGCTCACTCGCCAGGCCCAGGGCGCGCCGCAGGCGGCTCAGGGAGGCAAGGTTAAAACCTGCTATACTGTTGTCCAGCTCTTTCATATCCCAGCGAGAAGTCGCCGGAACTGAAAGAGTGGCGTCCTGCCACGCATCGTGGTGAACCCCGTCGCTGTGAAGACCGGGCGTCTCGCTCAACAGGGAGCGGAGCTGTCCGGCAAGTCCAGAGCCGCTCACGGCGGGCTCCGCCGCAAAGCGATCCAGCGTTGCGTCCGTAATGCGCCGGATACAGCCCGCATTCACTTCGGCTTCAACCAGGCAGGCTTCCAACGCGGAAAGACAGCGTCCCAGCACGGCCACGGTGACCGTCTCGGCGCTGCGCAATGCGGCGAGGATGCCCTCCACTTTGAAATAAAATGCCTGATTAAACACGAGATTACACGATTCTTCTGCTGTAAGGCTTTGGGAAAGTCGCCATTAGACAGATCACACCTGTGACCGGTCGGGAAGTATAGCATGGGGCGGAAGGGTCAATCAACCGGTGAACGGAAGGAATTGAGGTGACAGGCTTTGGGCTTTGGTAAAGATCTGACGGATGGGACCGATCGAACCGATCGAACCGATCTGGTTGATCTAATCAGTCTGATGCCCTACAGCCTATAGACACCATTCCCCCTCCCCTAACATCCCGCTCTCCAACAAGTTGCAACGCTTCCCCAAAATAGGTAGCATCTCCCTTTGAATAAACCGGCGGGACAGGGGTACTACAGCTATTATGATGGAGCAATCGATTCACAACGAAGCCGAAGTGCTTGCCGCCGCCGCGCGCGGTGACCGCAGGGCTTTCGGCCAATTGGTTCGGGCCTATCAGCGGCGGACCTATGCCGCTGCTTACAGTCTGGTCGGTAACCGGGACGATGCCTTGGAGCTGTCGCAAGATGCCTTCGTGAAAGCCTTTAAGGCCATGAAGCGCTTCGACTTATCCATGCCATTCTACCCGTGGCTGCACCGGATCGTCCGCAATACGAGTCTGAACCATCTGAAGAAGAAGAAACGCCGGGGAGAGTCGTCTCTGAACGAGATGATGGAAAGCGGGTTTGACGCCCACGACCCGGCCCTGACCCCCGACGACTGCGCCTCCCGCGTGGAATTGCTCAAGCATATCCAACGCGCGATGGACCAGTTGACGCCCGAGCAACAGGAGATACTCCGCCTTCGCCACTTCATGGAGCTGTCCTATGGCGAAATCGCGGCGTCGCTCGAAATCCCCCAGGGTACCGTGATGTCGCGATTGCACAGTGCCCGCAAGAAATTGCGCACCATCATGGAATCGCTCAACCAGGAGGCCGCCGCAGTCTGATCATGAACAGCTTTACCCGAAAATACCAACCTGTCGCACGGGAACCAATGTGCCCGCCGTGCCACCGCTCCCGTCCGCCCTGTGGGGGGGTGACCCCATGAGCCGCCCCGACGAGGAATACCGCATCCTGATTTCGGGGTACTTGGATGACGAACTGGAGCCCGAAATTCGGGCCGAACTGGAAGCCCATCTGGAAGACTGCCCCAAGTGTCGGCGGGAGTTCGACACCATGAAGCGCCTCTTCTGGGGAACATCGGCCGCCTTCGCCGCCGATGATCTGCCCGAGGAAACCTGGGATGAGTTCCTCGACAACGTATACAACCGCCTCGAACGAAAAACGGGGTGGGTGGTGTTCGTTTTCGGCGTGCTCTGCCTGACGCTTTTCGGTACCTACGTTTTCTTGATGGAACCGTGGACCTCCGCACTGATCAAGCTGATGGTTGCGACCCCGGTTGCCGGTCTGGCAATCTTATTTGTTTCCGTGCTGCGCCAGCGCCTGGAAAACCTTAAGACCGACCGCTATACCAGGGAGATACACCGTTGATCGTAGCCACCACTTCCGATGTGCATGGCAAGAGAATTGTCGAGACACTCGGCCTCGTACGGGGGAGCACCGTGCGCGGCAAGCATGTTGGAAAGGACATTCTCGCCTTCATGCGCAATCTGGTGGGTGGCGAGATCCCCGAATACTCCAAGATGCTCGCGGAATCCCGCGAACAGGCCTTGGACCGCATGATGGAAGCGGCGGAGCGAATCGGCGCGAATGCCGTCCTGGCCACCCGCTTCACCACGGTCCACATCACCCCCGGCGCGGCGGAAATCCTGGTCTACGGCACAGCCGTGCGACTGGAAAATGAATAACACTAACGGGGAATTTCCTCGGGCTTGCCCCGCTCCACGATGAGCAGGCGCTTGCCATCCGACAGGGTCATGGTGTTGTGGGCGGGGTTGAACTCGCTGATGCTCCACTCCCCGTGGAGCTTGTCGCCCAGCACGAACTGCTCGCGCCGCTCCTGTCCGTCGGGCGTGGTGATAATGAGGGAAAACTTCGGCTGGGAAGCCTCGCCATCCACCACGCCGCGCAATTCCACCATGACGCCGGAACCCGTCGTGGTTGTGGTCCCACTCCCCTCACCCTCCGGCGGGAAAAAGGTTTCCAGATCCACCGCGAAAGGCTCCAACTGGAAGGTCTGTTCGAGTACGGTCCCGTCGCCCCACGCTGGACGGAACTGGACACGGTAGGTGCCCGGCACGAGCTGGTGCCGCACCAGCACCTGGGTACCCGACGCCACGGCCACGCCCATGTCCAGATTGATGCCCGTATTGAGACCGTCCACGGTGATGCCTGT
>JBIJDL010000160.1:0-11393 GCA_044344195.1 Candidatus Hydrogenedentales bacterium
CTCATTTGCGGCGGCAGCGAGGTTGATACTGTGGATACCGCTGTTTTCGCCGGGAAACATGGCGGCGTCCAGCGGAGCGAGATGGACTTCCGGCGCGCTCAGTGCGGCACCGAGGGCAATCAATGAGAGAGTAAGGCTGGTCATGGGGTGAGTTTAGCGCGCCCGAAAAAATGAAACAAGAGGGCCGGAAGGTGTCAACCTTCCGGCCCCGTCACACTGAGTGTAGACGATTGGACTAAAACTGGGAAACCAGCCGTGCAAAGGCGAGTGTGCCTGGGAATGGGCTGGGATACCACGATCTGCCTGTTGCGGTATCTGGTTTTCACGGTAGACCAAGTGGGCTGTGTTGTCAACGAAAATAAGCGGGCGGAGTCGGGGCCGCTCCGGATCAAGGGCAGTCACCGGGGATCGGGTGTCACATTGATCCAGATCCGACGGGTGCGGGGTCCGTCGAACTCGCAGAAGTAGATGGACTGCCACGTGCCCAGCGCAAGCCGGCCACGTTGGACGAAGACCGTGGCCGAAGCGCCCATCATGCTGGCCTTTACGTGGGCTGCGGCGTTGCCCTCGGCGTGGGCATAGCCGCCCTCCCACGGCGCCACGCGCTCCAGGATGAGCTCCATGTCGGCGACCACATCCGGGTCAGCATTCTCATTGATCGTTACGCCCGCCGTCGTGTGGGGAATGTAGACGCGCACCTCGCCGTCTTGGATGCCGGCCTCATCGACGCATTGCTGGACGATAGCGTCGATATTGATAAATTCGGTATGGTGCCGGGTGGGCATGGTGATTTCGCGCATGGTGTCATAGCTCCATTTGATTCAAATTTCGCAGGCCGAGGTACATGGGCAGTGCGGCGCAGAGGATACTGAGCAGGGTCACACCCGTGACCGCGAAGAAAAGGGCGAACTGAAACTGGCTCTCGCCCTGGAAGAGGCCCAGGGCCTTCCACTGGAGAACCGCGACCTGCGCGGCGACCACACAGGTGATGAACGCCACACTGGTGAGCAGATTCAAGGTGCCGCCCATGCCGGACACGATGCGCGCGGGGTTGTCCTCGGTAAATGTGGGATAGAGCGCCCCCAGCCCGACGGCCAGCCCCGAAAGACCGAACGTGGAGACCAGCACGCTGTAGACCGTGAGGGCGTAGTAGACCGGCTCCAGTTTGAGCATGTAGCCGGAGAGCAGGGCCAGCCCGACGGTGAACACGGCCGTCATAGAGACGCTCAGCCAGAACTTCTGCCACATGAGCTGGCGGTAGGTCAGGGGAGCCAGCCCCAAGATCCAGATCCGCCGCCCTTCCAGACTGATAAGGGGAAAAACAAAGCGGCTGGTGAGGGTGGCGAGAATCAGCATGACCGAACCTACGTTGAGGCAGGCGATCCAGCCTCGCCAGAACTCGGACTCGTAAAGCCGGGAGGAGTTGCGGATGTTGGCAATATAGATGGCCATGATCCCGAAGAAGATGACGAACTGGGACCACTGGGTGGGGTCGCGCCAGAAGAGCTTGATGTCTTTCAGGAAGAGGGAACGATGGGGGTCTGGCAGTATGCGCAGGATCAGGGCGACCCAGGCCAGGGCACCGCGATCCAGAGGCTTTATCCGCTGGCGATCCTGCCCCATGAGATAGGACCAGCCCGGGTAGAACATCCGCTCGGCAAGCGCGGCCGTGAGCATGACGGTCATCAAGGCGGTGGACAGGATCAGGAGGAACCAGAAGGCGGCGCTGCCATAGCGTCCATCGGCCGTATTGAGAATTCCTTCGGCGGCCCAATAGCTCGGCAGAAGGCTCGACTGGGTCTTCTCCATGGCGAGTAGAATGGACTGGAAAGTACTCTCGTCGGAGATACGCGCCCCCCGGATGATACTGCGGATGTAGAGGAAGAACAGCGCCACACCCGCGCCGCCGAATACGGCAATCCAGGGAAAATTAAGTCGTGGAAAATAGCGAACGAGCACGATGGTAATGGCGCAACCTATGCAGGCGGGAATGGCGACATAGGGGAGGAACATCAGGGCCGTCATGAGATAGAAGAGCGGCCCCGCATCCGTGCTGAGTGCGTAGGCGATCATCATGGGGGAGCCCAGATAGGCCAGGGACCAGGACGAGAAGGCCACACATTCGATGAAGCGCGCGTAGAAGAAGTCCGTGAAGCTGATGGGGCCCTGAAGGAGGTATACCACTTCCTTCGAACGGTACAACGTGGAGAAGGCCACCAGAACGTTGGAAAAAACCAGCAGGAGGAAGATGGAAAGAGAGAATATGCTCAGGCTCTGGCGCAGGAGGGCCACGCCGAAGGCAAATTCATTTCCGCCGCGACCACCGAAGTCGATGAGCCAGGTAAATCCGCGCAGGAAGAGGAACAGCGCGCCAAACCAGAGCCCCACGGCCGCAACGCTCAGCACCGCAATCTTGAGTTTCGACTCGTGGCGCACGGAGGCCACCTGGTGCCGGGCCATGCGCACCTTGGCCTGCATGACGGCGAGAACTTGGTTCATTCCCGGTCGCTCCCGTCGTGGCTGCTCGTGACTGCCAGGAAGACCTCTTCCAGGGAACCCGGATTCTCGTGAAGCGCTTTGATCTCCCCGACCGTGCCAAGGTGCAGAAGTTTGCCCTGATTGATGATTCCGATTTTGTCCGCGATCTCCTCCGCAATGCTCAGGGTGTGGGTAGACATGAAGACCGTGAGTCCCTCCTCGCGCGTCTTCTGTTTGAGAAAGTCCTTCACAAAACGGATGTTCTTGGGATCCAACCCAACCCAGGGCTCGTCCACAATGACAATCTTCGGATCGTGGAGAAAGCACGAGGCAAAGGAAAGCTTCTGGCGCATGCCGTGGCTGTAGTCTTCGATCAATTGATCGCCCACGCGGCCGATCTCGAACATTTCCAGCAGGAGCTCGCAACGGGCCTTGTAGTGCGCCTCCGAAAGCTGGTAGAGCCCCGCAACAAAACGCATGAACTCGCGGCCCGTCAATTTGTCGTAGAGAAAGGGGTGATCGGGCACATACCCAAGAAGTCGCTTCGCCTCCACGGGCTGGTCCTGGATGTTGATCCCCCCCACCATCGCCGCCCCCCCGGAAGGTCGGAGGAGACCGGTGAGCATCTTGATCGTCGTCGTTTTCCCGGCGCCATTCGGCCCCAGAAAACAAAAGAAGGTTCCCTCGGGTATGTCCAAATCCAAGGGTGCGACGGCCGTCTTCGCACCAAATCGCTTGGTCAACTGTTCGGTTCGAATCATGTGCGTTTGGATTTCATTTCTTTTGGTCGACGCTGCGTTCAGTTCAAATCAGGACACTCAAGGGACAGCAAATCCCGACTCAGTACAACGTGGAAACCTGGTCCCATACAACACCATGTGGGCATTTTCTTAAGCGCCGAAGGCGAGATCCATACCAGCCTGGGGCAAAGCCCCAGGTCAGCATGCAATTTTATACCAAGGGCTGAAAGCCTGCTCCATTCTTTTGGATGCTAGTCCCAGACATAGGCTTCATCATACTCCACTCCGTACTTCTGCAAGAACCACCTGAGTTCCGTCTGAAAGGTCTGGGACGCGTGACGTTCGCGTTGGTGATCGATGTATTCAATAAGCGTTTTTAGGTCTTTGAAGCCAACCGAAAAACATGCGTACCCCCGTTGCCAAGAAAAATCACTGAGATCGCTAGATTGTGTCTTGGTCCATTTTGATGAAGCGGACTTCAACTGCTCCACCAAACTGGCAATGGTAATTGTGCGGGAAAGGCGGATTGCTAAATGTACATGATCTTCTACGCCGCCGACGCGATAACATTCGCATCCCGCGTTTCGGGCTACGGTCGCGAGGTACGCATGAACAGACTCTTGAACGGCTTCGTCGAGATAGGGGCGTCTGCCTTTTGTGCTGAAAATCAGATGGACGATTACAACGCTCAATGACTGCGACATGGCGATGGCAAGGGCTCTTAGCCCTCTCCTTTCTGGCTAATTGATCCAGAGATGTAGAATTCTGCAACTTGTGATATGACTAACAACGCATTGAAGTACCTGAGAATAGATCAGGCCTTCAGCCCTTTCACAACTTTTCATCGTTACCTGGGGCTTCACCCCAGGCTGGTATAGAACGCGCCGTTGGCGCTAAGAGACCATCTATTCAGTTTCATTGTCCAAGCAGCTTTTAACTCAATCCAGTTGCAGCATGTATCCGACTACCCAACTGAAGTGTCTCTTCAATAAGTCAATCCAATGTTTCACTCAATCTCCACCACCTCCAATTCAATCTGCCCGATGTAGGCGGCGAGGCGCACCCAGGCCTCGATACTTCCGTTCAAGAGCTTGATGTGGGTGGCGTCCGCGGCCACCTGCCCGAGGGTCGGATCCATGGGATACCAGGTGCCGCCATAGTAGACTTCGGGCCAGGCATGGTAACCAAAACCTTCGAGGGTGTCGCTATAGACCAAGCCAATGGCGATGCGCGTGGGAATAGCCGATGCCCGGGCAAGCGCCGCGAACAGCACGGCGTGCTCGTTGCAGTCGCCCGTGCGATTGCGGAGAACGTCGAGGGCATTGGGCACGCTGAGCACGGGGACTTTGTCAATGTTCTCATAGAGCCAGGCGTGAATCAGCAGGGCCTGTTTCCAGACGTCAACTTCGTCGCCCACAATTTCCTTTGCCTGGGCCACGATCTCGGGATGATCAGTGGTAACGAAGGCATCGCCGACAAGAAAGGGCGCGGGATCGAAATCGGGTGGATTCGACGACGGCAAAACGGGCAAAGGCCCTGGTTGGGTTATGGTCAGGAGATCGTCTTCGCGCACCTGCCACGGCGGGTCGTGGGGAATCGTTTCGAGGTCCACACCGGAGATTCGAACCGTAAGTCGGGTGGCGTCTACTAACGTGGAAGGGCCGGTCGGGAAAATGGCCATGGAACGAATCATGTCGCCCCCGCCCTCCGATGCCACGGGCGTTTCCTCGCGTTCCGGGGCGATCTTCCTGAGCATGAAGCCAAAGGGCGTGCTGGCCTGCAGGACTTCATCGCCGGAACCGATCCAGGCCTTGCTCGTCATGCCGCCCACCGTGGTGGTGTAAACACTTGCCAGGATGTCCTTGCCGTCAATGGAAATCGTCTCCTCGCCGAGACGCGCAATGGTGGCCTTGCTCATCTTCATGGTCGTGGGGTCGAAGGCGTCGATTTCGGTGCTCTGACCGGGCTCCAGTTCGGGAAGGCCGGAGCCGGGCATACCTACGCCACTGCCAGCAAGCAGATTCTCTTCCATCGGAAAATCGAGGGGCACTTCCTCCCCCCCGGTATTCAGCGTGGCCCTGAGGCGTTTATTGGCCAGTGCCCCCTTGATGCCCATCGTGTGACCGCCGGAATCGAGGGAAAAATCGAAGTCTGATTGGGCCCCATCCGCAGAGGACCACGCCTCGCCGCCGATATCCATTCGCGTGGTCATGCCGAAAAGCGAGGTTTCCAGCGTGGCGTCCAGCTTCAGCGTGAAGCCCGGCACGCCATCCCGATCGGCGACGCCCGTCACCCAGTGGAGCCGCCCGACGCGCCCGCCACCTTCGAGAAAGATTCCCATCCATTGGTCCTGGGGCGCGAAGGACCACTCCGCCGCTGCCGGGGGCGGGCTCGACGGAGTCAGCCAACCTTCCCGGGAAATAAACAAAGCGACCATCACCAGCCAGAAGGTGGTGATGGTCGCTGAAATTAAACGACGTGGCTTCCGCAGCATTTCTTGTACTTCTTGCCGCTGCCGCAGGGACATTTTTCATTCGGCCCCACTTTAGTCTCCGCCCGCACCGGCGCAGGCTTGGCTTTCGCCTTGGACTTCTCCGTGCGGACCGTGGTAGCTTCGCCCTCCTGGGGCACATCTTCCGGCACTTTCCCGGCCAGGTTGAAGCGCGTGGTGTCGAAGCGCGCGAAGCTGCTGTCGGCTTCCTTGTCGGCGGCCACATAGTGATACTGATTAAGCTGCGCGAAGGGATCTTCCTGCTGCGTCAGCGTGCCAAGCTGGATGCTGGCGGCACGCTTCCGGCGCACTTCGGGATCGGTCAGGCGGAACAGCGTGGTGATCACGCTTTCTTCGATGCCCTTAACCATCGTCTGGAACATCTCGAAGCCTTCCTGCTTGTATTCCAGCAGGGGATCTTTCTGGCCGAAAGCACGCAGGCGCACGGACTCGCGGAGATAATCCATTTCGTACAGGTGATCGATCCACTTATCATCCACGGCGCGGAGCAGGGCCATCAGTTCGAGGTCGTGCACACGCTTGCGGGCGATCTGCTCGAAGTGAACGCCCGCCTCGTTGCCTCCGATATCGCGGCGGAAGCTCTCGCGCAGTTCCTCGGCAATCATATCTTCCCGGCGCTGGTATTCCGCGAGCACCTGCTCGTTGATAACGGCCAGTAGTTCGTCGCCATTGTCGATTTCTTCGGGCAGGTCGACGGAGAAGTGAAACAACGCCTCGCAGCGGGCTTCAAGACCTTCCAGATCCCACTCGGCAACGGGGACATTCTCAGGCGCATACTCGTCTACCACGTCTCCCACGGTATTGTAGAACATCTCCCGAAGTTGCTCGGTGACGTCATTGTCTTCCAGAACATTGCGGCGCATGGCGTAGATGTACTTGCGCTGCTTGTCCATGACCGTGTCGTATTCCAGGACGTGCTTGCGGCTTTCAAAGTGGTATTCCTCTACCTGGCGTTGGGAACGCTCGATCGTGCGGGACACCATGCGCTGGCTGAGGGGCTCTTCGTCCATCTCGTCGCCGCCCATGAAGTCCACCAGCTTCTTCACACGGTCACCGCCAAAAAGCCGGGCAATGTCGTCTTCCAGGCTCACGTAGAAGCGGGTCGTGCCGGGGTCGCCCTGACGCCCGCAGCGGCCGCGGAGCTGGTTGTCGATGCGCCGGGATTCGTGGCGCTCCGTGCCGATAATGTAGAGACCGCCCAACTCGCGGATGCCTTCCGCCAGCTTGATATCGGTACCACGACCGGCCATGTTAGTCGCGATCGTGATCGCTCCCGACTTGCCCGCGTTGGAAATAATCGACGCTTCCCGCTCGTGGTGTTTTGCGTTGAGCACCTGGAAATCATCGATCCCCTCTTCTTCCATCAACTGGGCGAGAAGCTCGGACTTCTCAATGGAGACAGTGCCCACCAGCGTGGGACGGCCCGTGGCGCGGATGGCCTTGATCTCGTTGATGACGTAGCGGAACTTGCCCTTCTCCGTGGCGAAGATGAGATCGGTCTCGTCCTTTCGGGCCATGGGAAGATTGGTGGGGATCTGGGTGACGTCAAGGCGGTAGACCTTGTCAAATTCGGGCGCTTCCGTAACGGCCGTACCCGTCATGCCGGCGAGCTTTTCGTAGAGCCGGAAATAGTTCTGATAGGTGATACTGGCGATCGTCTGAGACTCGAAGCGAAGCGGCACGCGCTCTTTCGCTTCCAAGGCCTGGTGGAGGCCGTCGGAATAGCGGCGGCCTTCCATGGTGCGGCCCGTGAACTCGTCCACGATGAGGACCTCGTTGTCCTTCACCATGTAGTCCTTGTCGCGCTTAAAGAAGTGGAAGGCCTTGAGCGATTGCTCAATCATGTGGGCCCAGCCGATGGTTTCGCTGGCGTACAGATCGTCGATGCCCAGCAGGCGTTCGACAACTTCCATGCCCTCGTCGGTCAGGATCATGTGGCGCTGTTTCTCGTCCATCGTAAAGTGTTCGTCCTTGCGCAGCTTGCGCACGGCCTCATCGACTTTCAGGTAGAGATCGCTGCTCTTCTCCGGGCGACCGGAAATGATGAGGGGCGTACGGGCTTCATCGATAAGGATGGAGTCCACTTCGTCCACGATGGCGAAATTGAGGCCGCGCTGCACCCGGTGATCGGGATGCTTGGACATATTGTCGCGGAGGTAATCGAAGCCAAATTCGTTGTTCGTACCATAGGTGATATCGGCGCGGTAGCCCACCTTGCGCTCCATGTGGTCCATGTCGGACTGGATCAGGCCGACCGTGAGGCCCAGGAACTCGTAGATGGGGCGCATCCACTCGGCATCGCGCTGGGCAAGGTAGTCGTTTACGGTGACCACGTGTACGCCCTTGCCCGTCAGGGCATTGAGGTAAACCGGTAAAATGGCGACCAGCGTCTTGCCTTCACCGGTCGTCATCTCGGCGATGTTGCCCCGGTGGAGGGTGGTGCCACCGATGATCTGCACGTCAAAGGGGCGCATGCCCGCGACACGCTTGGCCGCTTCCCGCGCGGTGGCGAAGGCCTCGGGCAGGATGTCGTCCAAATTCTCACCTGCGGCCAGGCGGTCCTTGAAGAGCCCAGTCTGGGCGCGAAGTTCTGAATCGGTCATTGCCGTCATTGGTGCTTCCAAAGCCCGGACGGCATCAATCACCGGTTGGAATTTCTTAACTTCGCGGTCCTTTTCCGTACCGAAAATGCCGGTCAGGATCGCTGTAAAGATCTGTTTGAACACTGCGTTACAATCTCCGCCTCGAGAGGCCTTGCAAACTATTCACGAATCACCACGATGTGGTGTCGGTTTTGTTCTATCTGCTACTATCGCATGATAACAAAGGGCGGGAAAGGAATTCTATGCGCGCCTCCCGGCGCGCATGGTCAACCACACAACAGGCTGGGGTCGTCGTACTTGCTAACTCAATACCCGGACTCACTGGCAGAACAGGTAAACGACTGTCGGGGAGCGATTTAGGATGCTCTTTCCCCTTTACCTGGCCTTTCTGGGCGTTTCGGCGGGCATCGTGGGCGTCTTCGGGCGGCGCATGGCGGCGCAGGGTGGATACGTGCCCGATTTTGACGCGGGCCTGGCCGTCGCGGCCATGGTGGCCTGCGGCTACATCGTCCTCCAGTGTGGCTATGCCGCCATCATCCAATTGATCAAGCCTCATCGCGGCAAAGGCCCCCACCTGACGGAGTGCCTTTCTCTCAGCGCCGCCGTGGTGCTCCTGCCGTATCTTATGAATGTGCCCATCCCGTGGCCCCATCCAAAACTTGAAGAATTGGCCCCGCTCATTTTCCTCGCGGCCTTCGCCGGTATTCACGGATTCTTCAAGCTGGCGACGCTGTTCGCGGCCACCCAGGCACTGCCCGCCACCCCCGTGCGCGCGGTCCCCTACGGTATCATCGTGTTTCTGGCTTTGGCGGGTACGCAGACGGGATTCAGCCTGTGGCATGCCTCCCTCCAGGGCTTGAGACTGGGCCAACTGCCCGAGCCCGAACCCATGCGGATCGTTGATACCTATGCCTCGGTCCGTCCCCTGACCGAAGGGCTGCACTATCCGCTCACCGTGCTGCCTGCTGAAAACGAGCACCTGACGCTCCGCTGGGCGAACGTTGGGTCCTCGGAACCACCGCTTGAGTCCATGCACGTCACCTGCACCTTTCTGGGGGCGACTCCGGGCAAGACCATCGGCTCCATAGAGGAGTCCCTGACCCTCTCGCCCGACGGGTGGCTCGACATGCGAATCGGTGCCGACGTCGTACCCGAAGGGGCGACGTCGTTCAGCCTCGCCTGGTCGCAGTCGGAAGAGCCCGCGTGGGTACAGCGGACTGGCATTCGCCCCGCACAGCTCTCAGGCCGGGAGATGCTTCTTTCCGGCCCCTATGTCCACCACACGCCGGCCGCTTTTGAGCGTCCCAATATTGTGGTCCTGCTCGTGGAAGGCTTGGGCGCGGATCACATGGGATTCTACGGCTATGAACGGGAAACGGCCCCCCAGTTCACCACCCTGACCAAACGCAGCACCGTATGGGAAAACGCCTTCACGGCCTGCCCCGACACCTACAGCACGACCGTAAGCCTTTTCACGGGGCTCTCCCCCCTGCTCCACGGCAACATGGGAGGCGAAAACGTACCGCTTCCGGTGGCGACGCCCTATCTCCCCGCGCTCATGTCGGAAGCGGGCTATGCCACCGTGGCCTTCACCGAGGGCGAGGGAACGGATGGCCAGGATCTCGTCTACGAGAGCGGCCTGGCCCGAGGTTTCGAACATTTCAATCCCGCCTTTCCTCAGGTCCCCCTCTCGGCGAGCGCACCGGGCCCGATGGTGCCCAAGGGCGCGCGGGACACCCTGCAACTCGCCGCGGAGTGGATCCGGGAGCATCGCGAACTCGAACGCTACCTGGTCTTCATTCGCCTACGGGAACTGCGCAAGCCCTTCGGGCTGAGTCGCTACGCCGCGCCCCCGTGGGAAAGCCAGGGGCGGGGTATCGACGTTTATGATATGGCAGTCCTCGATGTGGACAAGCAGATCGGGATCTTTGTGGAGCGCCTCAAGGAAATGGGCAGCCTGGAAGACACGTGCGTTCTCGTCACCTCGCCCTATGGCCTCGACTTCTCCGAACCGGAGCGCGCGACCTGGCGTCGGGGCGCGGCTGGAAAGGCCCGACTGACCGAAGAGTCCGCGCGAGTACCCCTGCTCCTTTCCATGCCCGAGGGCATCGGGCGAACGCGACGCGGCCTTGTGTCGCTGGAAGATGTGGGCCCCACGCTCGCCGCCCTGGCCGGGGTCAACCTCGGCCCATCGGGAAACAGACCCAGCTTGCTGGAGCAGACGCCCGCCGGCAACCCTGTCACGGTCTTCGGCGACCCGGTGGTGCTCTCGACCCGCACCCAGGAATGGCGCCTCAACTGGAACTCGGGCCTGCGTTCCTCCGATTTGGTCCCTGTCGCGGGCAGCCAGATCCTGGGATTGTACAACCTCGCCGAGTATCGGGAGAAAAAGTGGGCGACGGACATGCGAGCGCGCGAGCCCGAACTCGCGGGTCAGTTGGCGGCGCAGCTTGAAGCTTACGCCGACGCCCGGAAGAACGAACGAAAGGCCGCGCAATGAAAATACGCAAGAGCCTTTTGAGCGTATTCGTCGCCGCCTGCGTCTTGCTGCCGGGGCCCAGCGGGGTTCAGGCGCTTGAAGCCTGTCGCTTCGTGCAGCTCTGCGATACCCAGTTGGGCATGGGCGGTTATGAGGCGGACATGATCCGCTTCGATCTGGCGGTGAAGGCGATCAACGCGCTCGATGCGGACTGGGTCGTCGTGTGTGGCGATCTCGTCAACGACGGCGACGACGATCAGGCGGTCGCGGACTTCAAGCGTATCGCCAGAGCCTTCACGATGCCGGTGTATCTCGCGCCTGGCAATCACGATGTGGGGAACGAACCCACCGTTGAAAGTTTGGAACGCTACCGGAAACTACAGGGTACCGACTACTACACGGCAATGGAGCACGGCTACAAGCTGATGGTCGTCAACACCCAGCTCTGGAAATTCCACGTGCCGCAGGAATCCGAAAAGCACGACACCTGGTTCTCCGAGGAACTGCTCAAGACCACCCAATCCGGAACGCCCACGCTCATCGTGAGCCACTACCCGCCTTTCGTGGCCGCGCCCGACGAA
>JBIJDL010000224.1:0-9669 GCA_044344195.1 Candidatus Hydrogenedentales bacterium
GACCGGGCCAGATCAACGCGTGGGACAACCAGGATTTCGTCGACGCGGTAAAGGCCACCGGAAAGAAGCAGTTGCTCATCGCGGGCGTGGTCACCGAAGGTCTGTGTGGCCTTTCCAGCCCTATGGGCGCTCGCAGAAGGCTTTGAGGTCTTCGTGGTGACAAATGCTTCGGGCGCCTTCAACAAAACGACGCGTGAAGCCGCCTGGTCGCGCATGGAAGCGGGTGGCGCGCAATTGATGAGCTGGTTCGGCGTGGCCTGCGAATTGCACCGCGACTGGCGCAATAACGTGGAAGGATTGGGTACTCTCTTCGCCAATCATCTGCCCGCCTACAGAAACTTGATTACGAGCTATTCCGCCCGGAAATAACTCCAGCCCGCAGACGAAGTCCAAGCCCGGTGCGTACCATCACGTACCGGGCTTCCTGTTCACAGCGTGCCGTCCACCGAGGCCATTTTGATGGCATCGGCCTTCTTTCGAATATCGTTCGATTCGTCCCGCGTCTTGCGATCGAGATTCTTGTAGCTCAAGGCCATTCGCGGATTGCGGGACAGCACTCCCTTGTTCCTGGCCAGGAAATCCCAGTAGAGCGCGTTGAAGGGGCAGGCCTTTTCGCCGAGCAACTGCTTCGGGTCATAGGGGCAGTGCTTGCAATAGTTGCTCATCTTGTTGATGTAGTTCGCCGAACCCGCGTAGGGCTTGGAGGCCATCAGCCCGCCGTCGGCGAAAGTGGCCATGCCGATTACATTCGGGGTGACCACCCAATGCCACGCATCGATGTAGGCGAGCCAGTACCACTCGTTCAATGCCTGTGGCCGCACCCCGGCGAGTAATCCAAAATTGCCCGTCACCATGAGCCGCTGAATGTGATGATTGAGGCCATGGTGAATCACCGGCACCACGGCCTCGGCCATGCAACTCATACGAGTCTGTCCGGTCCAATAGACGCCGGGCAGGGGCAAATCTGCCTCCAGGCGATTCGATTCGTCGTAACCCGGCATGTTCACGCGGTAAAGCTCCCGCACAAATTCGCGCCAGCCTACAATCTGTCGGATGAAGCCCTCGGCTGCGTTCAGCGGCACGCGACCCCGCCGAAAATGGTCCTCCGCCTGACGGCACACCGCATCGGGATCGAGCAGGCCGATATTAATGTGGGCGGAAATCAGCGAATGGAAGAGATCCACATTCCCCGCCACCATGGCGTCCTGATAGTCCCCAAAAAGAGGAAAACGCCACTGGAGAAAATTGTCGTAGAATCCTTGGGCATCCCGGCGGGTCACGGGCCAGTGAAAGGAGTCGAGACGGCCAAAAGCGTTGGGAAAATGCTCGTTTACGTCGGCCATCACCTGACGCGTGATCGCGTCCGGCATGTAGCGGGGGATCGGCGGCGATTCCAGCCCTTTTCTTGGTGGTTTCCGGTTTTCCTTGTCGAAATTCCAGGCCCCTCCCGCCGGCTCGGGCCCATCCATCAACATTCCCGTGGCGGCGCGCAGTTTGCGGTAGAAGACTTCCATACGGGTGGCCTTGCCGCGCACCAGCGTGATGGGGTGCTCCAGCCGCGCGTTGATGAACATATCATTGTCGACGATCTCAACCGACATACCGGCGGTCTCCGCCTCGTCCCGGTACCGCGCGGTCGCGCCCCAGTCCACCGATTCCATCATCCGAACTTCATTGAGGCCAGTGGATTTGAGCGCCACCGTCAGATCGGCGCAGCAGCCGAAGTAGTCCACGGTGAAACCAGCGGCGCGCAGCTCCTCCGCGAAGTGGCGCATCGCGGAAAATACCAGTGTGAGGCGCTGCTTGTGAAAGGGCACGAGGGTGAATTCGGCCTTGCTCTCCGCAAGAATCACGCGCGTATCATGGGGAATGCAACCGCGAAACAAGGCGGCGTCTCTTGAGAGCTGGTCGGGCTGGACGAAGAGTGCTTTCACGGAGTGCGCTCCGCGACAGGCCACGCAACGCAGAGCGCCCAGAGCAAGAGGCCCGCGCGCATGGACCAGAGCACCGTCCGAATCCAGTTGCCGTTTATGAGCGCCTCAATTGCCGCGCGATCATAGCCCTGCGAGAGGCGATTGTGCAGCGGCACCTGCACCGCGAAGGTGCAAGCCCAGGTCGCGAGGACGATGACCATACCCGCGATGGCGAAATTGAGCGGAAGGCTGGCAGGACGCCAGGCGAACAATACGACGGCGGTGGCCAGCTCGACCAGCATGAGTGGCACCACCACCCAACTGATCTGGCGCTGGTGAAAGGCCTCGAACTCTATGAACTGCGGTTCCGCAATGTAGCGAAAGGCGGGGTAGTGCACGAGTTGAATGGTCCAGATCAAGCCCGTCAGGGCAAAGGTACTGGCGGCATTGGCCAGCAATACTGCCATGCCCGGATTCATCAGGTTGCAGGACTCACACGGGGGCGAGGTTGAACCCGACTCAATCCACCATCCACCCCCAGGACCTGCCCGGTGACCCAGCGCTGGGCGGGATCGAGAAACCACGCAATGGCGGAAGCGATGTCTTCCGGCTGGCCCAGATGCCCCAGCGGGTGGAGCGACTCAGACAGTTTTCGCGCGGCGGGCGCGGCGGTGATAGGCGCGGAAAGAGGCGTTTCCACCAGACCGGGTGCGACCGCATTGAAGCGGATGCCGCTGGGGGCGTAGGTGGCGGCTGCCGACCGAACCAGACCCTCAATCGCCCCTTTGGCGGCGGCGATGGCTTCGTGGTTGCCCATGCCGAAGCTCGCGGCGGCGGAAGACAGCAGTACAACCGAGCCGCCCTCCCGGCCAAATACCGCTTTGGCACTGCGCACGGCGGCAAAGGCCGTGACCAGATTGGCATCCATTGTTTGATCGAAATCCGCGCGGGATGTGAGATGGGCCGGCTTCAGCAGGATGGATCCGGAACAATTCACGATGCCCGTGAGCCCACCGAGCGCCTTTTTCGCCTCCGCAAGCGCCCCTGACACGGCGTCGAAGTCGGTCAAATCGCAGGCCGTGCGCCAGGCGATGCCCGGAGCCGCGAGACCCTCTACGTCTCGACCTATAGCGGCCACTTGCGCACATCGTGCATGAAGCTGCGCGATTAGCGCCCCCGCGATGGCGCTGCGCGGCGCGAGGATTGCCACCTTCTCTTCACTCATGAGGGAGACACTGCGCCGGAGGTGATGGCCGACCAGTCCTTGATCGCGTCGAGGTAACTGCGGCGGAAGTTGAAAATGGTGTTGAGTTGTCGCTTAACCATCAGGGCATGGGCAATCTCCCCAAGCGGTCCAAAGGGCAGCACATAGCGTACTTCGTCGCGGATGAGGGTCCCATCGCCTTGCGCCTCGAATGTGTGGGTATGGTGCCAGAAGGAATAGGGCCCCTTGAGCTGCACATCCACAAAGCGATGAGGCGGGTCGTATTCCGAGATGCAGGTCGTCCAGCGCATGGGGATGCCGTTGACTGAAACGACATAGTCGATCATCGCGCCCACGTGCATGGGAATGGGACTCGGCGTCAGGAGCTCAAAGCCCAGGAAACTCGGGGTGAGCCTTCCCAGGTTCTCTGGACGGGCAAAAAAGGGAAAGACCGCTTCGAGTGGTGCGGGGAGGTATTGCTCTTGCTGGAGCAGATGGACGTTCATGGGGCGCTTCTCCTGAGGGGGCTCCGACGGTTGAATCGGTTCACCCAAGCTCAACGACAGTGTATCATTCATCGACAATTTTGTAAAGTTTTTGTCTAATTTAAATTAGACAATACGAACTTAGAGTGCATTCGAATTGCATCGGGTTACGTGTTACCATAGCATCGGCAATCAGGCAGTCAGTTAGGATTGAACCATGCAGATCGTACCCATCGGCGTATTCCATTGTTCGGAGAAACACCCCTACGACGCCGCGCGCCAGGGCACGGTGGCCCTTGACAGCCGGGGGCGGATTGAACTGGACGCCGGCCAGAATTTTGAGCAGGCCCTGCAGGATCTGGAGGGCTTCTCCCACGTTTGGATTATCTTCCAGTTCCACCACAACAAGGCTTGGAAGCCAGTGGTCCAGCCGCCCCGGGGCAATCGGAAGGTAGGCGTCTTCGCGTCGCGCGCCCCCTACCGCCCCAACAGTATTGGCCTGACCTGCGTGCGCCTGATCGCCGTGTCGGGCCGCACTGTGGAAGTGGCGGACCACGATCTGCTCGACGGCACGCCTATACTGGATATCAAGCCTTATCTGTCCTATGCGGATAGTTTTCCCGAGGCTACCCTCGGCTGGCTGGACGAAATCGAAGAGCCGACCTGGACGGTCTCCTTCAGCGATGGCGCGCAGGATCAGGTTCGCTGGTTGGAGTCGAACGGCGTGGAGTGTCTGGAGGCCTTCCTGGTGCAGCAGCTCTCCGACGAACCCTTCAATCGGAAGCGAAAACGTCTGCGCCAACTGGGCGAGGGGGAGTGGGAAATTGCCTACCGCACCTGGCGCGCTCGCTTCACGTCAGACGAGGCCGGGTGCACCATCCAGATCGAAGAGATTGCGTCAGGCTATACGCCCGAAGAGTTGGCGAGCGATCAGGATCCGTATGAGGACAAGGGGGTACACCGAGCTTTCGCAACCCGCGCTGCGGGGTGAATCCGAATGCCGTGAACCATTTGCGCAATGCTGATCAGCCGTGAGAGTAGTCCAACATTGCTCAATACACATCTGTTCACGGGGCTCTCGCCGCGATCCGATCCGATTACCCTGCCCTGGTTTTTCCTTTATTTTCGCCCATTCTGGATCCCCAAGCCACAGGCATGCTTTATGCGTCGAGTTGGTCGGACAACAGCAGGTTGCCCATTGGCTACCGTCCGATTCACGGGGCCCCATCATGAGACGATGCACCGGCCAGTCCGGTCCAAGGAGTTTGAGCACCATGAAACACCACGACCTGACGCGGCGCGCCTTTCTCGCCTCGACCACCCTTACCGCCGTCGGCGCCCTCGCCGGCTGCGCCACCCGAACCAACACGGCCCGGGTGGTCCCCGGCAAGCTCTCGCCCAACGAGAAAGTCAGCATCGGCGTTATCGGTCTTGGCGGGCGTGCCCGCGACCTCATCGGCCAGTGCAAGGATGTGCCCAATTTCCAGTTGGTCGCGGTGAGTGACTGTTTCCAGCCGCGCATCGCCCAGTTCCAGGAACTCCACGGCGCGACCTACAAGTTTACCGGCTATCCCGATTTCCGGACGATGATCGAAAAGGAAAAACTGCATGGGGTGATGGTGGAAACCACCACCCACGCCCGTGCCTGGGTGGCCTGCCACGCCATGGCGATGGGCATGGATGCCTACATCGAAAAGCCCATGGCGCTGACCATTGCGGAAGGCCGCGACATGGTAAACATCGCGCGGAAGTACGACCGCGTAACCCAGATTGGGACGCAGCAACGCAGCATCCCGGTCAACAACTGGATCAGCGATCTGGTGAAGAACGGCGCCATCGGCAAGGTTCACACCGTGCGCGGCTGCAACTACATCGGCCCGTGGATCTACAACAGCACCGAAGAGCAGCCCCTGCCCGACGGCGGCGAAAACTGGTGGGACATCTGGACCAATCAGGCGGTCGTGCGCCCCTACCACGAGAAGATTCATCGCGGCTGGGACAAGTGGGACGACTATGACGGCGGCGGTACGACCTATGGCGTGACCGGCTGGGGCGCCCACGGCTACGACCAAATCCAGCGTGGCCTCGGCACCGACGAAACCGGTCCCGTGGAAATCGTGCTGGAGGAAGAAGTGGCCGAACGCCGCACCGGCAAGTTCGAGCGCACGGAGATCCCGCCGGAAGATACCGGCTCGCCCTACTACGGCATGGCCGACCAAACCGGCCCGCGCGCCAAAGTGCGGATGAAGTACAAGAATGGCGTCGAACTCCAGCTCGACATGGACGGCGACCGCTCCCCCGGCCTCGGCTGCGTCTACATCGGCGACAAAGGCGAGATCGAGCTGAACCGAAATATGTACACCTGCTCGCCCGACACGCTGGTGGATGTTTCCGGCAAGCCCACGCCCATCGGCGTGCCCGAGACCTATCCCCATGTGGAAAACTGGATCGAGTGTATCAAGTCACGGGAAACCTGCAATGGCGATATCGAATACGGTCAGCGCAGCTCGAGTCTCTGCTACCTCGTGAACATCGCCCGGAACGTTGGCAAGGTCGGCGAAGTACTCCAGTGGAATCCGAACAAGGAAGTGTTCCGCAATTGCCCCGAAGGCAACGCATTGTTGTCGCGCCCGCGCCGCAAGGGCTACGAACTGCCCACGTGACGCCTGGGATATTATTTCTACCACGAAGAGCGCGAAGCGCACGAAGAAAAGAGAAAGAGTAGACCAGCAACCAGATTGTCCTGTTCTTTCCCTTCGTGCCCTTCGTGCCTTCGTGGTGTAATTTTTTCCGTTCCCGCATCCCGTGACGACACGAAGAAGTCAGACTCGGCCCGTGGCGACGGAATTAAACCCAAGAGGAATTCGCGCATGAAGTACTTTTACGTATTCGGACTGCTTGCCATCGCGTGCCTCGCCGCGACGCAGCCCTTCGCCGCGCCCGTGGAGGAAGAGGGATTTGTGCCCATGTTCAATGGCAAAGATCTCAGCGGCTGGGACGGCAAGGAAGGGGGTTGGTGGGTCGAAGATGGCGCCATAACCTCTGAGAGCACGGTGGAGAAGCCCTGCCTGAAGCATCACTATCTGTTCTGGGAAACGGCACAGCCCGCCGACTTTATTCTGCGATTTCGCTATAAGCTCGTGGGTGGTAACTCGGGTGTGCAGATCCGCAGCAAGAAGCTCGACGGCTACGACGCCTGGGGCTATCAGGCCGACATGGAGTCGCCCGGCCAATGGACCGGATGCCTCTTTCAGCATGATCGCGAGGCCGTGGTGAAGCGGGGCTTCACCGCAGTAATAGCGGAAGACGGCACCCGCCAGGACACGCCCATCGGCGATCCCGCCGAACTGCAAAAGGTTATCCAGGAAGGCGAGTGGAACGACTATGAAGTTTCCGCCATCGGCTCAAAAATTACCCTGCGCATCAACGGACAGTTGATGTGCGAAGTGGATGACCGCGACGCGAAGATGGCCTGCAAATCCGGCTACATCGCCGTGCAAATGCACCCCGGCCCGCCGATGAAAATCCAGTTCAAAGATTTGCGGATTAAGGTGATTGACAATTGACAACGAAGAGGGAGATTAGGTGATAGCGGGCGGGCACGACAGTGCGTATGGGTCGTATGGGTAACAGGCCCACTATCAACTTCTTGACTGTTCCCCCGCCGTCTGATTAAATTGTCCGATTCATTGCCGTCCCCGCCCGGCGTGCCCCGCACTCAGTCGGGGTGACGGTTCCCCCTCTACATTTGGAGAAGCACACCATGAAGAAAATGTTGATATTGGCCGCACTGGGCCTGGCTGTCCTGCCTTTTGCAGCACTGGCGAAAGATGACGGCGTGTCCCTGTTTGACGGCAAGACCCTGAATGGCTGGATCCAGAAGAACGGGACCGCCACCTACGTGGTGAAGGACGGCACCGTCCTCGGGACGACGGTCGAGGGCAGCCCGAACTCCTTCCTCTGCACGGAGAAGGAATATGGCGATTTCGATTTGACCGTTGAAGTGCTGCTGAACAACAACGAATTGAACTCCGGCATCCAGATCCGCTCCACCACGGCCGCGCCGGAAGGCGACGCAAAGTTTGGTCGGGTTAATGGACCGCAGGTGGAAATCGAAGCTGCGGGCGCTGAGGGCGCACAGGCTGGCTACATCTACGGCGAAGCCTGCGGCGGCTGGATGACGGCGGACGCGGAAGCGAAGCGTTCCAAGGCCTTCCAGGATGGCGATTGGAACGAGTATCGCATTGTGGCCAAAGGCGCGCGCATCCAGACCTGGATCAATGGCGAAGTCGTCGAAGACCTGACGGACGAAGCCAAGTTCCAGAGCCATCCCAAGGGCTTCATCGCCCTGCAGGTGCACGGTATCGGCGCCGGCCAGGGCCCCTACTCGGTCCAGTGGCGCAATATCAAAATCAAAGAGCTGAAATAGTCACGATTACGAGTCGACCTTTCGCGGGAGCGGGCCTGGCCTGCCCCCGCGATTTTTTATATAGGACGGATTCGACGAATAGGACCGATTGAAAAAAACCACCCCTCTCCCGTCGGTCCTATCCGTCCTATCGGTCCTATTTCTCGATCAATACTGCTTCAGCACCAGCGCGTCCCCCGTGGCCTTCTGCCACGTCCAGAGCTTCTTTCGCAGCGCCGCGAGGCGCTCCAGATTCGCCGGATCCTCCGCCAGGTTGGCCGTCTCTTCTGGATCCTTCTTCAAGTCGAAGAGCAGCCAAACTTCGCCCACGGGATAGTGGATCAACTTGTAGCCTCCATCCGTGATCATGCGCTGCTTATCCATGTAGGCGCTGTAGATTCCGTTGTAGTGAGGTGTCGACGTTCCCGCCAGCAACGGCGCGAGGCTCTTGAACTCCACGTGCTCTGGTTGCGTCACGCCCGCCCAGTCGAGGGTCGTTGGCATGATGTCCTGCAGGTAGCACGGCGTGTCGATGCGCTTGTCTGAAGCGATGCCCGGCCCGCAGATCGTCAGGGGCACGCGCACGCTGTGGTCATACATATTCTGCTTGCCCATGAGCCCGTGCTGGCCGACCGCGAGGCCATGATCCGAGGTAAACACAATGTACGTGTTGTCCGCCTTGCCCGACTTGTCGAGGGCGTCGAGGATGCGCCCGATCTGCTGGTCCATGTGCGTCACGATCGCGTAGTACTCCTGCCGATGCACCTTCACGGCGTGCTCCGTGCGCGGGAAGGGTGCCAAGTCTTCATCGCGCAGACCGGGGCCCGCGCCGATGTCCTTCGCCAGCGGATACTCCGGCTCAAAACTCTCGGGAACCGCGATCTTCTCCAGCGGATACTGATCCACAAACCCTTTCGGCGACTGACGCGGATCGTGGGGCGCATTAAACGCGAGGTACATGAAGAAAGGATTGTCACGCTGGACCGCTTGAGCCAGGAAGGCTTCGCCATCATCCCCCACCACCTCGCTCCAGTGCTTGCCGCCCTCCCAGTAGCCGCCCTGCGCCGTGTCCCAGGGTTGCCACGCGTCCTGCTGGCCCTCCAGCGGGCGATTATAGCCCACCTTCGTCGTGCCATAGTGATCGGTCGGCATGCCCTCGCGCACGTGGCCGATATGATCGAAAACCGACGCCGCATCGATGCGCACGTGCCACTTCCCCGTCATGTAGGTGTCGTAGCCCGCGACTTTGAGTAGTTGCGGCCAGAGTCGCCCGGCGGAACGCTCTTCCTCCAGTTCGCGGTGTCGCGCTTCGGCGTGCCACAAGAATCGGCCCGTCGTGAGCATGGTGCGACTTGCAATACACACCGCGCCATTCCAGCCGCCCTGGTTGTAGGCGTGCGTGAAGGTCGTGCCGCGCTTCACCAGTCGGTCGAGGTTGGGCGTGTGAATTTCGTCATTGCCCAGGGCATGGATCGCCTCGTAGGTCTGATCGTCGGAGAAGAGAAAGAGAATATTAGGCTTCGCGGCGGCATGGGCGGAGCGGGGCATGGCCACTGCACCAGCGAGAACGGCGCTGGCGACACCCGCGTGGCGAAAAAATTGACGACGAGTCATGATAGGAAGCCTTCCTGTGGGTCGGGGCTCGGCCCAGTATTGCGA
>JBIJDL010000006.1:0-36483 GCA_044344195.1 Candidatus Hydrogenedentales bacterium
GAAATTGGTGCCGCGCACGTGCTTCACTTCGGGGGCCACGCCCTCGCCCAGGACCCGGATAAAGGGCTCCTTCGCGTAGTCGCCGTAGTAGTCGGCGGGATTGAAATCCGCCGTGGGGCGCAGCACGATGGTGGTGTGGATACCCCGGTTCATGGGGGCCACGTGGGGTGTGTATTGCACCTTCCACGTGTTGTTCAGGGCCTGTTCAATTTCGGGGATGTGCTGGTGCACGGCCACCTTGTAGGCCTTGAAGTTTTCGTTCATCTCGGGGAAGTGCAGGGCCTCGCTCGGGGTCCGGCCCGCGCCGGAAATGCCGGAAACGGAATTGATCACGATAGACTCGGGGGCGATGGGCGCTTTCAGCAGGGGCCGCAGGGGCGTGATGATGCTGATGGGGTAGCAACCGGGCACGGCGACAAGATTTGCGCTCCGCAGGGGCTCGCGCCAGCCCGGAACGTATCCGTAGACCGCCTCATCGAGCAATTCGGGGGCGTGATGCTCGGTTTTGTAGTACTCGGCGAAGAGCTTCGTGTCCTTGAGGCGAAAATCGGGGCCAATATCGATGACCCGGACGCCCGCGGCACGAAGGCCCTTCACGATGGTGGTGGATTCCGCGCCGGGCACGCCGACGAAGACCACATCGCACGCGGCGGCCAGCTTTTCGGGCTCAAACGCCACGAAAGACAAATCCGTCAGTGAACGGAACTGGGGCAGCACGGCATCCACCCGTTGCCCGACGGCACTGGAAGAAACCGCGGCCACCACCTTCACATGGGGATGGGGCAGCAGCAGCCGGAGTAATTCCCGGCCGCCGTATCCTGTTACGCCTACTATACCTGCACGAATCATACAACCTGCCTTTTCTAGAGCCCGGTATTATAGTCGCGGGCTCTGAATGGGTGCAAACCCCCGTTGGGCCCTGAGCCTTTCCGTGGCCTGTCTGTATGCCTACCGGACTGTACTTCGGGTCCGTAAATACTCAATTATTATTGAATTTTTTCGTAAACTTCCGTATGCTTAACGGACAAGTGTTCCAATTCGCAACCCATACCGAGACTTACTTGCGCCTGCAGCGAAACATGTCCCGCCTACACCCTATCGCGTCCACTGACCGCTGGAAGGTTCACGCTGTGTTGCATCGTTGTCGCCACGCCCAAGCTTGCGAAAGTGTCTCGTTGTGATGCATGCCGGCGATTTTCTGCTGGGCGTTGCCGGGCTTCAAGCCGGGCTGATCCGGCCCGATGATTTTGCGGCCGTAGTACGGGGCTGGGAATCAGGCGACGAGGACACCACCTTCGGCCAACTCCTCGCGCTCTCGTGCCACGAGAATGCCGTGCAGACCCTGCGGGTGCAGGCCGAGCGACTGGCGACCGTGGCCGAGCAGGATCTCCCGGGAGCCTCTGCGGAACTGCGTGGGGTGATGCGTGCGCTGGGCCTCAATTCTTCTGACGCCATCACACTCCAGCCCGAGGGTGGCTTTCTTGATGTGCCGGCGAATGAGACGGGCGTGGCGGAGGAAATTCCGGGCCGCTACCAGTTCTCCCTGGAACATGCCCAGGGCGGCATGGGCAAGGTGCTGATCGTATACGACAGTCACCTGGCGCGGCGGATCGCGTTAAAGGAACTGCTCCCCCTGGCCCCCGTGTCGAGCAGTGCCTCCACGCTGGAAGTGCGGGGACCGGCACCAGGATTGCTGGCGCGCCAGCGCCAGGCCCGTTTCCTCTATGAGGCGCGCATCACGGGCCAGCTAGAACATCCGAGTATCGTGCCGATCTACGAGCTGGGCAGGCGTTCGGACGGCAGCCTCTACTACACCATGCGCCTGATCAAGGGCCGTAGCCTGCGCCAGGCCATCCGCCTGGCGGGAAGCCTGGAAGGGCGGCTGCGACTCCTGTCCCACTTCACCGACCTCTGCCAGGCCATCGCCTTTGCCCACAGCCGGGGCGTGATCCACCGCGATATCAAGCCGGGCAATGTCATGGTAGGCGAGTTTGGCGAAACGGTCGTGATCGACTGGGGCCTGGCGCGGATGCGCCAGTCCACTGCCGATCTGAGCGAAAACGGCGGCGCGCGGGAAGACATTGATCTGATGAAAGAGGCGGAGGCGGACGTTGTGGCCGTGGGCACGCCCGCCTACATGCCGCCGGAGCAGGCCCGTGGCGACATGAACGCGATCGACGAGCGCTCGGACGTGTACTCCCTGGGGGCCGTGCTGTACGAATTGTTGAGCGGGGTGGCGCCCTATTCCGATCCCTCTTCGGCTTCGGCGTTGAACAAGCTCCTTTCCGCCCCGCCGGCGCCCGTTACCGAGTTAGTCACAGGTGTTCCCGAAGAACTGGCCGCCATCTGCAGCCATGCCATGGCCCGCGATCCGCGGGACCGCTACCAATCGGCTCGGGAACTGGCCGCAGACATCGAACACTTTCTTGCGGGGCGGCTGGTGGGGGTCTATCGCTATAAGCCGATGGAACTGCTCTCTTATTTCGTCCGGCGATTCAAGGCGCCCCTGCTGGTGGGCGCCGTGAGCCTGCTCGGGCTGCTGCTCACCGGCACCGTGGCCTATCTACAGGTTCAATCGGAGCGAAACAAAGCCGTTCAGGAATCCATCCGCGCTCAGGAAGCCGAGCAGCTTGCGGAAACCGCACGGCTGAACGGCGAGCAGGAGTTTTATCTCGCGGCCATCTCCAGCGGACGCCGCTTCATTTCCGATGGCCAGTTCCAGCGCGCCATGGCCCAATTGGAAAAGTGCAGCGAGCGCTTTCGCCACTGGGAGTGGGGGCATCTGGTCTATCTTTGCAATCGCGACCAGCGGACCTTTCGCGCGCACAGCCCCGAGACGGCATGGTCCATCGATATTACGAAGAACGGGCGTTACGCCATCACGGGGGGATTTGACAAGACCGCGAAAGGCTGGGAGATGGCCTCGGGGAAGGCCTATTTCACCTACGAGAGCCCGAATGGCGCGATTATTGAAGTCTCCGGCCACCCCACCCTTCCCGTAGCGGTTTTCGCGGAGGAAGGGGGCTCCCTGACGCTGTACGATATGGACACGAAAAAAGTTCTGTCGACCTGGCGCGCCACCGACGAAGGTGACGTCAATTGCGTGCAATTCAGCCCGGACGGGCGGACCTTTGCGTCCAGCGACGAACATGGCCGCATCCGTCTGTGGGACTTCGACTCCCTTCAGGAACGCTGGTCAATCGCGCCGGTCGAGGGGGGAATCGAGACGCTGGACTTCAGCCCCGATGGCGCCCTGCTGGCCACTTCCGACAGGAGCAAGTCCATCTCACTTTGGAATGCCGCCGATGGATCGCTCCGGAAATCGCTGGCCGGTCACGCGAGCCGGGTGACCTCGATGGATTTCAGCCCCGACGGCAAGTACCTCGCGAGCGGCGGGCGAGACCGGAATATTTTTGTCTGGGATCTGGACACGGGCACCCCGGCACGGCAAATCCAGTCGGTCAAATCGACGATCTGGTGTGTGGCCTACTCTCCCGACGGCCGCTACCTGGCGAGCGGCAACTCTGATCGCGACCTGGACCTTTGGAACACGGCGGACTGGACCCTGAACCGAACCTACCAGGGGCATCTGCGCCAGATTTACTGCCTGAGTTTCAGTCCGGATGGCAATGCGTTACTGTCTGGCGATGATGAGGGTATTGTGAAGCAGTGGGACATCCGCAATCCGAATACGGTGGACGAGCACTGGACGCTGCGGGGCCACACGGGAATGATCAACCATGCGTCTTACAGCCCCGACGGCGCCCTGCTTGCCACGGCTGCGGGCGACTGGAAGACCAACGACGATACCACCGCACGCCTTTGGGAATCGGAAACCGGCAACCTGATCGGCGTACTGCAGGGTCACACGGCCTCGGTGCGCCACACGGAGTTTCACCCCGATGGGAAAGTGATGGCCACGAGCAGCCATGACGGAACCGTGCGGATCTGGAATACGGACACGCGGGAACTGCTGCGGGTCCTGGGCCCCTTTGACGTGCGAGTCAATGTGTCCGAGTTCAATCCCCACGCGCCGTCGGAGCTCTTGATAGGCCTCTACAACGGCGAACTGATGCTGATGAACTGGACCAACGGCGAAACCATCGCGCGGTGGCAGGAACACGAGGGCGAGGTGCTCGGCCTGTCCTACCATCCGAAAGGCGAATGGTTCGTTTCCGCCAGCGCGGATGACACCGCGCACGTCATACGGACGGAGACCCGGGAACGGGTGAAAGTCCTCGAGCACGCCGAGGCAAACATCCCCTCCGCCGTATTCTCGCCGGACGGCCGGTGGCTCGCTACGGGTGGGCACGACTGGCGGGTGAAATTGTGGAACACGGGCACCTGGGAGCAAGTCCACGAGCTTCAGGGGCACACCCAGGGCGTGTACTCCGTAAGCTTCAGTGATGACGGACGGCGCCTCCTCTCCACGGGGACCGACAGCATCTCGATCCTCTGGGATCTTGCCACCTTCCGGGAGGTGCTGCAAATCCAGGGTCGTATCGGCGCGATGCGCCCCGGAAGCGCCGACATCGTGACTGCGACCACCACGGGCGAAGCTTTTATCTGGCCGGCTTTCCCATGGAAGACGGACGCTTACCCCGGCGCGCCGGACCTGCCGCTGAATGTGCGCGCCGAAGCGACCAAGCGCGAATTCTGGGAATCGAGGCTCTCCGCCTCGGGCGACGCCGCGCCCGAACATCGTCCTTGAACCTGGCTGGGAATCTGCTACAATGCAGAGGAGCGCAGGAATATCCGCTTCAGGCTGTGGGCGGATCTTGGGGCCCGATTTCGGGCATTTATAAGGCGAGAGGATAACGTCATGGGCAAAATCCAGATTGATACGTCGCGTTTTCGCAAGACCCACCCGGGCGAGCCGGACTCCCACCAACTGGCCCTCTGGACCTTCCACATCGCGGAGCAGGAGGTCAACTTCTGGGGCCGCTACACCGTCGCCGAGGAAACGGCCCGCTACTTTGCCCGTACGCGCGGGCTGGACAGCGGCGTCATCACCTTGGTCGAAAGCAGCGGACACACCCGCGGATTCGTCTCCCATTGATCGGGAGCCGACGCCTATCGAACCCTGGAGGTAACTCGCCATGAACGACGAGCCGGTGTCCACGCTCCAGCATTTTCCCAATGAGATGGTGGCCGAGATCGCACGGATGACCCTTGACTCCCATGGCATCCCGTCTATCGTATCGCGGGACGACTGCGGCGGCATGGAGCCCTACCTCCAGGCGGGCCTGGGCGTGCGGCTGCTGGTCCACGAATCCAATTTTACCGAAGCGCGCCGGATTCTCGATGAGATCGACGAAACCGAAACGCTGTTTGATTAGGCACGGGGACAGATGTCAAATTCTGTGTACGGCTATTTCTATACTGACAGTACGGAGAAAGTAGCGGAGTTTTTGCGGACTGAAAATCGCCACTTACGACTGGGGATATTTCAGATTCACCCGTCAGAGTTATACAACTACCCAGCGCACCTCTTGCCGGAGCAAAGTGAAAAACTCTACTGTTTCATCATTGGAGACAATCCTGAATCGCGCAACGCCACGTATTTAGTCGATGGTTATGACTACGCTCCAATAGCAGATATAGCTCTTCCTTTAAAGAGCGGGGATCGTATTGGACTTTTGGCTGAGTTGCTTCATTGCTTGATGACGCTAACCTGTGATGGACGATTGTATGTTGCAATTACGGATTGCGACCAAATAGAGCGAACGAAGAACGTGCGCTCCCGAGATATAAAAGAAGTACTACTGAACGATATCGGGACGGAGGGACCCCCAGACATTCTGTACTGTATCGGGACTGGCCCTTGAACAAACAGGGACGTCATCGAGGCCCAAGGGCCTCCGAAGCCCGGAGCTGAGAACGTCCAAAGCGATCCGCGGATACTTCACACGCGTTTCTTCATGGGTACAGCCACCCTCGCGCGGAGCCACCCTCCCGCTTACGCGGCTAAATCACACTGGCTCGGGAGGCAGTCCCCGACACTCCCCTTCAGCCGCCCAGCCAATTCCCTTCGACCGTATGCGTTACGTCCGGCGCTGGGCGTGAATGGTCGTCCCCGCCAAAGGTGTCGTGGCTGATATCCCCCTCAAGTCGAACCTCGGTCCCCGCAGCGCTCCATACCATCGAAATTGTAGCGGGTGCGCTCAGTTGTAGCGTGGACGACCCTTCGGTACCGCTGATGGTCAACACCGTCCCGTGCACCAGCGTCACAGCATCGCGATCACGCACCAGCGTAAATGCGGCATCGCTTTCAATGCGAAGCCCATCGCCATACTCCGCCACACCCGGCCCGAAAGCGATGTAATAGGTGTGGTCCGTCGTGACCAATCGCAGGGCATCGGGCCGATTCGACGCGGCGTCCATCGATTGCAGATTGGGCTTCTCCTTCCAACTGTCCCATACCGCCAAGAAGGGCGAATTGTCCGTGCGGCGCACGCACAGGGTCTGGGTCGGTGGATAGGCCTCGGTGATGACGGCGTTGTCCAATGGATAGGTCTCCAGCGCAAAAACCTGGGTGGACGGCGCGCCCAGCATGGTCAGGCGCGACGTCACCCCCTTCACAGGCCATTGGGCTGTCCACAATTCGCCCGATGTCGCCAAGAGCACCTTGCCCGAGCCTCCGGCAATCCAGGCTTCCGGTGTGAAAGTTCCGGGCTCGAGGGGCAGCGAGATCGCGGGAGCGGGGCCGGCATGATTCACGATCCAATCGTGGGTCTCGCCGCCCTCCACGCGAAAGCAATCGACGATGATATCCTCCACGACCGCGACGGACCTTCGATACACCGGCGCCTGCGGATAAAGTTTGTCCCCATGCGCCTCCGCGAACTGAACGACGGGCCCCGCGTGAAAATACGAGATCACCGGCGTCTGCTCTGGCGTGAGCGCTTCGCCCTGAGGCCCCGACTGGAAGTCCACGGTGACCGTGTTGTGCGCCGGGGTCTGGGTACCCAGCACGCGCAGGTTCTGCTCGTTGTAGGGCACGCTCTTTTCCAGCGACAGTAATTCGCCTTGAGCAAAGTGGGTCAGGCTGAGGTGATCGGCGTGCTGGTGGCCCCCGCCTTTGATCAACGCGTTGAGGCCCACCCAGACACGGCTCCCCTTCCATTCATTGCGCAGCGAGACCCAGCCACTGGAAAGGTTCGAACTGGTGAACGGCAAGTCGTGCCGCGCAATCACCGGAGCACCATACAGCAGGCCATCCCACGAGCGGGCACCCTCGCGGAATCGGGGATAATCCCCGACGGCCTTGATGTCGAAGTAGCGATAGCCAACCTCGGCGGTGGATACATAGTTTTCCATGCCCGAGCGGGACTTGGTGGAATCGCCGATGATGGTCATGGTGCGATCCGGCATGGCCATGGAAAGAAACCAGGTGAGGGCCCCGTGGATAACCTTGCCGCCTGTGCTTTCGCGCACAGTGAGGTCATAATGATCGGGCGGGAATCGCACCGGATCCATTTGTGACACATGATGAGAGAGGACGGCATATTCGCAGAGGTGGTTAACCGGATAGAGGTGATAGCCCGAGGCCAGCTCCCAGAAAGCGCCGTCGGCGTTGAAGTGCATCGCGAGAATGCGGTTCATGCTGCGGTGTTCCGGAAGCGCCTCGCGGCTGAAGGCGCCATAGCCAAAGGACCAGTCGACGAGGTCTTCCCGCTCCAGGGCGAGGGCCGCCTGCAGGATGGTGCGGTGCCACTGGTAAACATTGTTGTGATCGTAGAGGTAGACCGGCTCGAACATGACATCGTCGAGCTGGCGTTGAATCGCGTGGACCTCCACCGTCGCGCGCTGCTCTGCTGTCATCCGGTCGCGCAACAGCTCGTAGGTCTGGGCGAGATCGAAGAGGATCTTGTTGTCCCCTTCGCGGTGATAGGTGAAGATGCTGCCGTACTGGCGAAACGTGGGCATATCCGGCGATAGATCCTTGCCCGGACGCCAGGGCATGGACCGCATGCGCTCCGCATAGAGCAGCAACAACTCGATGGCCCTGTCGAGCAGGCGGCTATCCCCCTCCATACGCCCGATCAGCGCCATCTCAACCATGCGCTGGGTCAGCGTGATGTGAAAGAGACAGACCCAGCCATCGTAGAGATCGCCATGGTAGCGATCGGACGGCGTATAGACGCCCGAGTCCACCTCCGGCGCAAAAGTCTGCTTGCAGGTGCCGCAGCGAAAGGAGTCGGGATTGAAGGGATCGAATTCAAGGGTCACGCGATCCGTGGGGCAGGAAAAATTGTGGTAGACGTTGCCGCCTTCGGTCGGGAAGATACGGCGGAGCGCTTCTTTGGACAGATCGACCCAGGGCTGCACCGCGCGCTTGTGCAGGTCGAACACATCGCGCGCCCAGGCCTGGGTTTCTGTCTTCTGCCGGACTTCCGCGATGGTGTTGTCGGTGATCATGCCGGCCGGATGCTGCCACGCGGCGGAAGCGATGGTGGAGAGTAGGACGAGGGCGAACTGCATGGGGATGGGGCGCTCCGGGAATCGATACGAAGTTAACGGATTGCAGTGTAGTCCACCAAGATTGGCAAGATCACTCGGGCCATAGGGACGTACCTCCGCAAGGGCCCCTTCAAACACAACGTAACACCCGTGCCTTCAATCCCCCCTACCCATCCCTGTGACTGCGCATTGTCCCGGCGCCCGCCATGTGTCAGAATGGCGCGAACACCGAGAGGAATTCTTTACCATGACCCCACTGCTGCTATCCATATTGGCGCTGGCCGCCGCCGTTGAGCTGCCGCCCCAGGAAGCCATCAACGGCACCGTAGCCGTCTATCGCGGTCTGGACTTCGCCACCAACGGGACCGAGCGTCTTCAACTCGATCTCTACGTCCCCCGGGATGCGAAGGGTCCCCTGCCTACCATCGTCGTAATCGCCGGCGGCGCTTTTCTCGCCCAGGAAGGGAAAAAGTTCAAAGACGAGGCCCGAACACTTGCGGAGGCCGGTTTCGCGGCGGCCAGCATCAGCTATCGGGGCTGGCCGGGTGATGCGTTCCCTGCGGCGGTACAGGATGCGAAGGCGGCGGTGCGCTTTCTTCGGGCAAATGCCGCGCAGCTCAAGATCGACCCGGCGCGTATCGGCGCATTCGGGCAATCGGCGGGCGCCTATCTGGTCGGCATGTTGGCCGTATCGGGCGGCGAGGCGGACCTCGAAGGTGCGGGTGGAAATCCCGGCGTGTCCAGCCAGGTCAAAGTGGCCGTGTGCTTTTCGGGCCTCTTCGATTTCATCCGCGGCGAAGGGGGCGAGAAAGAGGGCGGCTCCATCGCGAAGCGCGCCTTCAACCGGCTCTGGATCGGCGGACCACTGGATGAGAACCGCGAACTCTGGGCGAAGGCTTCCCCGATTAACTTCATCACGCCCGATGACGCGCCCATCCTGTTTGTGCATTCACGCAAGGACTCCATGGTGCCCTGGTCTCAGTCCGAACAGATGTACGAAGCGCTCAAGACGAGTCGCCCCGAGAGCAAGCTCCTGTTGCTGGACGAAGGCGGACACAACATCCGCGACAACCGCAAGGTCAAGGGCGAAGCCTGGGCTGCGGCGATTGCGTATTTCAAGGAGCACCTGTAAACCCGCGCCATTGACGGTTCGCCATGCCGCCACTACAATGACGGAAAGGCAAAGCACAGGGAGTCTCCGCCATGAATCTGCTTCTCCTGCCCTTGTGGGCACTGCTGGCTGTGTATACGCCAACCCCGGAATCGCTGAACGATACGGTGGCGCTCTATCGCAACCTCGAGTTTGCCGCCTACGGCGATGAAAAGCTCCAACTCGACCTCTACATGCCACGGAACATTACCGATCCCGTGCCGTGCATCGTGGTCATTCCCGGCGGAGGATTCCGCCCGCAGGTGAAAGAAAAGTTTGGCGATGCCGCACGCCAGTTCGCCGAAGCGGGCTTTGCGGCGGCGAGCATCGGCTATCGCGGCTGGCCGGACGATCCATTTCCCTCAGCGGTCCACGACACGAAGGCGGCGGTGCGATTTCTGCGCGCCAGAGCGGGCCTGTACAAGATTGACGCGGCGCGCATCGGCGCCTTCGGCCAATCGGCGGGCGGCCATCTTACGGGGATGCTGGCCGTGTCCGATGATCCGGCGCTGGAAGGCGACGGCGGAAACGCGGGTGTGTCCAGCCGCGTGCAGGCGGCGGTAAGCTTCGCGGGCGTCTTTGATTTTATCGAACGCTTCCGCGAGACCAACGCCGCCGAGAATAATCCCGAGAAGCACCAGTCCAATGGCACCTGGATTGGCGAACCTTTCTCTCCTGACAGCGCCCGCTGGAAACAGGCTTCGCCGTACTTCCACGTGTCTGACAGCGACGCACCCCTCCTGCTGGTTCACTGCAAGGACGACAACACCGTGGCGTGGACCCAATCCCAACGGATGTTTGACGCGATGAAGGTCGTGCGACCCGAAAGTCGGCTGCTGATTTTCGACGAGGGAGGCCACAACATTCGCAGTTCGGAAAAGGTTAAGAACGAAGCCTGGTCCGCGACTATTGCCTTCTTTCGCGAACAACTGTTGAAGCCCCAGCCTGAGTTGCCTTTTGTCCCGGTGGTCGCGCCCACCCATCCCGATGTTTCCTATGGCCCGTACAAGCGCAACGTGTTGGATGTGTGGCTGGCGAAGAGCGATAAGCCCGCGCCCATGCTGGTTTCCATCCACGGCGGCGGCTTTCGCGGCGGAAACAAAAAGGTGAGCAACCGGCTGCTGACGGCCTGCCTTGAATCAGGCATCTCCGTGGCCGCGATTACCTACCGCCTGACGGACGAGGTCATGGCCCCGGCGCCCTTTCACGATGCGGCACGGGCGATCCAGTTCATTCGGCTCCATGCGGCGGATTGGAATATTGACCCGTTGCGGCTG
Source organism: Candidatus Hydrogenedentales bacterium (assembly GCA_044344195.1). Classification (GTDB taxonomy): domain Bacteria; phylum Hydrogenedentota; class Hydrogenedentia; order Hydrogenedentales; family JAEUWI01; genus JAEUWI01. The sequence goes on from JBIJDL010000006.1 coordinate 10,891, forward strand.
GCGGCCAACGGCGATTCGGCGGGCGCGGGCATTTCGCTTTGGTTGGGACTTCACGACGATCTCGCCGACCCAAACAACACGGATCCCGTGCTGCGCCAGTCCACGCGCCTCGCGTGCATGGCGGTGGAAAACGGGCAGTGCTCCTATGACCCCCGCTTCATCCGCACGCTGATCCCCGAAATGGCCACCTGGGAGCATCCCGCGCTGGGCTACCTCTTCGGAGTGAAGCCCTCCGAAATCGATCAGGTCTCGGAAGAGAAGTCTCGGCTGATGAAGGAGGTAGCCGCGATTACCCACGTGAGCAAGGACGACCCGCCCGTCCTCATGACCTACAACAGCGCGCCGGACGAAGCGGTGACTTCGTTGCGGATCGGTATACATCACCCGCGCTTTGGATTTGCCTTGAAGGAGAAAATGGACGCCGTTGGCGTTTCCTGTGATGTCGCCTGCGGATTTGAGGGCAGATGCGATGAGCGGGATGGGCTGATTTTCGCCTTTCTGAAGAACAAGCTATTGGCCCCATAATTTAGCCCAGGAGGCGGGTAATGGACCTCCTGGGCCGCGGAAGCAGAGACGGCTATCTCTGCCTATGGGATCGTGCTTGGAATGGCGTCGCAAAACTATTTGGATCCGGTGTCATCCTGCTGGACCTGGGCCGGCGTATCCGCGCGGAAGAAGTCATCGTCGTCTTCCTCGGGACATCCGGCAAGCCCGAGCGAACCGACCATCAGAGTCAGTGCGAAAAGTAGAATGGACCAACGGGCTTTTCGGGAATCGTGTTGTTGCATGTAAATCTCCTTGTAGACGTTTTGGGTCTGTCCAACTCGGCGGGTTTTACGCATGAATTGGAAGGACGGTTCAATATCGTGTCTCGACTCATGACCAGCGCCTGTGATGTAGTAGAGCACTTTCCCGCAAACAAGCGGCTGCAACCGGGTAAAACTTTGGCAAACAACGGTTCGCGAGGCGATTCCCGCGTGTAATCCGGGGCTGCGCCATGGTCTAATGGGGGTAGGCGTGGCGGAATACCGTGCGATGTTTCATCCCCCGAACGCTCCCGCCGGAAAGAAGTTCGCCGTGAACCGTGCTATCGCTTTCCTCAATGCCCCCCGTGATGCCGCGCCCCTTGCCGCCTTTCGCATTGTTTTTGGCGCGTTGATGGCGTTTGAAGCCTTCGCCAGCTATTTGCACAAGATTCCCGATCGCTATTCGCCGGGTATGTTCCATTTCACTTACCCGGGCTTTCATTGGGTAACTCCGCCCCCCGGCATCGGCATCTATCTGGTCATCGGGGCGATGGGAGTGGCTGCATTCTGCGTAACGATTGGCTGGCGCTACCGTGCGTCTTCGCTGGTGTTCCTACTCGCATACACGTATTTGTTTCTCATTGATCGCGTCGCGTACAACAACCATTACTACCTGATTATTCTGCTTGCGCTGTTGTTTACCATTACCCGCGCTCACGCCGACGCCTCGCTGGATTCGGCCCGCATCCCCGAGGCAAAACGGGGTTGGGTTCCCGCGTGGCAGCTTTATATATTCCGCGCGCAGATCGTGGTCGTGTATTTCTTTGGTGGCGTCGCAAAATTAAGTCCGGACTGGCTGCGCCGCGAGCCCATAACCCACTGGATTCAAGAGCGTGCCGAAGTGCTGGCGCTTGGCCCCATGCTGCAGCCCGATTTCGTGCCGTGGCTACTGGCCTATGGCGGATTGATTTTCGATCTCTCCATCGGTTTCCTGCTCTTGTGGCGCCGCACACGGTTGATTGCGGTCGCGCTGGTCCTCGGTTTCCACCTCACCAATGCCTACCTGTTCTCTATCGGCGTTTTTCCCTGGCTCGGCATAGGCGCAACTGTACTCTTTCTGGATTCCGGCACCGTGCGCCGCGCGCTGGGTCGGCTGGGCTACGCGCGAAGTGTCATCGAACTCCCACTTGCGACATCAACTTCCCGCGCAAAGTGGCCGCTCGCCTTTTGCGCGGTATACCTCCTCGTGCAATGCCTCGTGCCCCTGCGGCACTGGTGTTACGCGGGAGATGTGAACTGGACCGAAGAGGGCCATGACTTTTCGTGGCATATGAAACTGCGCGACAAGGAAGGTACGGTTCAATTCACGGTATCGGATCGCGCCACGGGCGCCCGCGCGGTGCTGGAGGAGGCGGATCTCTCCAAGGAACTGACGTTGAAGCAGATTCGCGACGTGAGCTGCAAGCCGGAGCTCCTGGCGCACTATGCGCGGCACCTTCGTGAGGTGTACGCCGCAAAAGGCTATCGCGATCCAGCCGTGTTCGCGAAAGCGCTGGTCTCGCTGAACGGCCGACCCTATTTCCCGCTGGTGAATCCCGATGTCGATCTCGCCACCGTCGAGCACAGTCCCTGGCGTGTGGCCGCATGGATTATGCCGCTGGATCCCGCTGCAAAACCTGGCGCGTACCCGCCGGCGCCCGCAGGATTCGACGATTAAGATCTACCCCGAAAAACTGGTGGCGTTAACGCTGCGATGCACCGGTCTGTTCAGTTTGGACAACGAAGTCATTGATCGCGCGGGCCACGGCCTCGGCCTGCTCCACGAGCAGCGCGTGGGAGGCGTTGGCTATCCAGGCGATCTCGATGTTGGCGCGCTCCGGAATCTGCATGGTGGCGCGATCGGGCACGGGGCTCATGTTGCGGTCACCCCAGATTTGCAGCATGGGAACCTCGGTCTTCTTCAGTGCGCCATTGCCGTCCCAGTTGCGCCATACGGCACCAAAGTCCTGCCGCTCGGCCTCGGTCAGTCGCGACACGCCACGCTCCCGGTTCGCCAGGCGCTCGGCTTCGTGCTCCGGGGTGAGGGGGAACTCAGGCAGGTGGCCGAAGGCATTTTTCTGCACCGTGTGGTGGGTCCAGCCCTCAATGGGAATGGAGCCGACCAAGCCCTTCGGTTCGCGTCCCGCGATTTCGACGGCAAGCATGCCGCCAATGCTGTGGCCACTGAAGTAATAGCGCTCCAGCTTCAGATGTGCGACGACCTTGAGCACATCGTCGGCAAAGAGATCCATGGAGCCGTTCAGCGTTGCGGGAGTAGTGTCTCCATGCCCCCGCAACTCGACGATGATAATGCGCAGGTTCGGATCGAGATGGGCCACGAGGCGGTTGTACACCAGATAATCGCCCCAACTTCCTGGAATGAGCACCAGCGTGGGACCGCTGCCTTCGCGCGTGTGCCAGGCGAGTCTTGTGCCGTCGTCCAGGGTGAGGCTGTCGTGGGTGAAGGATTCCGCCATGGCTTTGTTAGCGGAAGCCAGATCCGCCCGTGCCCGCTCGCCGGGCGTCTGGGCCCGAGGCGCGGCGGGGATGGCCGTAAGTATCATCAGTAGGGTAAGGGCGTACAGGCGCATTTGAGTATCCTATAGTCTCTCAAGGTTGACGAGACTGTAAGTTCCGGGTGGAAGAGTTTAACCACAAAGGTCGCAAAGAACACAAGAGGAAAGGCGGACGAACGGGGACCTATCGAAGGGATCAACGCAATATGGCCTTCCTTCAATTCCTTCCGTGAATTTCCGTGCTCTTCCGTGGTCAAGAATTTGATTGCAGTTAACGTACAGCTTTATGCGCGTTTTGTTCTTTTCGGTTAAGTCTGGTCGGCCTCAAAACGGCAGCGGGCTGACCACGCCACGAGGTTCAATATCCACGATCTGATTGCCGATCCAGGTGGTGGTGTACTCGGTGCCGTCCACCGTCTCCTTCTCCACCTTGCAGGCCACCGGAAAGGTCACTTCACCCCGCGCGCCCGCGGCCAATCCGGCGAGAACGAAATAGCCCTCTTCCACCTCCCCCGCCACACCGGCACCATTGACTTCTGCCTGCATCGCCGCGCCCTCGCACCACTCGGGAACGCGGATTCGCAGCACCCCGGCCTTCTTCATCGCAAAGCTTATTTTCCCTTCCAGCGGCAGACTACTCTTTATCGTTACGGCATCGCCGTCGTAGTCCAGATGTAGATTCACCTTGATCGTTTCATCGTACTGCGTGACACGGTGGCGATAGCACTCCGCCATCGCGTGAATGGCCCCGGACGTGATGTCGAGTGTGGACAAGGGCCAGTCGCCTTCGCGCATGCGGTCGTTGGGCAGTTGCATGGCGTAGCCCCCAACCGTGCGGCGGACCACGTCGAACTCGGAATCATTCTTCGGCTTTTCATTGTCCCGCATGAAGGCCCGCAGTTCGGGTTCGCGGTGCTGGGTGGGCAGGAGCATCCCGCGCAGATAGCGTTCGGCCTGCGCGTAGTATTGCGGGTGGCCCGCCGCGCCCAGAAGCAATGCCGTGCGCACCACATCGCCTGTCTGGTTGATCTCACCGCGCCCGACCTCGTTGGCCGGGTGCTCGGGGAATACCTCGTCGCCCCAGCCCCACGAGCTGTGGTATTCCGGCACCCCCACCTCCATGACGCGACGGCATTGGGCCTCCATGTCCATATGAAATCCTGACACGGCATAGTCCGTGATGCCACTGAGCGCCGAGGTGATGGAGTGAACGTGCCCGGAGGATCGTGTCCACTCCGTAAAGTGGCCGTCGGCCTGGTATAGCTCTCCGATGCCCGCGCGGGCATACTGTCCCGCAAGTTCCAATGCAGCCTTATTGTCGGTAACGCTGTAGAGGGCCAGCAACGGCTCAACAGCACGCGCCAGATTGGGGATACCCGCGCCGCCGTAGTGACCGGCCATGGGCGTTTTATCGATGAGGGCATTGCTCCACACGCCGCGCTCATCGGTGATGCGCTGGAGCATGGCAATCACCTTGTTGGCCATTTCCAGGGCCCAGGGATCGCGATCATGAACGATGAGGGCCCAAAGGCTGAACAGGCCCTCGCGCACATTGTGAAATTCCACGAACTTCTCGTTGTTCTTCTCCGGATCTACATAGGCGTTCATGTCGTAGGGATTGTCGAAGGAGACCTTCGCATAGCGCCGCAATACTTCGAGCCCCGCGGGATCGATGGGCAGACCCGTCGCCTGATTGGCGAAGACCACACCCAGAAGACAGCGCCCGGTCACATGGGGAATGCCGATATTGACGGAGTGGTGCATCTCGCCGGTTCCATCCACACGATGGTTGGAATAGAAGTACGGCTCCATGTCCTTGTCGGCGTCGAAAAGACTCACAAGGTGCCCCATCGAAAGGGCGATGGCCTCCTTCAAGTCCTTACGAATGGGCAGCTTTCCCGGCGAAGCATAGTCGCGTAGCGGCCCTTCGGGACGCTCCGCCCAGAAGGTCGCGAGGTCCGGCCACGCCTTCACGACGACGGGTGCAGTCATGCGTGGGCCTTTGGGTATTTCGGGGGCTTCGGTTTCCCGGGCTACGACTTCCCGCTCCGCGCTGGTGATAAAATACTGCCGCTCCAGTGTGCCCCGCTCTTCCGGGGAGAGAATGCGATTGTACAGCAGAACGGTGTGAAGCTCGCCCTTGAAGTAAGCCCGTTCACGTTCTCCGTAGTGACGCGCGCCGAGGCGGAACTCGTCCATAATCGTCGTGGCGGGTGAAACGGGACGCTTGCCCTCGACCTCGCCATCCACAAAGATGCGAATCTCCTCCGCGTCGCGCTCCACCACGATCAGGCGGGGGGTGTGCCAGGCGAAGTCATCCTCCATCTGGTCCTGCTGTCCGCCGATACGCCCCGCACCCTCCACGCTGATCTGATCGAATCGCTCGGGTGAAGACTGATAGGTATCCACCGTAAAACCCGGGTCATAGTCGTGCCCATCTCGCGACCGCGCGGAGCAGAAGGCCCCACCTTCCGCCGTGGGCCCGTAGGGCGTGGCCACCACGAGCAGCGTCCACGTTTTGGCCCGCTGGTCGAAGGCGATATGGGCAAGCGCGTCGTTAATACCATCAAAAAGCACACCCGGCCTCGCCGCCGTGCGCGCCACCCATTTCGGGCGCTGCTTTCCATCGGCAATCAACGCGCCCCCGGCGGGCGCCTTGTTCATCCAGGAAGCGACAAAGCCTTCCTCCAGCGCGAGCGCATGTTCGTCGGCGGTGTCGAGCCACAGAAGCAGCCCCTTCTGCGGCGGACTGTCCGCGGCAACGGCCAAGGTGCTCAAGAGCAAGGGTACAAACGACAGGAAACGAAAGACGATCATGGGACTCTCCAGATGCATACCACCGTATTGTGGCGGCGGGCGCCTCGCGCTATCAAGAGGGCCGTCACTTTCCGTAGATTTCCGAACTACTGTCCGTCATTTTCTCGTCTTCTTGGAATGATATTTAAAGCAAATTCCGCCGACTCACTTCGACGCTGCCGCTTACGAACAGGATGCGATGGAAAGAGTTCATTCACCACGAAGGCACGAAGAACACGAAGCGTAAATAAATTGTGGCGCTGCAGGACTACGGCGGCCGCTATGCCACCTGTGGAGTTCTTCCGAGTCTATTGCACGCAAAGGCGCGAAGACGTAAAGAATATTGGGATGCGAGTTCAATTTGGGGTCGCTCGGATTGCAGGGGGAATCAATAGGCGAGTAAAGATTCCTTTTCTTTCTTCTTCGGGCTCTTCGTGGCCTTCGTGTTGAATCACTTGGTTGCGGCCAACGGCTGCTCCGGGCCCTTCCGTGGTCAAATCCCCATAAGGTCCAATCCTCGACTTTTATCCCTGCGGCCCCGTGTGGCAGTATTACGGCTTGCCCTTTTTAGCACTGGCTGGTGAGTGTCTCCCGGAAACATGGCTGTGGTCCGGTGTGTCTTGCCCTACTTATTGGAGTTCTTAAATTTATGCGATTGGTTTTACTGGCATTTATGGCGCTGGCGGCGCTCCCCCACGCCGTCTGGGCCGACACGACGCCCCAATGGATCTGGCTGGACAGCGAAGCGGACGGGCAGCAGGCGTACTTCCGCGCGGAATTTAATCTGGAAGGAACGGTGAAGTCCGCCGTGGTTTCCGGGGCCGGCGACAATGAAGTCCGAGTTTTTGTCAATGGTGTTAAGGTGGTACAAAACAACGATTGGGGCACCGTTACGATGGCTCCGGTCAAGGGCAGCCTTCAGCCCGGGGCGAACGTCTTCTCTGCGCTCGGCGTGAACTCTGAAGGCATGGCGGGGGTCTTCGCCCGCCTGACCATCACCATGGAGGACGGCAAGGAAACCGTTATCACGACGGACGGCACCTGGAAGGCCTCCGACCAGATGACCGATGGCTGGAACAAGCCGGGCTTCGACGCGTCGGCCTGGGGCACCCCGAAGGTGATCGGCGCCGTGGGCACGGTCGGCCTGCCCTGGAGCACCAAGGTCACGCTGGAAACCCTGGCGCAAGCCGAATCGATGGATCTCGGCGCGGCCCCCAAGGCCCAGCCCGTGAATGATCTTAACCTGCTGCCCGGCTTCAAAGCGGAACTGCTCTACACCGTGCCCAAGGCCCAGCAGGGCTCCTGGGTCTCCATGACCAATGCACCGGATGGCGGATTTTTCGTGTCCGATCAGGACGACGCGGGCCTCTTCCATGTGAAGCCGGCCACCCTTGGCGATCCGGAAAGCGAAACCGTGGTTAGCTCCGTGCCCGCGCCCATCTCCTCGGCGCAGGGCATGCTCTGGGCCTTTGACGGGCTTTATGTCCATGTGAACAGCGGCAGCAAGAGCGGTCTTTATCGCGTGACCGACACCAATGGCGACGGACAGCTTGACGCTTCGGAGCAGCTTTCCCCCGTGCCCGGCGGCGGTGAGCACGGCCCCCACGCCACCATTCTCACGGAAGACGGAAAGAACCTCTACATCGCGGCGGGCAACCACACGGACCTGCCGGAGATCAGCGGCAGCCGCCTGCCGCAGAACTGGGGCGAAGATCACCTCCTCCCCCGCCAGTGGGACGCCAACGGCCACGCCGTGGGCCGCGTGGCGCCGGGCGGCTGGATCTGCAAGGTCACGCCCGATGGAAAGCGCTGGGAAGTGATCAGCAGCGGCTACCGCAATGAATATGACATCGCCCTCAACACGGAGGGCGAGATGTTTACTTATGACGCCGACATGGAGTGGGACTTCGGCAGCCCCTGGTATCGCCCGACCCGCGTGAACCATGCGGTAAGCGGCAGCGAATTCGGCTGGCGCAGCGGCACGGGGAAATGGCCGGCCTACTATGAGGACAGCCTTCCCCCCGTGATCGATATCGGCCCTGGCTGCCCTACCGGTGTCACCTTCGGCACGGGCACGAAGTTCCCCGCCAAGTATCAGCAGGCTTTCTTCATCCTCGACTGGACCTTCGGCACCATCTACGCCATGCACATTACCCCCAAGGGTGCCAGCTATGTCGGCCAGAAGGAAGAGTTCGTCTCCGGATCGCCCCTTGCCGTGACCGATGTGGTCATCGGCAACGATGGCGCCTTCTACTTCACTGTGGGCGGGCGCGGCACCCAATCGGCTCTCTACCGCGTGTACTATGACGGTACGGAATCAACCGAGCCGACGAAGCGCCGGGAATCGAAGGACACTATCGATGCCCGCGCCCAGCGCCACGCGCTGGAAGTCTTCCACGGCAAGCAGGACCCGGCTGCGGTCGAGACGGCCTGGCCTTTCCTGGGCAGCAAGGATCGTTTCCTGCGCTATGCCGCCCGCATCGCGGTGGAAAACCAGCCCGTCGCCGAATGGCAGGATCGCGTGCTGAATGAGACCGATCCCCAGGCCGCCGCCGTCGCCCTGATCGCGCTGGCCCGCCAGGGAGCACCGGACGTTCAGCCCCAGTTGCTCGAAGCCCTGGCGCGCTTTGATCTGGCGAAGATCGAGGAGACGCCCGCCCTGGGCCTGCTCCGCGCCTACGCCCTCTGCTTCATCCGCATGGGCCGCCCGGACCAGTCCCTTATCGACGTGGCCGTGGCCCAGATTAACCCCCTGCTTCCCGCGAAGAGCGACAACATGAACGCGGAACTTCTTCAGATGCTGGTCTATCTCGACGCGCCCGGCGTCGTGGAGAAGGGCATGGCGCTCATCGCCGACAAGCGGCCCGACGCGATCCCCGATTGGGCCGAGCTGCTCAAACGCAACCAGGGCTACGGCGGAACGATCCAGAAGATGCTGGACAATCACCCGCCCACGCGCAGCATCGGCTACGCCTTCATCCTGCGCAACGCGCGCCACGGCTGGACCCTGCCCCAGCGCGAGGCCTATTTCACCTTCATCAGCGAGGCCTCTCAGTATCCCGGCGGCGCGAGCTTCCCCGGCTTCCTTTCGAACATCCGCGATGACGCTCTCACCACCTGCACCGATGAAGAGCGCACCGCCCTCGCCGCCATCACCGGCAAGAGCCTTCAGCCCCTGCCCGATTTCGAAATCCGCGTCCCCGAACCCGCCGCAACACCCTGGACGCTGGAGAGCGCCGTGGCCGCCGTGAAAAAGCGTGGCCTGAGCAAGCGCAACTTCGAGAAGGGCCGCAACAACTTCTACGCGGTCGGTTGCGCCGTCTGCCATCGCTTCGACGGTGCTGGCGGCGCGGTGGGCCCCGATCTCTCCACCGTGGCGAACAAATTCTCCACCACCGACCTGCTGGAAGCGATCATCGATCCGAACAAGGTCATCTCCGACCAGTACGGTTCCTCCATCGTGACCCTGGAAGACGGCACGGAGTATCAGGGCATTGTCATCGACCACTCCGGCGCCAAGGAAGAGGGCGAAATCCAGATCTGGACCTCGGACATCAAGATCGAACCGATCCTGGTGAAGACGAAGGACGTGGCCAGCGTCGAGCGCTCGCGCCTCTCCCAGATGCCCCAGGACATGGCCAACTTCATGAACGAGGACGAGCTCCTGGACCTGATTGCCTACCTCATGTCGCGCGGCAATCCTGAGGCGAAAGAGTTCAAGTAAGGGACATCAGATAACCGAATAGTTGAGCCCCGCGCCGGAATCACGGTGCGGGGCTTTTTTAGAACTTGAGGGATTGACTTCGGGTGCCACCCACACGCGGAGGAGCGCAGCGGGGGAGCTTGTGGGTGATGAGACTCGGGGCAAACAGTATCCATCTAATGGATTGTAAGGCCCTCGACCTCCGAATTAGACTAGCCTATCGAAATCCTCGAACATGGGCCGACGAACGGAATGAAGGACGCATGAGTACGAAACTAATTGATGCGAGTCATCTTCGTTTTCGCGAACGCCTCGAAACCGTGTTCTACGGAAGTTCCTGCGCGTTTGTCGAGCAACTCTTTCTCGATATGGATTTCGACGCGTGGCACGCCCAGATCTGTATCACCGACACGGCATACGCGCCAATCAACGCGGACAGCAACCTCGAGCATTCACTGGGGCATGATGAATCCGAAATACTGGACTTCATGGCGAATTACATATCCCAGGTATTGTCGGTCGATAGTTCAGTCTGCTTTTTCGGCATCGAACGTTTTGTGGCAACGGCAAAATGGCCGTCAAATCGCCGCACAAAGCGAACAATTCGTGACGGAGACTATCTTTATACGTACTTCACTATCGAACAAATCAGCGAGATAGAGTCGTATCTATGTACGGCAACTTTTCAAAGCAACTGTTTTATGCTCACTCGCCTACCGGAGACAGAATACCGGCTTGAAAATCTATCTGAAATCCTGGACGAGGTCGCCTCACACATGCACACATTTATTGTTTCCGCACTCGACGATGACAGCTACCTGATCTTGATCCGCCCCGATCCTGAATAAGCGGGTTTCACTCTCGATTGGTTTCACTGAGGATGCGATTTAGGGAAAATTCGCGCAACAGTTCGGACATACGCATTGGACGACCAAGGTTTCCGAGTTCGCAATTCCCCAAATCAACACGAAGGAGCCATGCCATGCGCCCTCTTCATTTTTTCTCGATCATACTCGCCACACTTTCCCACCCCGCTTTCGCCGAAGAGCGCCTCGAATCCTTCGTCACCGACCCCGGCTGGGAGGGTATCAACAACCGCTCCACCCACTTCGAGCCCAGGGAGATCACGCAGAATTTCGGCTATGCGCCCGACGTCGAGCTTGCGGGCATGAAGGGGGCCATCGGGGGCCGCATCACGCCCGACGCGCGGCCCGCCTACTACGCCATGCCCATCCAGCCCCTCAGCTTCGACGACGCTTTCTCTGCCTCGGGCATACTCACCATGAAGGAAGGCGGTGGCAATCTCCTCCTCGGCTTCTTCAATTCCACCACACTGAACGAATGGCGCACGCCGAACACCGTGGTCTTCCGCATTAACGGTCGTGGCGAGGCGATGCACGTGCACTCGGAATACCTCACATCGAAATGGCGCGCGGGCGCGGGCATCATCGGGCGCTACGACAAGGAAACGGACCGCAATCATCCCGTGGAGATTCCCACAAACGGCACCTATCCATGGACGATGAACTATGACCCGGCGGGCAACGGCGGCAGCGGCGAGATCAAGATCACGTTCAACGGCATCGAGGCTCTATGCACCATCACCCCGGAACACCGCGCCGACGGAGCCACCTTTGAGCGATTTGGCATCTTGAATGTGATCAAGCACGTGGACGGCCCCGGCGAGATCTACATGAACGACCTGACGGTGAATGGCGCGAAGGTGGATCTCGCGAAGGACCCGCAATGGGAAGGGCGCGATAACAAAATCACCTATACGTCGGTCAACATTCGCCCGCGCTTCGACTTTGGCCACAGCGCTTCCCACTTCGCGGGTGGCGCGGCCCCCGGCGAATTCGGCGGCCTTTTCTTCCGGGGCGATTGTCGCTATTCAGAGCGCCTTGCTGCTTATGGCGCGAAAACGGAAACGCTGACGCTGACCGAGCCCCTCCGCGCTTCCGGCACCGTCACGCTGCGGCGCGGCGTCACCGACAGCACCACCCTCTTCGGCTTTTACCATGCCGAGAAGAGCCTGCGTGTCAACGAGGCCCAGAACCAGGGCCTGCCCCAGCACTTCCTCGGCTTCAGCATCGAAGGCCCCTCCAGCGAAGGCTTCTTCGCCTATCCCATCTACCGCGCCATGGAGGATAGCCACTTTGCCGATCGCGCGCAGGGCCTGCCCCGCATCTACCCCGATGGCGAAGTCCACCACTGGGCGCTGGAATACACGCCCCCGTCCGAAGAGCGCGGTGCAGGGACGCTCACCCTGAACTTCGACGACAACTCCGCAACACTGCCGGTACTTCAGGATGACATCGACGCCGCAACCTTCAACCGCTTCGGCTTCGTCACGCCGTGGATCGATGGCAACGGCCAAGTCGTGTATCTGGACGACATTCACTATACCGTGAAGCAGTAGCCCATGCGATTCTTCTCCCCGTCCTTTGGGTCCTTAACGTCCCTTAAGTCCTTCGTCCTTCACGAATCGTCCATGCTATAGTAGGGCGCTCAACCATTCCCCACTGAAAAATGGAGAACCCCCATGCGCAGCATCATGCTCCTGATGACGATCATCCTCGCGGCAATAGCCGCCCAGGCCCAGACCAACTCGGGCTACCGCATCCACGACATGGAGCGCGCCGAAGCGCCCGTCGTCACGCCGGGGCAGAACGGATCGCCGCCCGCCGATGCCATCGTCCTCTTCGACGGAACGAACCTCGATGCGTGGCGCACGAAGGAGGGTGGTCCCGCCGCGTGGAAGCTTGCCGAGGGCTACATGGAGACTGTAGCGGGCGCGGACGACATCTTCACGAAGCAGGAATTCGGCGATTGCCAGCTCCACATCGAATGGGCCTCGCCCTCGGACCCCGCCGGCAAGATCGATCAGGACCGGGGCAATAGCGGAATTTTCTTTATGGAGAAATACGAGATCCAAGTCCTCGATTCCTACCAGAGCCGCACCTATTCCGATGGCCATGCGGGCTCGGTCTACGCCCAGTACCCACCTCAGGTCAACGCCACGCGCCCGCCCGGCGAATGGCAAACTTACGACATCGTGTTTCACGCACCCCGCTTCAAGAAAGACGGCTCCGTGCGCCGCCCCGCGCGTATAACCGCCTTCCTCAACGGCGTCCTCGTGCAGGACAATGTAACCCTCACCGGCCCCACGAGCTGGCTCCAGCAGAAGCCCTACGACAAGCATGCCGACGCCATGTCGCTCAAGCTCCAGGACCACGACAGCCCGGTGCGCTTCCGCAACATCTGGGTCCGGCCGCTGCCCCAGCGCGATCACCTGAAGAAGATCAAGATGAAAACCCGCGAGGCCAAGGTACAGCTCAGCACCGACCAGCTCGATCGCTTCGTCGGTGCCTACGAAACCATCGACCCCGACGACGAGAAAAAGGAAGTGCCCTTCATCGTCATCCGCCGCGAAGGGAACCAACTCCTCGCCGCCATCCGCGATAAACAGGAATGGCCCATCATCCCCCAATCTGAGACCGAGTTCGTTTTCGAGACCTTCGACGGCACATTGAACTTTGTGCAGGATGAGAAGGGTATCGTCACCGGCGTTAACTTCCGCGTCGGCATCGAGCCCGATTTCGAGAAGAAGTTGTAACGCAGCGCGGCGTGTAAAACCGCCGCAGAAAGCCTCTATGAACACGCCGAACCCGGTCGCGCCACCGCCCGTCCCCGTGCGCTGCGCCAAATGCCGCGAAGTCATCAGCCCGGTCGACGCCTTCTGCCGTTTCTGCGGCGTGCGCCAGCAAACCGCTGAGGCCTTCTACTATCACCCTGTGTGGATTCTCGTCCTCGCCTTCACCGTCCTCGGGCCCTTCGCCCTCGCCCTCGTCTGGCGCTCACGGCGCATGGACACCACCACGAAGGCAGTCCTCGCCCTCATCATCGTGGCCTACAGCATCTTCACCTTCTACACCGCCTACAAACTTATCTCGATCCTCTACGAGCACTTCAGCCTGCTGAATCAGGTCATGTAAACAAGGCCGGCGATGGTGGGCCATCCTTGCACCTTCGGTGCATGATGCAGGCGGGACGCCTGCGCTCCCAGCCGTGCGCATTTTCCCTCGCGGCGCAAAGTCTTTACGTAAACACTGAGACACTTTTTCATAGCGGACAGGGCCAACTGCGCCGTGGCTGCTTCGCAAATACCCACCACTCGTTGCCAGGGTCCTCCGTGGCAATGTATACCGTTCCGCTCTGCGGGACAGATCTGACGAGAGAAGCCGGGACCATTTTCATCGTTGCGGGCGAGGCGAAACCTCAAGAACGATTGCTCTAGAAATTTGCGTCCAATCGCGATTCCCCGCTACTTCACGGCGCCCAGCCGGGCCACGGTGACCTTGCGCCCTTCCGCGCCGTCGGTCTTGGGCGCGAGGACGAAGCGCGTGCCTATGCCGGTATACCCTGCGGCCTTGGACAGATCGATCGTGTAGGTGCGCATCGAGCCGTCTGGGATGACCTCGAAATCGACCGCGCCGCCGCCCTGACCTTTCAGGCCCTCCCAGCGGAGCGTCGCCGTGGTGCTGCCGGTGTCGAAGGCGGCCTCAAGCTGCACGGCGGGCAACGTCGAGACGGCCCAGAAGGCGTTCGGCCCGACGAGTTGCGGTGCGGCCCCTGTGAATGTAACGGCCCAGGTGCCGTCCAGCTTCCAGCCGCCATCGCGCGCGTCGGTCAGGGTCCAGCTCTGGCGATCGTTCGCAAAGGTATATTCCGGCAGCGTGCCGCGCTGGGCGTGCTGGTAGACGTAGTCGCGGATTTCGGTCAATACTCCCACGATGAGGGTGTAGTCGTAGGCGTAGACGATGTCGTGATCCAGAATCTCATTACGCGTCGGCGAGATATAGCCCGTGGGACCATCCTTCGGCCCGCCCGATCCCGGCACGCCCGCGAATCCGCCGGTATAGGCGAAGGTGTTCGGCGTCCAGATGCCCACGCCGAAATCGGCCTCGTTCACCAGCGCCGCCCAGTTCTCCGTGGCGTACCAACTGTCCCACGGGCCGCCGGGCGCTTCCGCCGGGGGAATGCGCGTGTCCCACACTTTGTCGACCAGGCGCAGCGGCCCGCCGGTGAAGGGCTGATCGCCGTCGTAGGTGAAGAGGCGGTAGTAGGTGCCGTTCGAGTAGACGGCAGGCAGCTCCTGGCCCCTTGCGGGAAACTGGGTCTCGTCTTTCCGCGCATTGTTAATCTGGGAGCGCACGCGCACCGTGTTGCCCTCCAGCGTGAGCCACGACTCAAAGGTGCATTCGCCCGGCTCGTTGTCCAGCGGCCAATGCATGGGAATGCACTTCACATACAGCGCCGTGCCGTTGTTCGTGTGCGCCAGCACCTTCGAGGGATTGTTGTACGCATCGCCCGACTGGATGGGGTTCCACCCGATAAAGGTCCAGGTTTTCGAAGGCTGCTTCCCGTTCTCGGGCACATAGGGCACCGGCCCGGAGTAAAAGGACATCTGGATCTGCCGACCCCAGTCGTGGCTGTTGATGATGTTCTCTTCCGCGCCCGACTTGGAGAGCCAGGTGATCGCCCCGCCGATGTCCAAATTGATGCCGATTTTCACCACGCCATTGTCCAGATAGCTCATCCCGGAGAAGGCAGGCGCGTCGGCGGCGCGAACGGTGGCGGCGAGGGAAAAGACAAGGGCGCAAACAAAAAGGAGGGAGTACTTCACGGCAAGACCTTTGGGTTACTACCGGCGCAACATCACCCTGCGCACGGGAGGTACACCGGCACGCGCCACGTAAACTCTACTGCGCGGCGAGGGCGGATTTCCAACTTGGATGAGGCCACGGCTCTGCTGCGCTGGCCCTTCGGGCCGAATAACAGGAACTACCGGAACTCAAAGGAACCGCGGGGCTACAGGGGAGATCTTCGACCAAGACCTGCCGTCCCTGTTGTCGCTGATGTCCCTGTAGCATTGGCCAAGCCCCCGTTGACCTGTATCGCCCGCTCCGCCCTGCGCGAGATTGAAAACCCGCGCTTTGTTGGTCTGGTCCAATACTCTGCTCCGCCACCGCCCCAAAGCGGAGCTCCCCCGCCCCGAAATCCGGACTTGACAGCGGCGCGCGAAGGTAGCAGAATGGAGGGCAACCCAATCCATCAGGAGAAAACATCATGTCACGCTTAAGTCGCCGTCAATTTATCAAATCTTCCTCCGCCTTCGCGGGCGCTTCGCTGCTGCTGTGCGGCACGGGCGCTTCGGGCAAGGTGCTGGGCGCGAACGACCGCCTGCGCATCGCCGTCGCCGGGCTTAAGGGCAGGGGCGGAAGCCACATCGAAGGCTGGCTTGGCCAGCCGAATGTCGAGCTTGCCTATATCGCCGATCCGGATCGGGACGTTGTGGCGAGTCGTCTGGCCGAGATTCAAGCGAAGGTCGGGCCGACGTGCACGACCAAGGGCATCACGGACATTCGCGAGGCGCTGGACGATAAGAACGTGGACGCCATCTCGATCGCCACGCCGAATCACTGGCACAGCCTGATGACGATCTGGGGCGCGCAGGCGGGTAAGCACGTGTATGTCGAGAAGCCCATGAGCCACGACATCGCCGAGGGGCGCATCGCGGTGGAGGCGCAGAAGAAGTACGGCGTCGTCGTTCAGCACGGCACGCAGCAGCGCAGCAATGCCGAGGTGGCGGCGCTGACGAAGGCGATCCACGAGGGCAAGTTCGGCCGGCTGAAGATCTCCTATGGCTATTGCTGCAAGCCCCGTGCGAGCATCGAACACAAGCCGATCGGCGAGGCCCCGGCGAACCTGGACTGGAACCTGTGGCGCGGGCCTGCGGAGTTCGACGAGTACCACGCGAACCTGGTGCACTATAACTGGCACTGGTTCTGGAAGTCGGGCAACGGCGATATGAACAACCAGGGTACGCACCAGCTCGATCGGGCCTTCTGGGCCATCGACCCCGACCAGACGCACCCCGTGCGGGCCATGGCTCTCGGCGGTCGCTTCAACTGGAACGACCAGGGCGAGACGCCGAACACGATGTTTGGCATGGCGGAGTACCCCAACGGCCAGCAGGTCTTTTTCAACGTTCGCAACGTGAACTATGAAGGTTACCTGCACCAGGTGAAGAACGAGTATTACTTCGAGGACGGCGGCAAGATCCTCGACGACAAGACCTATATCCCCGCAGGCGCCACGGAAGGCGTGCCGCTCGATCTGGAGCCGGGCGGCGTCACCCCCGGCGGCAATTGGGGCGCTTTCGTGGCCGCGTGCCGCGCCAACGACCCGAAGATGGCCAATGGCAACGCCATGGACGCACACAAGGGCAGCGTACTCGGCCACTTGATGAACAACTCCTATCGCATCGGCGAAAAGGTGCCCCTCAATTTGAAGGCGGGCCAGTTTGGCGACAACAAAGATGCCTATGAGCACTTCGCCAAACTCCATGAAATCGTGAACAAGGGCATGGGCGTTCCCGAAGACGGCGCGGAATACACCGTTGGCCCCTGGCTCACCTTTGACCCCGAAACCGAGCGTTGCATCGGCGAACATGCCGACGCGGCGAATGTCTTGACCAAAGACACCAACCGCAAGGGCTTCGAGATTCCGACTGTCGAAAAGGTGTAATAGATACACCCAAATATTTGTACAACGCCCTCCTCGCGACTCGCGGGGAGGGCGATTTTGTTATTGGTTCACTATGGGGCTCAGCCCTTCCTTACTGTTCCCCGATTCACCGCGTTCAGTCTTCCTGCCCAGTGCATCGCAATCAGGGACTCATAGTCCCCAAACTGGGGATAGGGCTCCCAGTTGCGCGACACATCCATCATCGCTGTTTGCGGCGCGGCGAAGCCGGTCTGGAAGTGACGCTCCCTTATCGTTACCGTGCCATCCTCATTAAAACGATGGGTCTCTACCAGCGCGAACGCGTCGCTCGTGCCGCGAAAGGTCTGATACGTCGCGTCCGTAAGGAAAAGCCGATCCCGATCAATCACGGCGTAGTGACCGATCATCCACTCCCGGAGACAATAGTCAATGAATGAAACACGGACCGTATCCCCCTGCAGATAGAGGACGGCGGCGGGACGAATATTGTCGGCGAACAGTACGGAATAGGCCCATCGCCGCTCATGCCGGCGGTACGCCGTCTCTACGTCCAGCCACTCATCCGCACGCTTTTTCCAACGGAGCCAGCTTCGGTAATACACATGCCACATTCGTCCGAAAGCCCTCCTGCTGGTGTCAATGGATCCTGCACGGCCATCCCCGTACTGAAGTATATCAGGTATTTCGTGTCGCGAGGGTGGACCGATATTAGGACCATGGCCGCAGTTTGAGTGCCGCCTGTGATTGGCCGTGCGCCCCACTACCTGCGTCGGGAAGACCCTGAATTCCCGCAAACCGCTACTGATATTGCACTTACACATCGCCCAATGGTTTGGCACGAACTTCGCTCTTTTCAGACATGCATGGAATTTGACGGAAACCAACACTGGAGGTATTTATCATGAAATCGATTCAAATTAACGACCTGGACAAGAACGTGGAAGTAACGGAGCTTGACCAAATACTGATCGTCGGCGGGTTGCTTCCCGCAGTGGCTCCTTTTGAAACCACGGTTTCAAAAGATCATAAGAACTGGATCAACGTCGCGAGTTGTAACATGGGTGGTCACAAGTAGGGTCACCTGCGAGAACCCGTTTCGTTCCTCCCACCATCCCGCGAAACGGAACGTGTCTCCTTGGATCGCGGAGGACGGGTGTGCAAGAATCGCCGAATGAAATCCGCCGCGATTCTATGTTGCCTGGCTGGCGCGCGCTTGTCCGCGTGCGCGGCGGAGGTGCCTTACTCCTCGCCCGAGGTGGTCAAGCTGGCCATCGGGCCCGTGGCGTCACTTTCACCGGAATTGCGCCGCGCGTTTACGCCCAATGGGGATTTTCCGCCGTTGCCGCAACCGGGCCCCAATGACTGGCTGTCGATCAACCCCGAGCGGGGCCAGACCTTTAACCAGTTCACGCGCTCAAACCCGAACAAACCGGCTCCGCCGCGCAACGTGATCTACCTCCAGCCGCTGGATTCTTTTGCAGGTGGCGACCCGGAGATTCTGGCAAAGCTGGAGCGCTTCGCGGGGGCCTTTTTCCCCATGGCCGTGAAGATGCAGACGCCCATCGAAGTGTCGCGGCAGGGCATCACCGAGCGCGAGAACCCCTTCACGGGGCAGCGCCAGTTGCTGAGCACGGATCTACTGGATTTTCTTCGCAGAGATCTACCGGAGGATGCCTACTGCCGCCTGGGTCTGACGACTATCGATCTGTATCCCGAACCGTCGTGGAACTTCGTGTTCGGTCAGGCGTCGCTGAAGGAGCGTACGGGCGTGTACAGCTTCGCGCGGTATTCGCCCCGCTTTTATGGCGAAGCGCCGAAGACGGGCGATGATGCGCTGGCGCTGCTGCGGAGCTTCAAGGTGCTGGCCCACGAAACCGCCCACATGTTTGGCATTGAGCACTGCGTCTACCTGCGCTGCATCATGAACGGCAGCAATCACCTGGACGAGACCGACGCGAGTCCGGTGCACCTTTGTCCCGTGTGCCTGCGCAAGCTGCGGGAGAGTATCGGGTTTGACGTGGTGGAACGCTATCGCGCGCTGGAGGCGGTATATCGGGAGGCGGGGCTGCCGGAGGAAAGCGCCTGGGTCCAGAAGCGCGCGGCGTATGTGAGCGGCGGATAGCCCGGAACAAGAAAATTGCCCGGCACCCCTGGGGGCACCGGGCAACGATTTGCGTTCGAGTAGATTGCGCGAAATGCGCGAGCCTCAGACCGTTTCCGGCACCACAAAGCCTTCGCGGTACACGCGGGTCAGGTGAGCGTTCGCCTCGTCGTCGTTCTTCACCTGCTCCTTCTCCGTGTCGATCTCGAGCACGCGGTTCAGGCGCGCGCCGGTGAGGGCATAGTGGGACAGGGCGGAGGAGTAGTGGCCTTCGATGGGGGGCGCCGTGAGCTTCTCGGCGCTGCGGCTGCGGACGCAGTCGATGAAGTTCTGGAAGTGATTGACGGTGTCGCCCTCGGAATGTTCCTTCACGAGTTTGCCACCCTGATAGAGCTGGTAGCCTTCGTAGCTCGGGAAGGACATGTAGCCCTTTTCGCCGTAGAAGATCACGCCGAAGGACTTGCCGCCCACTTCTTCGTTGGACTCCCAGAAGCGAACTTCCAAGGTCATCATCTTGTCTTTGCCGTCTTTGCCCTTGAACATGTAGGACGAGGACGAGACGTTGAAGACTTCCTTGGCGTCTTCCCAGAGGAAGAGGCCGCCCATGGAGGCGACGCGATAGGGCACGTCGACCTGGAGACCCCAGCGGGCCGCATCAAGCTGGTGCACGCCCTGATTGCCGATGTCGCCGTTGCCATAGGCCCATTTCCAGTGCCAGAAATAGGGAACGAAGATGCCCTGGCCCTTGTCGTTGACCATGAAGGGCTCTTCCTGCGCGGGGCCCTGCCACAGGTTCCAGTCCAGCTCCGCCGGGGGTGTGCCGGGCGTAGCCTTGCCGATGTCGGGGCGATTCTTGAAGCACACGCAGCGGGCCATATAGACCTCGCCGATGGCCCCGTCGTGCAGCATCTGGATGCCTTCCTGGAAGCCGGGGTTACTGCGGAGCTGTACGCCATGCTGGACGATCTTCTTGTACTTCGCAGCAGCCTCGACCACCTTGCGGCCTTCGAAGATATTGTGGGTCATGGGCTTTTCGACGTAGACGTCTTTGCCAGCCTGGCAGGCCCAGATGGTGGCCAGGGAGTGCCAGTGATTCGGCGTCGCCATGGAGATGACGTCAATGTCTTTGTCTTCGAGCACGCGGCGGATGTCCTGCTCGAACTTCGGCTCTTTGAGGCCCTTGTCCGTCAGGAACTCCTTGGCGCGGGGCGCGAAGAGGCGGGAATCCACTTCGCAGAGCGTGGAGATTTCGGCGCCCTGGATCTGCGGATACATGGCAAGGTGTTCCTTGCCGCGCCCGTTGATGCCCATGATAGCCACGCGAACGCGATCATTCGCACCGGCCCAGGAGGTCTTGGACGTGCCTATCAACAAAGACGCGACTGCCGCGCCTTTCACGAAATTCCTGCGGGTCATCTCTTTCATTGTAAAAAATCCTTCTGGTATGCAAGGTGAGTAAATCAATTTTTCGCACCCCTCCATGGTAGCGGAGCGGTGGGAACTTCGTCAATGGATGATTTTCCGGTGGGAACAATGGACTTATGAGTCCCTGCGGTCGTTGTTATGCAACGATTTTGATCGGCCTGATCAGTCCGATCTATCTGACCAGCCTCACGGGCCCTTCCGTTTCAAAATTTCTTCCGCCAGGCGCTCGCGAAGTGCGGGCAGGACCGCCGGGTCGCTCTTCCAACTGCCCCAGGTGGGCACAGCCTCGCGCACGATGGCGTCCGCCGCTTCGACACCGCCGAGCGATTCCAGCAGCGCGAAATATTCATAGTCTTCCATGCCGTCGCGAAGATTCTTCAGGCGGATCGATGCGATGGGGCCGTCGATGCCGACGGCGTTTCCGGGATAGAAAAGTGCGCCTTCGCCGTTCCAGCGCACGCGGAAGCCGGGATCCTGCCAGGGGTCTCGGTCGGGCGACCCGAAATAAACCACGGACCAGTAGAGGAGGCCCGTGATCCCGTAGCGGCGGTTGAGCCAGGGTGCGATGCGGTAGGAGGTGACGGGAAAGTCGATCTCCCAGAAGGGCGGCAGGTCGGCCTTCACTTTATCGATTTCAGGATGATAGGGCGGCGCAGTCTGGGTCAGGGCGGTGTAGCTCCACACATGCTCGTCCTGCGCCTGAAGGCGCTTCGTGCTGGCTTCGTCCACGAAGCCAAAGAGCGGGCACCAGATGTCGATGGACTCCTCCAGCGAGGGCCAGGTGGGATCCTGGGTGTAGGTCTGCTCCACCACGAGCCGCCGTATGTTCGGGTGGGCCTCGCGCACCAGCGCACCCAATTCGCGTACCCGCTCGTAGGCCTCGATTTCATTGGGCTCATCGAGCATGTAGAGGTACGCGCGATCCGCCCAGCCTTTCTGCTCCAGGTAGTCGTACCACGAGCGGTAGAAGCGCAGGGCTTTTTCGCGATCCACTCCCACGGGGTCACCAAAGGGCGCGGATGGAATGTGGAAATTGGTGACGTGGTGACGCTCCACGAAGGCTGTGATGGCCGCATCCACCTCGGGCGTGAACGCCGCGGCCCCGTCCTCCCCCGCGGCGGGCAGGAGGTGGTGGGGAATTTCCGGGCTGATGCGGTGGGCCGCCAGCTCGGCGCTGTAACGCTCCTCCAGTTCGATGAATTTGGGGTTGTCGCTTTCCAGCGGGTGGTAGTCCGCGAGCGCGACAAAGCCGCCGAAGTGATTCTCGTGGGTCGGGCCGACGGGCAGGGCGAAGTCCCACACCGTCAGGGTCACGGGCAATTCCACCGCCTCCACGTTCTCGGCCGTCACGCGGAGGGTGGCTGTGTAATCACCCGGCGCGGCATCCGCCGGCACATGGACATCGAGCCAGATCCCTTCGTTGTGATCCTGCCAAAGGTCAAAGGGCGTTCCGCCATAGGCCACGCCCTCAAGCTTTTCACCATTCCAGTAGTGGGGCTTGAGCTTTTCACCGGAATGGGGATGGGTCAGGGGTACCAGCGCGTCCGGAATCAGGCCCGGTGCCTCGGTTGCCCGGGGAGACGAATGGCGAACATTGACAGGCACCTCGCGGAAGAGCACGGCCGCCGCCGCCGGAAGCTGGGTCCCGTCCGCCAGGGCAAAAGGCGAGAGGCTGAGATCTACCTTGGCCAAGTTGCCGCCCACGGCCCGGATGGCAAACTGGAGCGACTCGGTCTCGTTGCGGGCGGCCCGGAAAGCGGGCGGGGGAAGGACGGAAAGACCGCCGGTGGGCCTTAGGCGTTCGGTGGGGCCAAAGGGCAGGACCTCCAGGCCGATCTGGGCGAAGGCGCACGGCGCGACGAGGCTCAGGGCCATGAGAAAAGAGATATGGGGACGGCAGCGCATGGAGAAGATTTCCTTGATTCGGTACTCTGATGCGGGCTCGTGTCTGTCGGCAGAGGCCACAGGGTGGGTCCGCAAATCCTGGGGCAGTATACGAAGGGGCCAGGGGTGAGTCAACGGCGCATTGGAATTCATTGACAATGGGACGCATAGATACTAAAATAGAAACTAAGGTAGAAGTTGACAATAGCGCAGCTTGTCTAACTTCGGTATATCGAGCCTGCAAATTCAAGGCGAAAAAGTGGGACACTACTTATCCCTTTTGACACTTTATTATTCAAAAGCGAACACTTCTTGATGCGCATTCCGCTGCGGAGGGCGGAGACAAGTTACGGTAAGTTACCTATTCATAACGTATTATGGCGAAAGTATATCGTTGGCATGACGATTGCTTCGTGCAGGAGTTATCTGACCCTCCATCCGTCTATTGTGTGGCTTTCACAATAGCCACGAGCAAGGCAGCAGCAGGAACCGGGAGAGAAAAGGAAGATCATGGTCGCGAGTGCCACAGGTGTGTCAGCGGGCAAGGAAGAATCAGCGGGATTCTTTACCGCGCAGAATTTGCTGCGTTTCGGGGCGCTTGTATTTCAAGTCGTCCTGGTCGCACTGATGTTCAAGGCGGTCCGGCTCGAGAGCGAGGCTTTTCGCCAGTTGCTGTTGATCGTGGCGGTGGCGTTCCCCATCAACCACCTGTTGCCGCTGCGCTTCCGACTTCCCTTCTTTGTTGTGCTCAGCCTCGGATGTCTCATCTACCTCATCGGCGGCCAGAGTCCGGCGAGCGCGGCCTGGCTCATCGGTATCGGTGCGGTGCTCATCGGCTTGTGCCACGTGCCCGCGTCCATGAATGTCCGCCTGGGTCTGGTCTTCGGCGCGGCGCTCATCCTCGCGGTGTTTCGCGCGGGCTGGGTGGCGTCACCGTGGCCGAGCACGATCTGGCCGATCCTCGGCGCCATGTTCATGTTCCGTCTGATCATCTATGTGTATGATCTGGTGCACAAGTCGGCGCCCTTCAGCCTTTGGCGATCGCTGGCTTATTTCTTCATGATCCCCAACATCCTGTTCCCCCTCTTTCCGGTGGTGGACTACCAGACCTTCTGCCGGACCTATTACAACGAAGATCCCTATAAGATTTATCAGACGGGCGTGAAGTGGATGATCCGGGGCGGCATCCAGCTTATCCTCTACCGCTTCCTGTATAAGTTCATGATTGTGGGCCCCGCCGAGATCGAAGGGGCCTCCGGCTTTTTCCAGCACATGGTCTGCACCTATCTTCTCTATCTCCAGGTGTCGGGCATGTTCCACACCATCGTGGGGATGCTCCACCTCTTCGGCTTCAACCTGCCGGAGGGCAATCACCACTACGTGCTCGCGTCGAGCTTTACCGATTTCTGGCGGCGGATCAATATCTACTGGAAGGACTTCATGATGAAGGTCTTCTTTTATCCGCTGTTTTTCCGGCTTCGGAAGCTGGGCACGACCCAGGGCATGGTCTACGCCACCCTGATTGCCTTTTTCGCCACCTGGGCGCTCCACGCCTACCAGTGGTTCTGGCTGCGCGGCGCGGCCCTCTTCACCCCCCAGGACATCCTCTTCTGGATCCTGCTGGGCATTCTGGTGACCGTGAGCGTGTGGAAGGAGGCCCGCCCACAGAAGAAACTCGTGGCGAAGACCACGGCCGACAGCGTGAAGCTGGCGGCCATCCTGGCGCGCAAGACCGTGGTTACGTTTCTTACCATTACGTTCCTGTGGACGCTGTGGACTTCGGACTCCATCGGCGAATGGCGGGCAACCCTGCTGCAATTACGCAACTGGGATCTGGAAGCGGTGCTGAAGATTGGCGGCGTGCTAATCCTGCTCGCGGCCGCGGCCATCATCGTGGGGCGTGACCAGTGGCAGGTGGGTGGCGCCGCGAAACAGCGCGCGGCCAACCTCAAGCCCTACAATTTCTGGCGCAATGCGGTGCTCAATGGCGTGACGGGTCTCTTCGTCATGATCATGGCCCTCTCAGAAGTGCAGAGCCACATGAACCCCACGCTGGTGGCCGTCCTGGACGCCATCGAGAATCCCTCGCTGAATGCGGCGGACGCTGCGGAGATGCAGCGGGGCTACTACGAAGATCTGATCCAGGTGGATCGCTTCAATCCCGAGCTCCAGGCCATGTTCAACAAGCAACCCTCGAACTACTTCGACGAGTGGCGCAAGACCATGAACACGAAGCGGGAGGACTACCTCGGCGTGGCCATGACGCCCTCGGCGAACATGACCTACGAGGGAAAGATCTACACCACGAACGAATGGGGCATGCGCGACAAGCCCTACACGAAAGAGAAGCCCGCCGGCGTGAAGCGCATCGGCCTGATAGGCTCCTCCCACACGATGGGCTGGGGCATCGGCGACGCTGAAGTGTGCGATGTGCTGGCGGAGGACCGCCTCAACGCCGAGGGCATGCCTTATGAACTGCTGAATTTCTCGGTAAACGGTTACGACCCAATCCAGAAGGCCATCGTCCTAGATTCGACCATGCTGGACTTCAATCTCGACGCGGTGTATATCTTCTGCCACCGGATCGAGAAGACGTGGATCGTCGATCACCTTGTGCAGCGCGTGAAGGGCGGCAAGGCGCTGCCCGATCCCTTCGTGGAAGAGATCGTGAAGAAGTCCGGCGTGACACCCGATATGGACAATGCCGTGCTGAAGATCCGGCTGAGCGCCTACGGCTCGGAACTCCTGGAGTGGTCCCTCATCAAGTTCGCCGAATCCTGCCGCGCCAGAGGCGTGAAGACCGCCTTCATCTAC
>JBIJDL010000664.1:0-3208 GCA_044344195.1 Candidatus Hydrogenedentales bacterium
CATTCCCAGCCTCGCGGATCACTTCCTTCGCAAGTTCAACACGGAGAATGGCAAGCAGATCCAGGGCTTCACCGACGAAGCCCGCGCCGCCCTGCTCGCGTACAACTGGCCGGGCAACATTCGCGAGCTGCAGAATGCCATCGAGCGGGCTGTCGTGCTCTCGGTTGATAAGTGGCTCACGCCCCGTGACTTTCAGTTCAACACCGCCAGTTTAATCCAGGAAAGTGCCCCGGCGGGCCTCGCCGCGGGCACCACCGTCGCCGAGATGGAGCAGCGCCTCATCTTCAGCACCCTCGAACACTGCCAGCAGAACCGAACCCGCGCCTCCGAA
The DNA here is from genome assembly GCA_044344195.1 of Candidatus Hydrogenedentales bacterium. Taxonomy (GTDB): domain Bacteria; phylum Hydrogenedentota; class Hydrogenedentia; order Hydrogenedentales; family JAEUWI01; genus JAEUWI01. Next base: position 332 of record JBIJDL010000664.1, read on the forward strand.
CTCCTCGGCATCAGCGTGCGCACCCTGCGCAACAAGCTCAACGAATACCAGGCCGCCGGCATCGACGTGCCGGGACCACGGGACTGAGGGGACGGACCCGCGCCCGTTCCCCCTGCAATCGCGAGACAACCCAAGCGCAGCACACATCGCCACGACAAGCAAGGCCACCCCAACGCGCGGGCCTGTCCCAGGGGAATAACGCGAGCAACCCGAACGATCAAAGCAGTCCCCTCGCCGCTCAAAAAAGTATGCCGGGTGCCACCCCCAAGCGGAGGAGCTTGCGACGGAGCTTGTGGGTGATGGGACTTCGGCGATGCGCGCCACGTGCCCATGGATGAAGCCGCCACGCTCATCGCCCGCGTCAAGGCCATCGATACCGAGCGCCTGTGCCCGAGCCGCAGGCGCGGCCGGCTGGTGCTTTCACAATGGCGGAACCCGCACCAAGAACGACGAGCGCACCCGGCGATCCTTCGACCTCCGGCCTTCGGAAGGACGCCTCTTCGAACAATTCGATGAAGTGGAGCGTGCGTTTCTGGCGTGGCTAAGGGCACAGGGGACCCGGCAACCGGCGGAAGAACGCGCGGAATAGGCCATGAGCGCGCCGCCACGCAGACCCCAATGTAGTGGACTCCCCGCGCAACATGGACGACAGGTAGAGATTGGGTAATGATCGGGTAAAGTGGCCCAAAAGGCCGATCCTGGACGAGGATATTCCGGTATACTTCGCTCGACAGTAACAAGGAAGAGCATGTCCGGCAAGCGCCCGAGGAGAAGTAAACAGCGTGGATGAACCCAGACCCATGAGGGTCACCAGTACAATACTGAGCGCGCTCGCCGAGCCTGTACTCGTGCTGGACAGTTCGCTCCGGGCCGTGATGGCCAATCGGGCATTCTACCACGCGCTGAACATCACGCCCCTCCAGTTGGAGGGGAAGTCGCTCGAAGAGCTTGTGGCCATCGAAAGCGATTATCCCCGCGTGAAAGCCATCCTCGATGCCGTTCTGGCCAATGACGGCACCGTTGAAAGCATCGTGATCGAATGCACGGTGCCTCCCTCCAAACGTATGATGATGCTGATGAACGCGCGGCACCTCACCACCGAAGAGAGCCCGACCGGTCTCGTGCTCGTGGAGCTTCGTGATGTGACAAAGGAGCGGGAGGCCGCCCTAATCATATCGGAGCTGAATCTGACGCTCCAGCGGCACGGAGCCGTTCTCGAAGCCATAAACGGGAATCTGGAAACCTTCACCCACACCGCCTCCCACGATCTGCGCTCGCCCCTGCGGGTCACGAATAAGATCGCCCACCTCCTGCTTCAGGAGCACCGCGACGAATTGTCTGACGGTGCGGCGGCAAAGACCCGCCTGATCATCGACAGCACGGAGGAAATGGGCACCTTGCTCGAAGATCTCCTGCTATTTGCCCAGGCAAAGCATATCCCCATACAAAGGCGCCGGGTCGATATGCGGCGCGTAGCGCAGGATGCGTTCAACGAACTGCAAAACGAAGGCGATTGCGGATCTCCGAGTTTGGTGATCGACGACCTGCCCCCCTTTGAGGCGGATGGCGCCCTGATGAAGCAGGTCTTCCTCAATTTGCTGGGGAACGCCCTGAAGTTTTCCCGGTCCCGCGATCGGGCCGAGATCCGGGTGGGTTTTATCCCGTTCAACAACACCTTGGCCTATTTCGTGCAGGACAATGGCGTGGGCTTTCATATGGACCATGCGGAAGCCCTTTTCGTGGCCTTCCGGCGTCTCCATAAAGAGTATGGCTACAAGGGGTCGGGCATCGGCCTGGCGCTGGTCAAGCGCATCATCGAGCACCACGACGGAAGTGTCTGGGCGGTGAGCGCGCCCGGTAAGGGATCGGCGTTCTATTTCACCCTGTGCCGAACTAGTACCGACGAACAGCCGGTCCTCGAAAGGGTGTCGGGCCTATGAAAGACTGCTCAAAAGAGAGACTCCTGGTCGTTGACGACGATCTCGACTTGTTGCGGGACGTAAAGGCCCTTCTTGAAAAGACGGGTTACCAAGTGCAGACCGCCTCGAATGGGCGCGCCGCGCTCAAGCTCACGGACTCGGTTCAATTCGACTTGGTGCTGCTCGACATCAACTTCCCCGAACTCAGCGGCAGCAAAGAACGTTCCATGGATGGCATTGAAGTGCTTCGCGCAATCCGCGATGCCAGCAAGCTCCCGGTGATCATGTTGAGCGCTACGAATATCTCCTCGGTCAAGGCCATGGCGCTCATCCTGGGCGCGGACGACTACATGCATAAGCCCTTCGATCCGGTGGAACTGAGCGCCCGTATCGAGGCCGTTCTGCGGCGAAGCCACCCCGATGTGTCAAAGAATTAAGATCGATGGTAACACTTTAGCGGAATGGAGCGGAGGCGCTACTGCGCTCCATTCAAGTTCACTGCATCAAGCGAATCGCCGTCTAAAGGGGCTTAGACATTCTTGTCTGAGACAGGGTTCACGTGGCCATTCGAAAGGCCCGTTGGCGTGTACGCAAGCACCGCCTATGAAAAACACGACGCCGTAATCCCAAGCCGTCCGACACATTCACCGAGCCTTTTTAATGTCTGGGTGAGCCCTGTCTCAGACAAGAATGTCTAAGCCCCTTTGGAGCGGTATCTTGCCTGGGCGAGTGAATGTTCGTTCGGCGAACGGACCTGATTAAACGGGCGGCACGCGCCAATCCAACCGGACACGGGCAGCCATACGAATCGATTCCGCACGTGCTCCCTTCTATGTTTGCGGCATTTTTTCGCGAGATATACCTCGGGCAAAACAATGGTAAAAACTCGGTAAAGTCCCTCCTGGGGACGTATTCGCGGCACGTCTATCCTGTATACTATCTACGATAACTTCGAGAG
>JBIJDL010000227.1:0-9590 GCA_044344195.1 Candidatus Hydrogenedentales bacterium
CCATGGTACCGTTTTGCCATGCCAAAGTCACTTCAAGAGGAACTAAAGCAGGCCAGGCCTTTCGCGAGCGTGGAGGTGGAGGCCTATGTCAGCCTCATGCGAACCTACGCCGTCCTCTCCCAGCCCGTGAACGACCTGTTCAAGTCCTTTGGCATCACCCAGACTATTTACAATCTGATGCGCATAATCCGGGGTGGGCCAGCGGAAGGCGTGCCCTGTTCGATTATTGCCGACCGCCTCGTGACCCGCGTTCCAGATGTAACCCGATTGGTGGATCGCGCCGTGGAGGCGGGCCTGGTGGAACGCAACCGCCCCGAGTCCGACCGGCGCGTGGTCCTGCTGAGCCTGACCCCGAAGGGCGCGCAAATGCTGAGCGATCTGCATGAGCCGCTTCTGCAGGCCCACAACGGCCAGATGCAGGGCCTGAGCAAGGCCGAATTGACGACACTGGTTGACCTGCTAGCCCGCCTGCGCGCGAGCGAGTAGGTGTGAGCTATTTTTCCAGAATTAGTGTTTGCAACATGCAAATCGATTGGCATCCCGGCTCGGAAAATACACCCATGCCTCGGGCAGTCAAGAACGTGGTGATGCTGGCGCTCGCGGGCCTCGGGCAGATGCTCCTGTTTCATTCGCAGGAAGCGCCGGGTCCGTTATTCATCGGACAATCAGGGGCCTTCCAATGAATTCGCGCCCCACGATGCCGAGGAATGATCGCTCGTCTGCCCAGAGTTTGGCTCATTTCGAACCCTGAGCGTGGTACTCGCCCTGCCCTTTTGAATCTCATTTATTGAGATTTGGATGTAAGAGGACCGCGCCACATCGTATTTGTCGCCGCCGATCACGTCCCGCTGCACACTCGAACTCGCCTTTCGGCGAGATCGTGTGGCACGACTTATGCAACAAAACCACGTTAGCGATCACGAGGCCCGCCGCGTGGTCAATATCAATCAAGCCATCTTGAACAACCCCGGTCAGGGATTAAAAATACGGTCCCAGCGCCCCATGAACAGGGCGCTGTTTTTGCTCACCGGAAAGCGATCAGCCGGATAGCTCACCCAGTCCACGTGGCCATCCAGATAGAGCACGTTTCCACCGCCGGGCACATGGGAAAATGCATCGACATTCGAACTGATGTGATCGAACATCACCGGCACCACGCTCGCCGCCGTCGACGACGCGCCTGGGTTGTTTATATCCGTGATCAGGAAGCGCTCGATACCCTGGCGCAAGCGGTAAAGTGTATTGCCCCCACTCACCTGGTAACCCGCGTAAGGGCCGGAAAAGGTGTAGTCCTGATCGCTCACCGCGCCATTCGTTGCCACATTCCGCTGGCCGAGCTCACCGAAGGGCGTGGCCAGCATCTCCGCGGTCGTGTAACGGCCCGCGTTGGCCGTGTCGCTGCCCGGCATGCCGAGGAGCGGGCCGAGCACGTTAAGGTCATCCATCACGAGCCAGCCGCAATAGTCGTAGGGGCCGCGGGCCAGCTCTTCCGGCTGGATGACGCCATCGCCATTGCCCTTCTCGCCGTCGTAACGCGATACCGGTGTGCCACGCGGGGTGGAGGGACACCAGATCACTTCCAAGTCCGTCAGATACTCCGGATAGATGTGGGGACCACTCACAATGTGCTCCACGCTGAGATCACCAAACACATCAAACACTAGACGGGGCGGGAGCTTGTTACCCCGGCTTTCGTCCGCATACATCGCGAAGACCAGACCCATCTGCTTCAGGTTGTTCTGGCACGAGGCCCGGCGCGCCGCTTCCCGCGCCCGCGCCAGGGCGGGCAGCAAAATGGCGGCGAGGATACCGATAATCGCGATGACCACCAGCAATTCGATGAGTGTAAATCCCTTGCGTGACATGGTGCGCTGAAACCTCCTGTGCTATGCTAAACCTTCCCCAGTTGTCACCGCTTTGGGCTTTTGTCAACTGTTAACTAACGCTAACACACCCCCGCAGATCCTGTCAACTGGTAGTTGAGTTTTTATTCAGACCTTCGGCAACCAAACCACAAGCTCAGCCCGTAGCCTCCACGCTGGAGTCCATTCTACCATGGCCGTGCAATTCTCCTTGTTTATCGCCACCAGCCTCGACGGAATCATCGCCCACCCCGACGGCGGCCTCGAATGGTTGCCCGTCCCTGATTCAGACGGCCCCGAGGATTACGGTCTCCAAAAGGATAGAATCCACTAGATGGCACAGGCGTTGCCATCATTTTAGCCCAATCACTCAAGGATGGGACTATTACCGAGAGCGAGACCGTAACAGAACGCAAGTACTACGTTGAACATTCCGACTACAAGTGCGTGGCGACGCGCCAAGAATTCGTTGCTCAGTCTCAGTCTGCGGGCGAGGACGTACAGGAAGTTCCAGGACATGAAACTGGCAAGATAAAGGCAACATGAAATGGTTGGTATTCCGAGCGGCATAAACAAGGTCGGAAGAGTGCCTGATTTCCCCAACGGCCACCAGGTCCCTGCTGCCATGTCGAGCAGGGAGATCCAGGCCCCGCCGACATCGCGCGGCACAATTGATTCAGCGTCCACCATCCCCGCCAGAACTGCTACAGGAATTAGCGTGGCGGCTAGCGTGATTGCGGGCACAAACGGGAGCAGGACGGCAAACGCAACCCGGAGATTCTGGTGCTCGGCGGATGCTTCGAGAAATTTACGTGTGGTGTGGATTATTCCGTGAACCCAAAAGGGCAACAACGAAAACGCAGCCAACGCAAGAAGCTCGATCGCGGGATAACCACTGGCCCCAATGCGAAATGGCCCCTCGGAGACCAGCATCATGCTCCCAAAGCTCCAACATAAGAACGTGGTGGCACCGAATCCGCGCCACGTCCAGAAATGCCGCCCGAAAGTGGCCGCTATAAGCAGGTGTGCGAATACTAAGCAATCAGGAGTCTCGCCTGGTTCACCGGTCACCGCGTCATGGCGTTGGGCGAGGTAGTAGATGAATACAGTAAGAAACGCCCAGGCTATTGCCAAGGTTACCGATTGAATGTGCATCATTTGTAGAGCCTCCTGAGTGCCATTCCAAAACCTAACTGTTAGATTTTCAACAGTTTTATTCGTGCCAGGGTTTCAAAGCCAAAGACTCCCCAAACGTCTGGGTAAGATTGCGAATTTTTTTGGGCAAACGTGCTGGCACTGGGGCAGTTCTGCGATAATGCTGAAATGATCCTACGCTCCTACCACCCAGAAGACTCCGACGCCCTGGCCGCGATCTATCGCGATGCCGTCTCCGGACTTGGCATTGCGTCTTACACTGCGGAGCAGGTAGCCGTGTGGGCCTCATTCCCCGACGACGACGCGTCTTTCCGCGATCTCCTGGCGCGGGGTTTTGCCCTCGTGGTCGAAGTGGATGGATCGCCTGCGGCCTTTTGTCATCTTCACCCCGCCGACCATATTTCCCTGCTCTATACTGCGACGCGTCATGCGCGCCGGGGCTTCGCCACAGCGGCTTACCTTGGTGTCGAAGCGTATGCGCGCGAGCAGGGCCAGCAGATACTCACCACCGACGCGAGCAAAATCTCCCGACCTTTTTTCGAGCACCATGGCTTTGTGGTGCGCCGCACGGAGCAGACGATTCGCCAAGGCGTGGCCTTTGAACGCTATCAGATGGAGAAGCGGCTGGAATAGTCTGGAGTCTGGAGTCTGGAGTCTGGAGTCTGGACAATGGACAATGGACAATGGATGATTCGCTGTCAACTATCAACTGTCAACTTTCAACTATCTTGCATGGGCATTGGCCAGCCGCTATTATCGCTTCTCCTAGATTTTCCCCTATCCTTGGAGAGATGTCCCATGATTGTTTCCCGTTTGCTGGCCCTGGCCGCTGTAGTGTGTGTTGTCTCTAGTCATACTTATGCGACGGCTCTTGATTTGAACAACGCCGCGGTGTTGAAGTCCGGCGACAGCGCCATCGTACAGACGGCACGGCGCGTGCTGGTCGAGGAAATTGCCCGGCGTACCGGCATCACACTGGACACGACGGATATAACGCGGGAGGACGGCACACCGCTCATCGTTATGGACGTGGTGAACGCCCAGACGACCAAAAGACCCGTCGATCTTGCCGTACCGGAGAAGTCCGAGGGCTACGCGATTAAGGTGCAACAGTATATGGACCGCCCGACCGTGTTCCTTGCAGGCCACGATGAAGCCGGTCTCTTCTATGCCGTCGGTCGCCTGCTTTTGGCGATGGAATTGCGTCCGAATTCGATCATCATTGACGATGCCTTTGCGGCCGCGAGTGCGCCGCGTTTTCCCCATCGCGGGCATCAAATCGGCTATCGCAACCTGTCCCATTGCTACGACGCCTGGACGCCGGAAATCTACGAGCAGTACATGCGCGAGCTGGGCATTTTCGGCGCCAATGCTTTCGAGACGACGCGCTTTCGCGATTCCGGGCAGCTCGACGGTCCCCATACGAAATTGACCGGCGCGGAGATGGCCACGGCGTGGTCGCGGATTTGCCAGGCCTACGGCTTTGACTTCTGGCTCTTCTCCGGTGCCTTCGGCGGCGAGGGACAGCCGGAGGAGGAAGTCAATGAGTCGCTGGAGGCGCATGTGGAGACCCTTCGCCTGATTCCCCATCTCGACCACATCTACCTGACCGGGGGCGATGGCGGCAGCACCCACCGCCGTCCGGACCTGATGTTTGAAGCGCTGGAGCGCTTTACGGCGGAGGCACGGAAGATCCACCCGAATCTTGGTGTGTGGACTTCCAATCAGGGCTTCGATCCCGAACAGAACAATTGGTTCTTTGACTACCTACAGCGGGAAGAGCCTGAATGGCTCACGGGTGTGGTCTATGGGGCGTGGACGCGTATCTTTGCCGACGAGCAGCGCGCCCGCACGCCGGAGCAGTACCCCATCCGCCGCTACGACGATGTGGGCCACGCGGTGCGTGCGCAATACACTGTGCCCGAGTGGGACCCTGTATTTGCGAGGACACTGGGACGGGAGCCTTTCGCGCCCCGTCCCCGGGACCACGCCAACATTCACAATCGTTTCGCGCAGTATTCCGACGGCTTCGTGACCTATTCCGACGGCATCGGCGATGATGTGAACAAGTTTGTGTGGTCGGCGCTCGGCTGGGATCCGGATCGCCCGGTCGAAGATATCGTGCGCGACTACGCCCGCTTCTTTTTCGGAGAAGATATCGCGGAGGAGGTGCAGCGTGGCATCTTTCTCTTCGAGGAAAACTTCAGCGGCCCACTGGCGACTTGCAAAGGTGTGGAGGAGAACTTCCTTCTGTGGAAAGGCCTTGAAGAGAAGGCCGACGCGACCCTGCTGGCCAACTGGCGTTTTCAGTCCTGCGTCATGCGAGCCTATTATGATCGCTACACGCAGTTACGCCTGCTGAAGGCCCTGGACCAGGAGTCGCGCGCCCTGGCCGTGCTGCGGGATGCCCCGAAGCTCGGGGTGGAACCCGCTATCGAAAAAGGTCGCGCCATTCTGGCGGAATCGGATCAGGACAGCGGAACGAATGTGCTGCGCAAGCGCATCGAGGCGCTGGGTGGCGAACTTTTCAAGAGTATCGGCGCCCAGCTTGATGTGGAGAACTACAAGGCCCGCAGTCCCGAACGAGGCGCGATTCTGGAGTTTCTGGACAATCCGCTCAATAACCGCCTCTGGTTGGAAGATGAGTTCGACGCGATCCTCGAAGGGCGCGCCACGGCATCGTCACCCGAGGGCGCCGTGGAAGGCGATGTGCGCCTGGCGCGGCTTTCGCGCGTAGCTCAATGGGAAATGCCGGGCGAGGGCAGCTTCTATGACGATCTGGGCAACGCCGCGAAGCAGCCCCACCTCGTGCGCCAGCTTACCAGCGAGGAAGATCCGGCGGCGATTGCCAGTCCTCGTGAAGGCTTCACGATGGACGACGGCGGCGCTCAACGCCTTTCCTGGCTCGACGTGGCCGAATGCCTTGGCAATACGCCCCTGCTGATGCGTTATGAGGGCCTCGATCCCGATGCGCACTACCGACTTCGCGTGACCTATGCGGGCCGTTACAACGCCGTGATGCGATTGACGGCGGACGAGACGTACGAGATCCATGGGGCCTATGGCCCGACGCTGGAAGATGTGCGCTATACCATCAAAGGAGATGGCGCGGCCCAGGTAAAGGTGGCGGAGAAAGCCCCGGGAGAAGAGTCCGAGCTGTTGCCCCAGTTCCCGCTGGAGTTTATCGTGCCCAAGGCCGCGACCGAAGACGGCGCACTTGACCTGCGCTGGGACAAGGTCATCGGGCGCGGCAATCAGGTGGCGGAAGTGTGGTTGATTAAGGAGTAGCCCCATGTATCGTATATGTAAAAACTACCGTATCTTTAGCGCGCTGCTGCTTATAGTCAGCGGGTTGAGCCTGCGCGCGGCGCGCGCCGACGTTGTGGCGACCTTGAGCGATGGCCGTGCGGCGGTTCTAGACAATGGTGTTTCGATCTTCACAGGCGCGGGTGATACTCAGCCCCTCGCGCTTACGTATGCAATCGCATCTGGACCGGAACGAGTCCCGCTGTCGTTTGCCAAAGCGAGCTCGGAGAACGGGACCATCGAATTGAGCGATGCGCTCGTCAGAGGTCTCGAGATCACCGACACCTATCGCAATCTCACGCCGGCTCTCATCGAGCGAACTGTTGCCGTCAGGGCATTGACGGATGCGCGCTACTACCTCGATTTCGGCTGGCAGGTTGCGGTCGAGGGCAGCTTCCATTCCTTCACGGGCGAAGAACCGAAGTCGGCAACCTACACGCCCGGATGCGGCGGGCCCGAGTTCGGCGGCGCATCGCTCCAGACCTTTCCGTTCCTCGGCGTTCGCTCGGGCGACACGCTCTACGGCATCATCGGCGATACGCCCGGGCGCTGGGAGAACCGCTCCTTCCTGGGCTTCGACGTGGAGAAGCGGACCTTTTCCCTGACCAACGGCGACGGCTCGGCGAAGCGGGTAATCTCGATCCCCACGGAGCTCGATTCCACATCGGTCTATCGCGCCGAATTTGACGGCTGGCAACACATTGAAGCGGGCGAAACCCAGACCTTCACCACGTGGATCTTTTCGTCCCCCGTGAAATCGCAGTACGACATCCAGCTCGCCGCGCACCTGGCCCTGGCCAATGCGAAGGGCTTCAACAGCAGCGGCCTGGAGGCCATCCTGCGGAATACCTCCTACCTCCTGCTGCGCCGCAACCTGCTGCGCTCCGAAAGCGACTACATCTTTATTTCCGGCGTGGGCTATGGCTGGAAACAGTGGGTCAGCGATGGCTTTTATATGAGCCGGGGCCTCGACATGCCGGAATACGACATCCCGGCGCAGGCCGCGGTGTTTTTTGAGCGCATCAACTACGAAGACAACGCCCAGTACTATCTTATCTGGTCGGTTCTCGCCAAACGGGCCGGGGGCAAACTCGACCAGCGCACCGTGAACCGCGCGTACCACTTTATGCGGAACAACGAGAAAGACGGCTTCTTTCTCCCGCCCCGTTTGAATCCAGAGTGGAAGCACATGCGCACCTACCACGACCAGTTGCCCTATGAAGACGGCGATCCCCCCTCTTCCAACCAGGGCTTTCACTGCGGGGCGCTCTTCGCGGCCCGTGAGCTGGGCTTTGACGTGTCCGACGCCGACATCGAATTGGCGAAGGCGGGCTACCGCAAAATGTTCAACGAGGAAGGTGGCTATATGGCCACCAGCCTCATGCAGCAGGAGCACATCGGCCAGGATTCGCTCTACGGCGAGGTGCTGACCTATGCGGTCTTCGGCGAGAAACTCCTGCCCGATGAAATCGTGTTGAAGCACCTCGAAACCACCGCGCGGCTTCAGTCGCCCTACGGCATGCGTGTCATCTCCAAGGCCAATGGGGACCTCATCGACGGTCACTCCGGCGTGTACACCTTTGGCGGGTCGTGGTTCCTCAACGACGGCTGCAATTACCTCGACGGACTCATCCACGGCGCCACGCCGGAGGAGACGGACGGGAAATTGCTGTGGCGTCTGGAGCGCGAGCTCGCCACCATGCCGGCCTTCCACGAATCGATCAGCACGGTGGATGGTCATCCCCATGGCCACCATCTGTACTCCTGGAACTCGGGCTTCTGGTGGCTCCGCGAACGCGTGCGCGAACGGATGGGTATGACCGGGCCTGACCCGCTTGCCGTGGCGCTGGATGAGAAGCTCGGCGTGGTACAACGCGACGGACTACTGTATCTGGAGCCGGAGAAGGCGACTTTACGCCCCACGAAATAGTGTTGCCGGAGCAATCCAGACCATTGCGAACGTGCCACGCGATCCGCCCGAAAGGGCGGTTCGTGTGCCTTGAGCCTCGAATACTCAAGTCATGGAGTGTGCCACAACCGGGCGGTTTGCTCCTCACGAACACGAATTGAATTGTTCGCGATCTCGACGTTGTGAAGATGGTGCAAAAGGGCCGGTTGAGTTAATACTGTAGTGCCAGGAAGACCCCGCGACGGGCACACGAACCGGCGTTGCCGGATCGCGTGGCACGTCTTCAAAGTTCCGAATTGCGGCCAGAGTCCGCGCTGTGGCCCATAAGACCCATCAACCGCAAAGGAAAGCCCCAAAACATGCCGCCAACCTCGATCACCCGACGCGCTTTCCTCGCGACGACCGCCATGGCCACGATGACTGCTGCGATCTCACGCGCCGCAGAATCCCCAGTGCCCCTCATAGGCTACACGGAGTACCGCACCAACCTCCCCAAGCGCTATGACAACCAGATCACGGCGCGGGCGTGTGTAGTGCGGGCCGACGGCACGGGCCGTGAGCAACTCGCGCCGTCGCTGTCGGAGGAACGCTATGCCTGGACCCAGTTCGCGGGATGGTCGCCGGACCGGACCAAAGCCATCCTCGGCCGTGGCTGGGAAACACCGGAGAACGCCGCGTGGGAGGAAGAGCACAAGGACTTCCGCATGACGGAAGGCTGGCTCTACGACATGTACACCTACGACATGGCCACGAAGGCCCTGACCAACCTCACGGCTGTAGAGCGCGTGAGCGACTACAACACGGGCATCATCTTCGTGCCCAACAGCGACAAGCTCACCTTCACCGCGCTGATCAAGGGCGTGTCCCACCCCTACTCCATGGATCGCGATGGCAAGAACAAGAAGGATATGACCGACGGTGACGCGGCCTTCACCTACGGCCTGAGTCCCTCGCCCGACGGCACGCGCGTGGCCTATCACAAGGACTATCAGATTTATGTGGCCGATGCCGATGGCGCGAATGCGCACAAGATCGAAACGGGTAATTCCTTCAACTTCGTGCCCCAGTGGTCCCCCGATGGGTCGTGGCTCATGTTTGTCTCGGGCGAACACTACAACTGCCACCCCCACCTGGCGCGGCCCGACGGTACGGAGTTTCACAAGCTCGCGGATCGCGGCGGCTTTTCGGGGGTGACGCCGGTCTACGATGTCTTCGACTTCCACGGCGGCAGCAGCGATGTGCCCGTATGGGCCCTGGATGGCAAGGGCATCTACTACACCTGCCAGCACGGCGAGGCGGTTGAATTGATGCACGTGACCCTCGATGGAAATATCACCCGTCTGACGGATTCCGCGCCC
>JBIJDL010000665.1:0-3202 GCA_044344195.1 Candidatus Hydrogenedentales bacterium
CCTTTCGGCCAAATAGATTATCCATGAAGTCGTCGATGGCCATATCCATATCGACATCATCTTCGTCGTCCTCGAGAGGCACCCGGTCGACGATGAATTTACCTGCGGAATTCATGCTGTTTCGCATGGTGCGGGGCGGATTCTCCCGCGTTTTACCCGCAATCAATGAGCGCTCAAAATCGACTATATCGCGTGCCCTGGACTCATCCATCGCCAACGCATCCCGGCGGTGATGTGCGTCGAAACCTCTTGGCACCCGCTCCTTGCCTCGTCGCTGAAATACCTCCATGATCTCGTCGGCCAGGGCGCGATCCGCGGTATCGCGCACCAGGCGGTGTGCCGAACCCAGGCAGTTATAGCGCCGGTAGGGATCGTAGCTCGGAAAGGTTTGGGCGCGCACGAGGAGCAGGCGGGCGTCGTTGGGCCCGCGCAGGCGCAGGCCCGCGCCTGAAGCGTCGTAGGCCAGTTGCATCCGTTTAAATGCCAGGGCGGTCTGGGCGAGCATCAGCAGATCGCCCGCGTCGGCCCTGGGCATTTTCATACACAGCGCCGCGCTCAAAGCGGCCTCTACGGGCTTCGGAAGCAAGGCGGGAAAGTGGCCGTCTACTGCGGCGCGCAGCCCCCGGGCAATGGCGCCGATCCCCTCGAGGGTGGCGGCCTCCTTCGCGTCGAACTGTGGCGGAGTCCATTTCGAAGCAGCCTTGCCTGCCGCACTTGCCACCCCGCCCAAAAGGACCGCAGCACCCATATCCCCCTTTAGCAATTCACGGACCTTTTGAGCACTGGACGCGATATCATCCTGTGCGCCTTCCATGGAGGCCGCGGCCCAAATCAAGGCTGCGAGCGCGGGGGCATTGCCCTCGCGGGTCCCTTCAATGGCTTCAAGGTCCTTGCGCAGGAGGTGGGCTTTGCCGCCTTTCAGATGGCGCAGGGCGGTGGCCATCGCGATACGAAAGCGGAGCCGGCGCAATCGCGGATCCAGCGCGTCGCGGGCCTCCGCTTGCTCCAGATACCCCAGGGCCTTGTTCAGGGCGCTGCGCCGTTCCGCATCTTCCGCGAGCTGCACAAAGGGTTCGGGATCGCGGGGCAGGGCTTCGGCCCAGCGGAGCAGCGCTTTTTCCTCAGCCTCGGCGGGCGCATTGAAGCGCGCCCAGTCGCGCCATTTACGAAAGTTTTCGGGGCGTGGATCGAGGGCGCAGGCACGGGCGAAAAGTGCACCGTTGTCCTGCTGGACGTTGGATGAACTCTTTTTCCATTCGGCGCGCTGCGTCGCGAAAGTGTCATCCTGATCCGCGTAGTGCTTGTTCATCGCCTTTTCGTCGCAGGGGAGTCTTACGCCACCGTCGTCATAGTCATCATCATAGTCATCTTCCTCGAATTCGTCATCGGGATCGCTCAGCGAGGCCATGTGCAGCAGCAACGCCGCCTCGATAACGCTTTCCGAAACAAACCAGCCCTCGCGGATCGCGTGCAGGCGAAATTCCTCCCACGCACTTCGGGCGAAGCGCACATCTCCTCCGCTTTCGGCCAAGAGGGCGGCCATCCGCCAATAGCGGGCGTTTTTCAACGGCGCGAAGCCGAATAGTTCCTTTTGAATCAGGGGGTCGATCCCGTGAGCCAGGAACCGCAGGCTGATGCGTTGCTTCAGGTCCTCCAGCAAGTCAGGACGGGTGCGCCTGCACTGTTCGATGGCCGTCCGCACGATGGCTATAACCTTCTTGGGCGGTTCGATATCGAAGTCTTCCTCGAATCGCTTCAGGGCCGCGCGCAGTGCTTTGCAGTCGCCGAAAAGAAAGGAGATCAGGATTTGCGCCTCTTGCCAGAGGTCATCATTTTTTGACCCGCCGCAGAGCGCCTTGAACACGGGCGCCAGGCGCGCGGGCGCGGATCCCGCAGGCAGACGACCGGCGCACTCGATGCACGCGGCATCGTCACCGCGATGGAACAGGGCGATGGCGCGAATCAGCAGCTTCCAGGGGGCCAGCGGCGAACGCCGGGACACGCCGGGCAGGGCTATTTCTTCGTCAGTCACAGGTCCGGCGGTGGCCTTCTTGAAGGCCGCGCTGACCTCCGCCGCGGCGCGGCGCAGGGCGTGATCTTCCGGCAGCGCGGAGCACGAAGCGAGGGCCTCCAGATCGGACACTTCCGCTGCGATGACGGCCTCAATCTCAGCCCGCCGTTCGGGTGGGAGATTGAGATCTGCCAAGGGCGCCACGAGACTTCCCAGATCGCCACCTCGGGCGGAGCAGCGAGAACGAAGTGGGGCGAAGCGATCGCTTTGATTGTGGAAGCGCCCCTCCGCCACCTGGAGTAACGCAAGCGCCTCACGGGCCATGTCTTTTGCCAGCATGCCTTCGATGCGCGCGCAATAGGCGACCAGCAGCAGGGCTTCCGCCTCGGGGCCGGGAAATTTCTTTGCAGTGTCTTTTGCCAAATCCAGGGCGGCTTTCTGTTTGCCCGAAGCGAGGCAGGCCTCGACAGCTTCTTTCGCCTGCGCGAGCCCGCCCGCACTTGCCGACACGGAGACAGCCGCGCGGGACTTGCCTCCCGCCGTGTGTTGAGTACCCTTTGTTTTCTTCTTCTTGGCCATGAATTCCGCTTGTTAAGTCTTGGATCTGGAGATATGAGCGCGCACCAGCGCGAAGTAGCAGAGTATAACAAACACGACGCGCACCGGAAAAACAGGGAGGCGAATTGAGCGGTTCCGCGCGGGTGACGTATATGCAGGATACGGCCACAACGGAACGGGTTGCACGGTGAAGCCAAAAGCTGCTCCCTCAGGCATGCGCGCTGGAACGACTTTTGCAATTTCCGCAAGGGGTGTGTAAAATTCCGCAGTCATTCTCCCCTTCTTGTGCAGCGCCCAGTCAGGTTACTTTGATGACCCAGTATGTTTCCACCCCCGCAAGTCTCCAGCGTCGCTCGCGTACGTTCTGGGTCGCTTCGTGGCTGCTGGTGGTTCTCTATCTGGTGGCCTCGGGCCGGGCTTTCATTCCCGGGATCTGTGCAACCCAACGTGCCCTCGACGCGCAGTGCGCCGCCGATTCCGGCGCACCGAGCATACATGCCCTGCGCGCATGCTGCGTGCTGCCTCCGGCGAAGGATGGAGAATCCGACACCCCGGTCGCGCCCGGCGACTCCGGCTGCGCCCTTTGTAAGCTGGTCAGCAGCGTGGCTCCTCTGGCGGCCACGGTTCATGTGC
>JBIJDL010000161.1:0-11357 GCA_044344195.1 Candidatus Hydrogenedentales bacterium
CGCTTTTCCGTTGCGCCTTATGCGGCGGTTCTCGATCCCGAGCGGGCGCTGGACGCGCTGACAGGCCGGGGCGCCCGCGGCTTTTCGAGTAAAGTCACCTACATCTACAAGATGCAGCAGAACGAGGCCGACATCATCGCCTTAAACAAGGTGGACCTGCTCACGCCGGTGGAACTGGAGACGGTGATGCGCCTGGTGCGCCAGAATTTTCCGAACGCTGCCCATCTGGCCGTCTCGGCGCGGACGGGCGAAGGGTTCGACGAACTCACGGAATTTATCGATGGTCATGGCGCTTGCGGGCGGCATCCGGCTGTCGTGGACTATGCGATTTACACTGAGGGCGAAGCGGCGCTGGGCTGGCTGAATGCGCGGGTGAAGCTGTCCGGGGATGTGGCGTGGGACGGCGACACGGCCCTGGAATCGCTGGCGAGGCGGGTTCACGAGTCTCTGGTGGCCGCCGGTGCGGAGGTGGCGCATTTCAAGATGCGGCTGCTTGATGGCGCGCGGGAGGCGGCTATTCATGCCACCAGCAATGTGCGGGGCGCTGAGGTTAACCGCAGGCTGGATAGCCCGCTGACTGCGGGATGCCTGGTGGTGAATCTGCGCGCGGAGGCGGGCCCCGATACAATCCGGCAGATTTTCCTGGAGGCGATTGACGCCGTTGCCTCAGAGCACGGGTTGGCGCATGACGTGTTATCGCTGGAGGCCTTCGCGCCGAGCCCGCCCGTCCCGCCGCCGCCAAGCCGGAATACGGTGCGGATGTAGGGTCGCGTTGCCACAATCTTGTGCGTCGAGGGGAGTTCGAAGTTGTTCTTATCCGTGTCAATCCGTGTCATCCGTGGTCTACATTAGTTTTGCTTCTGACCACGGATGGCACGGATAGGCACGGATGAGAGTGTGGGAATCTCTGTGTGGCTGACGTCCCGATTCCAGCATCCACGGGGACATGCCGCCGCGTTGGCGTGTGCTTCGTTGGACTACGTGGCGGCGGGGCTTGAAGTCTGCCGCTTAGTGTTGGGGGCCCGTGCGGCGGTACGTCCCTCAACCGCCTTGGAGTGCCACGCGAAACTGCATGCGCTGGCCATCGCGATAGACGCTCAGGACGACCGTATCAAAGGGATTGGTGGCGATAAGGTGATCGAGATCCTGGCTGTTGAGGACGTCGGCCCCGTCGAATTTGTAGATGAAGTCGCCCTGCTGAAGCCCACTCTGCTGCGCGGGAGAGTCCTTGTAGCAGGAGAGAATAACAGCCCCGTACTGTTCCGGCCAACCTTTGGCGGCACGCAGGGCGGCCTCGGTCGGATCGCCTTCCAATTGGGCGACGTGGGACGGGTCGTCATGGTAGATGCCGAGATAACCCTGGGGTGCGTGATCACCGCCCTGCTTGCGGAAGGTGACGGGGAACCATTCGTCGGTGGGGACGCCGTTTACCTTGGGCCGGGCGTGACGCCAGCGTCGTCGGCCCTGGGCGTCGCGACCATCGAGGGTGAGTTCATAGTCCTCGTAGGCAAATTTTGAATCCTTGTCCGCATGGAAGGTTGGAATGATACTCCCTTTTTTGCGCGAGAACATCTGGAGTGCGGAGAGGGTGTAGCGCCGTGAGAATTTGAGGGTGAAGTCGTGGACGGTGGCGTCGACGATTTCCAGTTCCTTCTCGCCGGAGTAGACGCGCAGGGTCCACTTGCCGTCGGTATTCATGAGTTCGAAGCCGAGTTCGCCGTCCTCGCCATAAATGAACTGGCGGTACTCGCCGGCAAGCTTGATGGCCCGATCTTCATCGCCCTGGCGGGCATGGGCATTCTTGTAGTAATAAAGGGCGATTTCGTTCTTTGGGTCGAGATAGAGGGCCTGAAGCATGGTGTAGAGGCAGCGGGTGTACTGGGCGGACTCGTACTGTTTCTCACCCTGATGAAGCAGCAGTTCGAGACCCCGCTTCTGATAATCCTCTTTCCGGATATTCTCCGTGGCGCGGGTTTTCAGCAGGGCCATGTTGTCCTGTCGCGCGGTCTCGCGCTCGGACTCGGCTTTCTCCCGCCAGCCCTCGGACTGCATTTCCCGGATGGTGCGCAGCCCGATATCGGTCATTTCACCGCGCTGGATGTCTACCATGATGTGGGTGGTCTGGTTGGGCTGAATGCTTATTATTTCTTTGTGCTCCACCCCCATGGCGGAGAAGGTGGCCAGGTAGCGCCCGGCACGCACGCCGTTGGCGGTCCACCGATCCTGGGTCTTGACGATCTCCTCGTCGTTGCCGGTGAGCCCCACGCCAAAAAGCGTGACGAGGCACTCCACGGGAATGGTCTGGATCACGAGGCTGCCCGTGCCCCGGGCGATCTCCTCGTTTTCGTCGGAGTCGGGATCGAGCACGGCTTCCATTTTGCCCGGTTCAAAGAGGTAGACCTGATCGGCTTCCAGGAGAAAGGTATCGCTGTTCTGCGGCTGGTACGTATCCTTCTCGATTCGCACGACATGGGGGCCGACGGGCACCTGGCGAAGGAATAGACCGTTCACATCGGACACGCCGACAAATTTATTATCGAGGAAGACCTTAATGTCGGCTTCGCAACTGACCTCAATATGGCCAAAGCGCTCCTGTGCGCGGGCTGCGGCCGACGGTAGGACTACGCCGAACAGAAGTATCAGGGCCCCAAAAATGGGCTTGTATCTATCGAAAGGTGTCATCTATCGCCTGCTCATGTGGTGGGCGTGAATCATGGCACGCTGAGGTCCGGGTTGAGACGTAGCAGGTAGTCACGCCCTTCGGTCTCGCTGATATCATCGACCGTGAGGAACAGACTTCCATCGGGGTTCTCGTCGATGGCTACAGCCTCGTCATCATGGGGGCCGCCATGCCAGGTCAGGTACTCAATTTCACCGAAGGCATCTGTGGTGACCACAAGAGCGTCGAAGCCTCCGTGGGAGCCCGGGGAGTTGCTGGCGCCCACGAGCGCCAAGCCGCCACTGCGCAACTCGACCACGGCATTGGCCCGGTCATCGCCCGTTCCGCCGAATTCGCGATCCCACAGAAGTTCGCCGACGCCATCGACCTTGAGCAGCAGGGCACTGGAACCCTGTCCGTCGCCCACGCTGAACTCGCCGGCAATGACATAGCCGCCGTCCCGAGTCGCCGCCAGGCCAGAACCTTGCTGGTCGCCCGCTCCGCCGAAATACCGAGGCCACCCGGGCAGCGCCTTTGCCTCCGCGTCCGTCGCGACCAGGATGACTTCGAGCCCGTTCTCACCGCCCGTGTCGGCGGTGCCCACGAGCATGTAGCCACCGGGGACCGGGATCCAGGCATGGCCGGTTTCGCTCTCGCGACCTTCGAACCAAGCCGTCAAGGGGCTGAGACCGACATTGATGGTGGTGGCCGTGCTGCGGGCCGAGCCCAGTTCCGTGGCAATTTGGAAAGTCACGTCGTAGGTGCCCGGCGTTTCGTAGGTGTGGGTCCCGGTGCTGTCCGAGGTACCATCACCGTAATCCCAGGTTCTTCCAACGAGAGTCAGTGTTCCCATCGCCGTTGTATCGGTGAAGATGACGGTGAGCGGGGCGGTGCCTTCCGATTGATCGACGGTGAAAGTCGGCGTGGGCGGCACTTGCACCAAGCGCTCGATGGTACCGGCCAGGGGACCCAGTGATGTTAATAAACGGAGGCCGACGTCATAGGCCCCAGGCGTACCGTAGGCGTGTATCGGACTTTCCGCCTCGCTCGCCTCCGAACCATCGCCGAAGGTCCAAACGCGCCCGAGAATGGTTGCCTCGCCGACGTCGGTTGCATCCACAAAGTTCACGGCGCCATTTTCGCCGCTTTTCCCATCAACCACGCTGGCCACGATCTTGATGATGGGCGTGACGACGATGGCGTCCCGATCCACGAAGGTCCGGTTGCCCTGAGCCGTGGTCACGGTCAGGCTCACGTCGAAGCTGCCGCCCGTGGTGTAGCTATGAAAAGGATTCTGATCGGTGGAGGCCCCGGAGCCGTCGCCGAAGTCCCACGAGTAACCGGTGATGGCGAGGGAACCGGGGTCGGTTGCGTCGGTGAACTGCACGGCAAGCGGCGCGGCACCGCTAGTGACGTCGGCGGTGAACGCGACTACCGGAGCGACCTGAATATAATCCGCGACGGTGGTGGTCACCACCCCCTGGCTCGTTGTCAGGGTAAGCGTGACATCGTAGTTGCCGGGCTCGGTGTAGGCATGAATCGGGCTCGCCGCCTCGCTGGTGGTGCCGTCGCCAAAATCCCAGAGGCGGCCCGTGATGGTGAGTCCCCCGAGATCGGTAAGATTTGTAAATGCGGTCGTCAGGGGCGGCGGTCCCGAGGTGAGATTCGCCGAGAAGGCCGGAATGGGGCGCACCACAATCAGGTTGGACTGGGTTGCGGTCTGCGAACCCGCCGCGGTCGTCACGGTCAGTGTAACGGTATAGGTGCCCGGCCCCGTGTAGGTGTGAGATGGATTGGCTGTCTGGCTCGTGGTGCCGTCGCCGAAGTTCCACAGGACGCCGATGGTATCAAGGGAGCCCAACTCGGTCTCGTCCGTAAAGTTGACTTGAAGGGTGCGGTCGCCCTGAAGGACATTGGCGCTGAAGGCCGGCTGGGGGCGAACAATGATGATGCCCGCCTTAGTCCGCGCGTCGGTCTGGCCATCCAGACTGGTCTGCAGCGTGAGGGTCACATCATAGATGCCAGGTTCGCCGTAGATGTGGACGGGGCTGGCCTCGGTGCTGGCGGCGCTGCCATCACCAAAGTTCCACGAGCGAGAGGTAACGTTCAAAGAGCCGACGGGGGTCGTATCGGCGAACGAAACGGAGAGACTTCCCGCGCCGGTGGTGGGCGACGCGGTGAAATTGACTGCGGGACGCACCGTGAGATAGGCGGATTTGGTTTCGGTATCGCTGCCGACGCTGGACGACGCCGTGAGGGACACGGTGTAGATTCCGGGTGTCGCATAGACCTTGCTCGGGTTCTGAAGGCCGCTCGTGGTCCCGTCGCCGAAGTCCCACTGCCAGCCGTTGAGTGCTTCGCTGCCACTGGTGCTTTCGTCGGCAAAGAGGACCGTCAACGGCGCGATACCGGTGGTAACATTCGACGTAAAGTCCGCCGAGGGCAACTGGCGCACCGTGATGTGGTTGGCCCTGGTGATGGTGCCGGTTCCGGCGGCGGAAGTGACGGTGAGTTTTACGGTATACACCCCGGGCTGGGTGTAGGTCTTGGAGGGATTCTGCTGGGAGCTGCTCGTCCCATCGCCGAAGTCCCAGGCCCAGGTGGTGATCTCGGAGGAGCCCGGCGTGGACTGATCGCCAAAGACCACGGCCAAGGGGGCGGCACCGCTCGTGGGCGTTGCGGTGAAGGCGGCCACGGGCTTCTGCTCCACGGTGATGTAGTTGACCTGGGTCGCGGTATCGCTGCCCACCGCGGTGGATACGCCAAGTGTCACGGTGTAGCGACCGGGCCGTGTGTAGGAGTGGAAGGGGTTACGATCCACGCTGGTGCTGCCATCGCCAAAGTCCCACTGCCAACTGGTGATCGGGGCGGAGCCAGGATCGCTCAGGTCGGTGAACTGCACGGTCAGGGGCGCCTCGCCATTGCGGGGCGTGGCGCTGAACGCGGCATCGGGCGACTGCTGCGCAGTGATGAAGCCAGCTTTGGTGAGGGTGTGGGATTTGCCGGACGAGGTGGTCACGGTGAGGGAAACGTCGTAGACGCCGTCGCTGGCATAGCGGTGGCTGGGGCTGGGCAAGGTGCTGCTCGTGCTGTCGCCAAAGTCCCAGAGCCATTCGGTGATGATATCGGAACCGCCGGATGAGAGGTCGGTGAAATTGACGTTCAGGGGCGCGGGCCCGGAGGTGGGCGAAGCGCTAAAGTTCGCCTTGGGCAATTCCTCAACCTCAATGAAGTTCAACTGAGATGCGATGGGGCTCTGGCCTACGGCGGTGGTGACGGAAAGGGATACGGTATAGGCGCCTGCAGCCGTGTAGGTATGCTGGGGGTTCTGGCGGGTGTCGGAGGTCCCGTCGCCAAAATCCCAGAACCACTGGGTGATGGGCGAGGAGCCCGGATCGGAGGTATCGGTAAATTGTACGGCCAGGGGCGATGCGCCCGCACGGGGCGACGCAGTGAAGGAGGCGGTGGCCCGTTCCTGAACGTTGATCAGGTTGGCCTTCGTCTCCGTGTTGTCGCCGATCGCAGTCGTGACCTTGAGTTTCACGGTGTAGGTGCCGGGATCTTCGTAGATGTGAACGGGGTTTACGTCTTCACTGGTATTGCCGTCGCCGAAGTCCCACTCGTAGAGCGTGATCGGCGCGGCGCCCGCGATGGAGGCGTCGGTAAAGGTGACCTGGAGGGGGCCTTCGCCCGCCTGGGGGGATGCGGTGAAATCGGCGTCGGGCAATTTTCGAACCGTGATATAGTCGATCTTGGTCTCGGTATCGTTGCCGAGGCGGCTCGTGACCGTGAGAGTAACGCGGTAGACCCCGGGCGCGCTGTACACGTGGCTTGGATTCTGGGCGCTGCTGCTGAGTCCGTCGCCGAAATCCCAGAGCCAGTTGGTGAGGTCGGTGGAGCCGGGCTGGGACTGATCAACGAAGAGAACCGTAAGGGGGGCGTTGCCTTCGGTCGGGGTCGCGGTGAACGCCGACTCGGGGCTCTCGAAGAGCGGGCAGCCCATCAGCGTCACAGACAGGGCCAGAAAAATAACCCCGGCTACCAGTTTCTCACGCATTACCTTCCCTTTCGGAATTCAAGACCCGGCCTGAGGCCCTCAGTCGTTGTACCGCAACGTATTTCACTCGCCTGTTCCGGCCCATCCCCGCACCCGCTCTTGCTTCAGATGCAGGACAGAGTGCCCATGAAAATCGGCTGCGAAAGCGGTCCGAAGGGGGGCTGTGGCACACCGGCTCAGGGGAACCTTATCTTGTCACCAGCATGCTTGTCAACCGCAATCCTGCAGGTGGTTTACGGGGTGAATCACGCGGCTTTGTCGCCAGCGAAGTCTTTGCAATTCCACCGTCAACCCTGTATCTTAATCCTTGGTTTCAACGGTTCGGGAAGCAAGCTGGGCGCGTGTTGCGAATCCACACCTCAACCTGTAACCCCGGGCGCGGCGGCATGCGCGCACTTTCGATACAGGGACCCAGGAATACAGAATGGTGCGTACAATTCGAAGAGCCGGTTGCGGGCTGTTGATCGCCCTTTGCTGCTGTCAGTGTGGCCGGGATCCAGAGCCCGGTGAGACAGCAGTCACCCTGCCTGAAGACGCACCCGCCACGGCAACAAACGCCGAACCCATTCTCCCCATTCCCGCGCCCCCCAATGTCGCGCCGGAGAAATTGGAGTTGGGCAAGCAGCTTTTCCACGAGACGGCGCTTTCAGGAGCGTCGCGCAAGGTGAGCTGTGCCACGTGCCACGACTTGGAAAAGGGCGGCACCACGGGAAAGCCACCTGCCGGAACCGGGGCGGCGGAATCCGAGCCCTATGACATTCCCACCGTCTTTAACGCCGCCCACCAGTTTGCCCATTTCTGGAATGGCCGGGCCCAAAGCCTCGAGGCGGTTATTCAGGCGTCCATCCGTGCGGAAAATATCATGGACGGATCATGGGACGCGATCATCCCCGCGCTGTCAGAGAACCCGGACTACGTGGCGCGCTTTGAGCGAATTTACCCCGAAGCCGGCCTTTCGGAATCTTCCGTTGAAGACGCCTTGACGAGCTACGTACGGAGTCTGTCTACGCCCAATTCTGCCTTTGATCGCTGGCTCGCGGGGGAAGAATTGGCCGTAGACGCCCGGGAGGGTTATGAACTCTTCAAGGAACTGGGGTGCGTCCGGTGTCATCAGGGTGCCGGGGTCGGCGGCAATCTCTTTGCGTCGTTCGGCTCGTATCTTGCAGCCCGGGAGCGCGTCAGCAACAGCGATCTCGGCCGATTCAATGTGACGAATAACGAATCCCACCGCTATCAGTTCAAAGTTCCCGGTCTCCGCAATGTCGTGCTGACGGCACCCTATTTTCATGACGGTTCCGTCGCAAAATTGGAGGATGCGGTCCGCGCGATGGCCCAGCATCAACTCGGGCAGTCGCTTTCCGATGAAGAGGTGCGGTCGCTCGTTTCATTCCTGGAAACGTTGACCGGAAGCGCGCTACTCGGTGCGACTGGGGGGACCCAGCCATGAAACGTCGACTCAGTCTTTATTATGGCGCGCTCCTCGTACTCCTGGGACTGGCGCTGGGGGTCGTGGGCTTTGGCCTGGCGACCACGGCCCGGCACTCGGGCCACGCCTACGAACAGGCTCTCCTCGATTTTGTCGATGCCGAACGGATCATGGACGCCGAACTGAGAAAGCTTGAGATTGGCGCGGGGAATCACTTCGACGGGCTCAAGGAAGCGGTACTCGCGGTGCGACGGGCGGAAGTGCCGTTGAGCACGATCCCCCGCTATCTCAGTTCCGCGGCCGCCTTCAACGAAGCCCGACTGCAACTTGCCGTCATGGTTAACGAGCGGCTCGCGTTGGTGGAGGAATTCAAGACGGGTCTCGCGGCCCTGCAGGTCAGCCTGGACGCGCTTCCAGAGAAGATCGAGGCGGCGCAACAGGAAGGCATCGATGCGGGAAACTCCGGTGATATGCTGCTGGCGCGCGCGGCGGGGAATCTGGCGCGGCTGGTCAGTCACCCCGGTGGTACGGTGGACGCTCAGCTTTCCAGCGAACTTTCCGCCCTCGCGGCGGAAGCGGGCGAGGAAGTGAACGCGTCGTTCAAGCCCGGTCTGGCGGCCTTCGTGAAGCAGGGCGAAACGATTCGCGCGCGAAATAAAGTCCTGGATGAAATACTTGTCAAGCTGGCGTCGGCCCCCCTGTCCGGTCGTGCGGTCGATCTGGTCGAACTTTACGAGGCGGCCGAATTCAAGCACCGACAGCGCACGGCCTATATCCTCGGCGGCATAACGGTCGTGCTGGTGCTGGGCCTGGCGGCCCTCTTCTTTGCCGGGCTGCGTCGCGCTCAGGTGCGGTTGGACGGTGCTCTGGCGGATCAGGCCGCTCTGAAGAGCGCGCTCAAAGAGGCGAAGGCACAGTCTGAAACGGTCAAGCGTGGTGAACGAGAACAATCGGCGCTGCTGGCGGAAGAGCGGCACAACGCCCTCGTCCTCCATGCGTTTGACCTGATGGCCATTCTCTCGCGCCAGGAAAACTACATCCACGTGTCCCCCGCCTGTGAGGCCTTTTTCGGGCTGACCGATAAGGAAATGATCGGTAAGAGCGTTTACGAGGGCATCCATGCCGACGACATTATCAAAGTTCAGGATTATCTGGCCCGTGCGCAGCGTGAGCTGCCTACGGAGCAGACGATCCAGTACCGCGTGATGGATGCCTTTGGCAAGTGGCACCTCGTGGAGACTTTTGCTTCGAACCAGGCAAGTAATCCTGCGGTTCGGGGCATGGTGCTGAATACGCGGCGCCTGGGCATGGCGCCCGATTCGAAGGCGCGGTGATGGTGCGTGTCGCAATGAGGAAGGTTGTTTCATGAGTAATGGTGGCGATCCATCCAAGCCCATAGGCACGGGCAACTACGTGGTGAAGGATGACGACTGCATGTCGTCCATCGCCGAGGCCACGGGCCATTTCTGGCAGACGATTTGGGACGACCCGGCGAATGCAACGCTGAAGGAGATCCGGAAGGATCCGAACGTGCTGCTTCCGGGCGACAAGGTGACGGTCAAGCCAATTACGAAGAAGACGGTATCGAAGGCAACGAACGCCAGCTACCGCTTCCGCCGCAAGGGCGTCCCCGCCAAGCTGCATCTGCGACTCTTGAAGTATGGCGAGCCCCGGGCGAACGAGTCGTACCGGGTGGATATCGACGGCAAGCTCTCGAAGGGCGTGACCGACGGCCAGGGCTACGTGGACATCTACATTCCGTGCAACGCGAAGAAGGGAAAGCTCTGGGTGGGCCCCCCCGAAGACGAGAAGATGTACACACTCCAGCTCGGCCACACCCTGCCGGTGGCGACCGTCAAGGGCGTCAAGCAGCGCCTCCGAAACATTGGCATGTATGGTGGGCTCATCGACGACGAACTGACCCTGGCCTACAAGGATGCCGTGCGCGCATTTCAGAAAGAAAACGCGCTCCCGGAAACGGGCGAGACCGACGAAGCAACCCGGCAGAAACTGGTTGAAGTCCACCGTTCCTAACAAAGAAGGCAGAGAGACTCACGATGGATAGTGGCCCCAACAGCCCGATCACTGATATCGGAACGCCCCCGGCAACACTCCAGGAAACCGAGGAACTCGTCAATCTGACGGTCCCCGAAGACCCCGATGAACTTTTTGAAGAGATACTCGTCGATGGAACGCTGGACATCGATACCGTCCGGCGCGATGACAGTACTGTCGATCCGACCGGCGAGGGCACAACCCAATCGGTAGCGCGGGCGACGAGCGACGGAAGCAAGACGGCGTCCACCTTGGACGAGCCGTTACCGAAGCTCCCCGTCGTGGATATCCACTGCCACATCCACGGCGTGAGCCTTTCCAAGACGAAGTCGGCCTTGAAGGACTTCAAGCAGCACGGCCTGTTTCACGGCAACGATCTGAAGACCCCGAAAAAGCGCGAGGCGTTTCAGAAATCGCTGAACGAGTACTACGAGAAGAAGGAAGAGAAGTACAAGTCTCGTCTGAATCCGGCGCTTCAATTGGGGCACTGGAATTTCCTCGACGACCCGTGGGTTGCCAAGAAGATCATCACCAGCACGCAGAGCTTTCAAGACGCCACGGAGCGGCAGGATATCGGCAACCCGATAATCATCACCCCGATGTTGCTGGATTTTGGCTATACGCCCCTGGGCACCTCGGTCGCCAGCAAGGCGGCCAAGGTCAAGGGATCGGGCGACAGCATGAACGAGACGAATGCGCGCCTGGAGGAATTGGCGGATACGGGGATCTATTACTTCTCCAAATCGGCAAAGACACAGCGCGACCACCGCTTCTTCACGCGGGACGATGCAATGTTCCGTCATCAGGTCGAGATTCTCCATATGATGGCGACGCTGTGGCCCGGCCAGATCATGCCATTCTGCCCCTATGACCCGCGGCGGCCCAATTGTCTTGACGTGGTGAAGGCGGCGATGGATACGCAGTCTTATGTGGGCGTTAAACTTTATGCGCGTTGCGGATGGATGCCGACGAACAACGCGGCGCTCCACGGCACGGCGGTTGGCAAGATCCTCGACGATCGCCTGGATGAGTTCTACGCTTACGTGACGGCGAATGACATTCCCATTCTGAACCACACCAGCCCCACCGGCCATCCGCCGGAGGGCGCCCTCGTATATCCCTGGCGCATGACCGCGGAGGCCAATCCGGATGACCGCCTG
>JBIJDL010000162.1:0-11334 GCA_044344195.1 Candidatus Hydrogenedentales bacterium
GTCCGGAGACTATTAGGATTCCGGCCAGGGCTCGACGGTGCGATAGAAAATATCCGAAGCCAACTGTTCCAAGGCTTCGGCGGCGGCGCGGTTCTCTTCGTCGGTGGCGAAGGAGCGTACGGGCGGGAGGAAGACCTCCGCATTGCCGCGGAGACGATCGGACGACTGGCCCGCCGCGCGGGTGTAGTAGCTGGTCTCGCCGGCCATGAGCTTCTCTTCCCAAAGCACTTCGCCCTTCTGCACATCGGTCAGGCGTACGCCCGCGGTGATGACGAGGAGGTACTGGGTCACTTCGTCATTCTGATCGAAGGTGAGGCCCTTGAGCTGGTAATTGAGAATCACCCCCTCCAGGAGCAGATCCGCCTGGTCGGGCGACACCACGTCGAGCCGGCTGTCGTTGATGAACTTCCGGGTCACGGCATTGGTCAGGGGCGCCTGAAGATCGTACTCCCGCGACTTGTCATAGAAGGGCGACACGGCAATGGTCTGATATTCCGGCGCGAGCGAACTCTGGGTGGTATAGCCACAGCCCGCGAGCATCGCACCGGCAACGAGGCACCAAGTCGCGCGTTGGATCAGCTTCTTCATTGAACCGTTACCGTTTCCGGCAGGGGGCTGCCGATGTGCTCCACGCCCTGATGGGCTTCGAGCCACGCGGAAGCCGTCTGGGCCGCGTCACTGTCCGGATACTTGTCCACCACCACTTCGTAGTAGATCTTGGCGGAGCCGAATTTGCGGCGCTTCTCGTAGAACTTTGCCGTAAGCAACTGTTGTTGTGCGATGCGTTCCTGCATCTCCGCCTGCTTCGTGCGCAAGTCCGGGAGGCGCTCGTCATCGGGGTAGCGGCTGGCGAAACTCTCCACCGCGTCGATGGTGAGCTGGCTCGGCGTCTGGTCATAATCCGCCGGAAGGGACATATCGTAATAACACATGGCCAGGCCGTAGCTCGCCTCGTCCACCCAGTCGGATCCGGCGTAGTCTTCGATCACGCGACGGTAATCGAAGGCAGCCTCCAGATAGTTCTCGGTCGTGTAGCGGCACAGGCCGATCTGGTACTGGGCCCGGGCGGCTTCCGACGTGAAAGGCTGGTTTTCCACCACCATGGAATAGACCTCCACGGCGCGCTTCAGTGGGCGCTTCTTCCACAGGGTCCATTTCTCATCCATTTTCTTCTGGCCGCGCTCGAAATACAGATCGCCGATCTCGTACTGCTTGGCAATGGCTTCGTCGTAGTGATCGGTTTCGGGATAGGTGGAGATAAGCGTCTGGAATTCCTTCGCCCCTTCCAGCCACTTGCCCTGGGCCACGCGGATCTCGCCCCGGAGGAACTGGTTGTCGTCCCGGAACTCGCTGTCCTCATAGAACTGAGTGAACTTGCGGGTCTCGCGCCAGGCGTTGTCGTATTTCCCTTCCAGCAGGAGGCTGCGGGCATACTCCAACTGGAGCTGGGGCGTTTCCTTCGGCAGGCGCTTCAGGTTGACCCAGCGGCCCGTCTGAGGCGTCCACGTCCACTGGGCAAAGGCGTCCAAGCTGCCAAGGCTTAGGACCAACAAGCCCATGAGGGCAATGCGCTTACGCAAATCCATCCAAGTATTCTCCAGTCATTCCGGGCGGCCGCGCACCGGATGACACTTGTCTTTCACGGCCAACCTGCGGCATCCGAATGGTCTCGCCGCATGTATCCCATGGTAATCTGACTTTGATACTAACAGGAGCCCTTGGGGGAAGGCAACTTGCGGGCGGGACGCCGTCCACTTCGCGGCCGGGGCTCGGGCGCTGTGGGGCAAGCGGGATGGGGGGCATTCAACTCATTCCCAAGCTTCGCTAAGGATGCCGTCCCCGGAGCTCCGCCCCTTAGGTTGCGCCTCGTGGCAGCGCTGGGGGGTGCTCTTCATTGCTACATGGACATTGCTAATGTGGGACATTGTAGCAGAATGAAGCGGAGTTCGCGCTACCGGGAATTCAGCATAATGGTCATAAGTGCATTGGATTCGTTCGAGTCTCTGTCCCGCATCCTTTTTCAAATTACAGGAAATGCATATCCTTCAACGGGAACAAAGAACTTCGTGCAGAGCAAGCAGACTTTCGTCGGAAAGGAATTTGAATTCATCCGACGGATTTGGAGAATCGCACAAGTATCCGACTCCTTCCGCGAAACCTGCATAAATAGACTCGCCGCCGTCTATTAATGGATTCAGCCCATCGGGTGACCAACCGCAGGGTTCTCCGCCACACCAAGAAACCGAACCTTCTGACCATGCGATTGCTCGAAGGGATTCTTCTACGGCAGTACGCCACTCATTGTCCATAGGCCAGCAGTCAAGTCGAACATCGAAACTAAAAACGCTCCCACTTTCCACACTCTTAAATGAATCAGGCTCATGGATCACAAGAAGACTCGTCCGGATCTCGCCCCGTAGCGAAGTCCATAGCAATCTCAACGAATCTACGTCTATCGACGGTTCGCTTGATCGACTATACCCATAAAAATACAGCCCTGGGACTTCTTCACAGCCATCTTCGAACCGCCAGACAATTCCCAGACAGTCTTTCACTTTCATCAGATTCCCCAATCCGCAAGTTGGATTGCGTTCGTCTCCCAAGCGGAAACAAAGTCGCCCGCCTGCTTGATGGGGGGTTGGCCGGTTGTCCCAGTGCCCTTGCGTTCAGGACGGTCCCGATGGGCCGCTATTACCCCCGGTCGCTGTCAGTCAGGATCTGGCGCTTGGCCTGGCTGGCCCGTTTGTTTTCGGGGACGAGTCCGCCGAACCAGGCGTCGTTTTTGCGCAGGACCATGATGGCGCGGTGGCAGACGTGGCAGGGGACTTCGGAGCCTTCGGTGGTTGCTTCGTTGAGCTGGATGAAGGTGCTGCAGAAGGGGCAGGCGATGCTGCGTTCGGAGCTCTTGTGGTAGTCCTGGAGAATCCGGTCGATCTTGCCGCTGCGGAAGCATCGCACGAGGGCGTCTGCGCAGTCGGGGTCGAACTGGGTGCCCTTATTCTCTTCGATAATCTTGATGGCCTTTTCGGGGTCCAGGCCCTTGCGATAGGGTCGGTTGCTGGTGAGGGCGTCAAAGGTATCGCCCACGGCGAGGGCGCGGCCTTCGATGGGGATTTCCTCGCCCGCGAGACCATAGGGGTAGCCCTTGCCGTCGTAGCGCTCGTGATGGTAAAGGCAATAGGGGATGAGGGGCATGAGGAAGTCCACGTCCTGGAGGAGCTGTGCGCCCTTTTCGGGGTGAACCTTGATCTTCTCGAATTCCTCGTCGGTCAGGCGGTCGGGCTTGCGCAGGATGGCATCATCCACGGCGATCTTGCCGACATCGTGGAGCACGCCGCCCATGCGGACTTCCTTGAGCTTTTCTTCGGGCCAGCCGAGTTCCTTGGCGACTTCGATGGTGAAATTGGTCACGCGCCACGTGTGGCCCACGGTGTAGTGGTCCCGCAATTCGATGGCATTGGCCAGGACGAGGAGGGTATCTTCGTAAGCCTTTTCCAGCATGCGAACGTACTGGGCATTTTTGATGGCGACGCCCGCGGGCCCGGCGAGTGCGACGAGGAGTTCGAGGTCGCTGTTGACGAAGGCGTTGGTGGTGCCGCGCGTGTCCACGTAGATGACGCCAAGGCATTCCTTCTGGCAGGTGAGGGGCGCGCACATGGCGGAGGCGATGTTCTGGCTGATGATGCTGGCACCGGCCTCGAAGCGGGAGTCGTCGGCGGCGTCGTAGGTGATGATGGCCTCGCCGTGCTCGTAGGCGCGGTTGACGATGGAGGAGCTAATCTTTACTTCGACAGTCTTGTCGCCGGAGCGGACAAATTCGGTGACCAGTTCGTCGCTACCCGGGACGTGGAGTAGGATGACGCCATTATGGGCGGGGATGAGCTGGAAGATTTCCTGCATGACCCGCTCGAAGAGCTTGTTGAGGTTGCGCTCGCTGGTGATGATCTCGTTGGCGGCGTAGACGGCCCGCAGGCGCTGTTGGATTTCGGCTAGCTTCGTGTCGTTGGCGGCGGCACCGGGACTCTGGAAAAAGGTTTCGAACACGTTCGAGGCTTTGGCGGTTTCGAAGTGTCCGCCGACGGTATGGTCGAACTTTACGCCGCCGCTGCTTCCCCGCTCGGCTTCGTGGGTGGCGCGTGCCTGAATCTCTTCCTGGGTGGGTACCTCGGCTTCGAAGCGCAGCTCCTGGGTGCCCAGACGAATCACGTCGCCGTGGGACAATTTATACTCAAGGATACGCCGGTCACCGATAAAGCTGCCGTTGCCGCTGCCCAGATCGCGTACAATCGTGGCGTGTTCATTCTGCTCGATGACGGCGTGTTGCCGGGATATCTGGAGATCTTCCAGTTGGAGGTCATTATCCGGATTTCGACCAATTGACAGTTTTCGCGTTATTTCAATGGTGCGCCCCTGAAGGGGTCCCGTGAGTATGACCACCCGTTCTTTTCTCATGAATTCCCAACTCCTGAGCGCGTATCTTCGTCGCGATGGTTCGAAAGTTATTTTATTAAATTAAGTATATAGCATGATTGTGCCGATAAACCAAGTCAATAATATATGTAACTTCCCGCCGCTGTTGGAGGTGCGCGCAGGAGGTGCCGGGCGGGAAGCATCGGTCGTGAACACCGCGTATGCGGTAAATGATTGACAGTATTGATTGGTTTCGTTATTATTAGGGTTGGTGAGACAGGTTACAATAGCCCGTAAAGCACTTGGTGCCTGCGGGGATCCCGCGCCCTAGAACTGGTGTGTATGGCGTGGGGCCATCGGTTTTTCCAGGCATGAGCGCCCGACCGCAGGGTTGCGGAGGTTGCCCGTCAGGAAAGCTGGAGTAGATAATGTGCTCACACGCCGCCCGCACACGGATGTAGGTACGGCGTGGTCGCAACCGGTTACCGACCTGGTTGCGATGGACTGGCGCCAGAGCGTCGCTAGAATTAGGCAACGTGCGCATGGATGATTCGCAATCGTATCTGGGGCTTCTGGGCCTGCGCGAGCAACCTTTTGCTCCCACGGCAGACCCGGTCTATTTCTATGCCACGCGCGCCCACAAAGAGTGTTTGTTCCGCCTGTGGAACGGGATCGATGCGAGCCATGGGATCGCGGTCGTGCTGGGAAACTATGGCACGGGTAAGACGACGTTGCTGCGCAAGTTGATCACGGGGATGGCGGCGGAGCCCGATCGTTATCAGACCGCCGTAGTTGGCTCGCCGATTCCTTCGTGGACCAGTTTCGCGCTGCTGGAGGCAATCGTTGCCCAGTTCGGCCTCCGCCCGGCGGAGCATTCCTTTGTGTCCCACATGGAAGCGCTGAACCAGCATCTGCTGGAAAACCGCCACCGCATCTGTACCCTGATTATTGACGATGCGCAGAATCTGAACAAACGGGGCCAGCTCGAACTGCTCCGGCTGGTGCAGAATCTGGAGACCCAGCATCAGAAGCTCCTGAATCTGGTGTTTTTTGCCCAGTTGGAGTGGATGCAGGTGCTGCGGGCCGCGCCGAATTTCGAGCAACGCATCAATCTGACCTACACCCTTGAGGCGATCCAGTTTGAAGAGATGCGGCTGTTTATCGATTTCCGGTTGCATCAGGCGGGTGCCGAGCCGGGGCTGGGCCCTTCCTTCGAAGAGGCTGCCCTGCGGGCGATCCACGCCTATGCGGAGGGAAGCCCCCGGGTGATCGTGACGCTCTGCCGGAATTCCCTGCTGCTTGCGGCGCAATTGAAGACCCGGCAGATCACGCCGGATATCGTGCTGCATACCATCGAAAAGACTACCCTGCCCGATGTGGAAAAGCGCGCCCGGGCGGCACAGGCCGCCGGGATTGCGCCGCCGCCTCGCGTCGTTACGCCGGCCGTCACCGCCGCCGGGCTCGTCCGAGAGCCCGTGGCGAGGGAACAACAGTCCCGTGATCGCCGTGCGGCGGACCTGCTGCTGCGTTCAGCCCGTGACCGCCAGGGCCAGGGTTCGGGGGGCCTATGAGCCCGAGCGCCGACCGAGACCATCGCGACCCGTCGTCCGAAGGGGACGCCTATGTGCGCCAGCAACTGGCGTCCATCGACGGCAGTCTGTTCAACGGGATGCCGGTGGATGATCGTTATGAAAGCGGCGTGCCGGAGACGCAGCGGGGCAATTCCCTCGACTTTATTCAGATGACCGGGCTGACACGCCCCCCCCTGCGCCAGGCGCTCCACAATATTGAAGGGGCCCTCGCCCAAGCGCCGATCTATGATGATCTAAACCCGCAGGGCCCTCTGAGTTTCTATGAAAAGGGCGTGTCGGATGTGGACGACACCCTGG
Source organism: Candidatus Hydrogenedentales bacterium (assembly GCA_044344195.1). GTDB lineage: Bacteria > Hydrogenedentota > Hydrogenedentia > Hydrogenedentales > JAEUWI01 > JAEUWI01. Next base: position 6,300 of record JBIJDL010000162.1, read on the forward strand.
GCGGCGATTTGCTGCTGGGCGGGCTGCGCGACATTACGCTGGACGCGGATCTGATTCCCAATCGTAACGCCGAACCCCTGGTGGTAGACGGCGGTACTTCGCGGTCGGCCCAGGCCTTTCGCGACATCGTTGCCGGACTCCAGCACGTGGACGAGTCTCCCGAGATCACGCCTGCGACCGCCGACGAAGAATCGGACAGTGGTGCGGAGCACCTGACCGAGCCTGACGACTATCAAGGCTCCGCATCCGGCGCGCTGCTGGCCCTGGTGGAAGAGCTTGAATCGGTGATGGGCGTCGAGGCCGATGAAGAGGCGGAGCCCGAGGCCCCGGCTGAAGTGCCGGGCGAAACCGACGACGAAGTTGCGGGCCCGGTTGAAGAAAATTCAGACGCGGCCCTTGAAGAGTCAACGCCAACCTCAGTTCTTTCGGCACCCGCCGCCGAGATCGACGACGACGATTTTGATGCCTTGCTGGCCTCTCTTTCCGGGCGCGCGGCGGAAGCTGATCCCGTTGGGGATGAGGCTCCCGAGGCGGACGATGCTCTCGAAGAAATCGAAGCTCCGATTGAGCCGGAGGCCGCCGCGCAGGACGACGAAGAACTGGTCGCCGGGTCGGGAATATCCGATGACTGGGATGCCCTGCTCGATGCCATGGCGGTCCGTGGCTCCGAAGCGGCTCCAGTTCCAGCGTCGGCGCAGACATCGGTACCCGTGCCGACACCCGCGCCCGTGCCGATGGCCCCACCCGCAGTCACGCGTACGTCCCAGGCGAGCGGTGCGCTGGCGGAAGCGGAACAACTGATGCAGGCGCTGGAGAAGCGCCCACCTTCAATTTCCGCAGATCTCCCGGTGCCCGCCGCGGCGCAGGCTCCGAATGTGCAGGCTCCGAGTGCGGAGCGACCGCTTGAGCCGGTGGCCATGGAAGATTTGCGCCATGGCAACACCGTTACGCCCCCAACGGCCTTGGATCTCCGAATGCGCGGGCGCGCGGAAAACACGCCCGACTTCGATCAGGCCCTGACGATTCCCGCCAGCACCGACGTCGATACGGCAATAAACTACGACTATAGCGCGGTGCCCTCGCGCCGTCGATCACGTCGCCATTCCCGCGTTGCCCGCAAGAGCAAGAAGATAGTCAAGGCCGTATTTTTCCTGATTCTTTTCGGCGGGCTGGCCGCGACCCTCTGGACTTTCATCATCGGCCCGATGATGCTCCAAGACGAAGATCTCACGGTCCGTGCCGAGCGGGAGATGTCCCAGCAGAACTACAGTGCGGCGTCCCTGACCTATCTTCAATTGGCGTCGCGAATGGCGCCCGGGGAGCGAGGGCGGTCCGACGCGGAGTTTCGCGCCGCCCACGCGTTGACCCTGGGACCGGCGGCATCGTGGGACGAGACCCGACAGCGCTACGAACGTGCGCTGACCCTCTTCAAGAAGTTTAGCGAGGACTACCCTCAGCACCCCAAGCGGACCCGGGCCCTGAGTATCATTGGGAGGTTACACTATGAGCTCAAAGATTTCGAGCAGGCCATCGCCGTGCTCCGCGATCAGGTAAAGCCGGCGGACGACCCCGCGGCGTCGCTGTCGATGCTGCGCTACCTGGCGCGCTCCTACAGCATGACCGGAAGCTACGATCAGGCCGAGACCTCCTACCTGCAGTCGGCCACGTTGCCCGGAAACTACAGCGCGGAATTGGACTACTTGGAGTTGGGGGATCTCTTCCGGCGCCGGGCCGAAGCTGCGCGGGACGGGGCGGAGCAGGAAAATCTGAAGGAGATGGCGATGTCGTACTGGAGGCGGGCCATGCAGGTGCCGGGCATTGCGCCGGGCGACCGCAGCAATCTTGAAGAGCGCCTCCAATGGCTATCCTTTTCGGAGCAATCGGGCGCAAGCGCCACCGAGGGCACGGCCGCGCCGGGGACGGACATTCCCGCGCCCGAGGCTGCCGCAGCACCCGCGCTGGTTGCACCGGTAGAGCCTGAGGCGGTGGTGCCCGTGGAATCGGCCATTCCGGTTCCACAGGATGAGACCGGGCGTGCCGAGATTCCCGGGGCGGAGCTTGAAGCTCTCGTGCCCCCGGCACCCGAGGCGGCTACCGCGGCGCAGTCCGAGAGCCAATGAGAGCGCCCCGGCGTCGCGCATGGAAGCGTGGGCCGGTCAGGGCGTAACCTGTGGAGTATAGAATCATGCAGCTATCCAGAGCCTTTAAAACCGCAGCTTCGGCGATCGCGCTGTTGCTTTGTGGCGCGGCCGTGTCGCAGGAAGCGGTACCGGCCAAGGGGGCGACACTGGATGCGGGCGATCTGGTGTTTATCAATGTGCACCGGCAGCCCGAGCTTTCCACGACAACGCAACTGGATGCGAACGGCAATGTGGACGTGCCCTATATCGGCAATGTGACGATCAAGGGTCTCTCGCTGGAAGACGCGAGCGCCCGTGTATCCATGGGGCTGAAGGCAATACTGAAGAACCCGAAGGTGACGGTATCCCGGAGCACGGAAGGTGAAGCGATTCCCGGCGGCTACGTGCGCACGGCATCGATGCAGACTCAGGTGGTTCCGCTGAACAGCGCGGACGCGGAGTCGCTCCAAGCGGCGCTCTCGGGGATGTCGAGCGGCGGAGGCAGCGTAAGTTTCGACCCGAACACGAACAGCATGATCCTGACCGACGAGCCCGCCGTGGTGCAGAACATGCTCTCGGTCATCCGTGAGCTGGACCAGATGAAGTCCCAAATCACCCAGGTCCTCATCGAATCGAAGATTGTGGAAGTGGAAACGGCGGCGGCGAAGGAGCTCGGCATCCGCTGGTTTGTCCAGGGGGATGAGGCGGCGGGCGGATACACCCCCGCGCCGCGCCAGGATGCGCTGCTGAACTCGATACGCCAGTACGCGGGCGCCAACGTGAATGAGTCGCTTGCGAGCTCCACGCGCACCGGCACGGCGGGCGGCCGTCGCTTCATTGATGAAGGCGGCTTTGACCGGCGCCTGCAGGTGCCGGTGCAGGTGGGCACGGCGGGGCAGATGTTCTTCGGCTACATGAACAGTGGGATCGATCTCGGGATCATGCTGGACGCCCTGGTGGCGGACGACAAGGCCGAGTTGCTCGCGTCGCCTTATATCGGCACGGTGAACCATAAACCGGCCTCGATCCGGATGATTGAAGAGTTCCCCTATTCGGAGCTGGGCACGGCGGGTTTTTCGTCGGTTTCGAACACCCGCTTTCTGGAGGTGGGCATTACTCTGGATGTAACACCTCATGTGCGCCGCGACCCCGACGGCGAGCGCTATATTCTGGTCGAGTTGGCACCCGAGGTGTCCACCGCAGTCGGCGTTTCCAATGGTGTTCCGGTGCGCGCAGTCCGCAGCAGCGACAGCCAGCGCATTGTCCGTGATGGCCAGTCCCTGGTGATCGGCGGCATTGTGATGGCGGACAACCATACCGTGATCCAGAAGCTCCCGGGTTTGGGAAATCTGCCGATTTTCGGGAATCTTTTCAAGCACCAGGAGCGGACCAAGACGAGCCGCGAACTGATGATATTTGTAACGCCCACGATTCACGATCAGCCGGAAGATATCCAGTGGGAGCGCAGCCTGGAGTTGCAGGGTTTTGGCCAGGACGACGCGTTTCTCGCGGCGCTGGAATCTCGGGCGGAAGCGCGCAAGGAATAGGCCATGTCGAGTATTGATACGCCGATCCTTGAAGAAGGGACGCGACAACCGAAGGAGAACCAGTTCCGGTTTCTCTGGAACATCTTCTCCGAGCGCTGGGCGCTGTTGCTTTTCAGCACCCTGTTGGGCGCGGCCTCTTTCGGCGGCCTTACCTGGATGACCCACAAGACGACCCCGACCCTCTACCAGGCGACGGGGATGCTCATCATCAAGCCAACGGAGTATTCGCAGTTGGCGCCCAAATCGGCCGGGTCGCCCATGAAATTGCAGGCGGTGACGCTGGTGGCCAAGACCAGCGAGTCGGCGGTGGCCGAGGAAGTGGCGCGTGCGCTAATCCAGCGCGATATCGCCACCGGCGGCCTGCGCAGCGACGTGGCCACGGAAGATGAATTCAAGGTGGAGGCGCAGCGCATCGTCGGGAAGATCAAGTTCTCGACGAGCAAGGACAACTCCGATCAGATCGAGATCCACGTGCAGGGCTGCGAGACCGCGCAGGAGGCGGAGGATATCGCGGAATACGCGACGCGGGTGTTCATGGAAATGAACCGCCAGGTGCACATGGAGGATGTGCGCGAGAAGCACGACTTCATCAAGGAACACATCCAGAAACTGCGCGGCGATCTGTCGGCGGCGGAAGAGGCGCGGCTGGCCTTCAAGAAGGAGCACGGCTTCCGGGCCTACGAGACCGTGGATCAAGAACTGGCGCGTATGGAACACGCGCTGAGCGAATCGGAGTCGACGCGCGAGACGGTGAAGCAGAAGCTGGCGGAGCTGGACAAGGAGCTGGAGTTGGCGGCGGAGCAATTTTCCGAGTCGCTGAATCAGCCGAGCGACAACATGGTGACGGGCCTCTTCGCGGAGCTGGACGGGTTGCTGGAAGAGAAAATGTCGCTCAGCGCCATCTACCAGCCGACGTGGCCGCGCCTGCAGGAGCTGGAGGAGGAGATCGCGGAAACCCAGGGCCTGATCATGGAGGCGGAGCGCCAGAAGTCGATCGGGATACCGGGCGGCAGCGATATCTGGACGAAGCGAAAGACGATCTACCAGCAGCAGATCGATTTGCGCCTTCAACTGACCGGGCTCGAGATCCGGGCCAACGCCATCAAGAAAGAGCGCGATGAATTGCTCCCGCAGGTGCCGGAGCTGGTGAATTTGAAAATGTCCTCCGAAGAGCTGACCCGGGAGGTGGACAACATCGAGCAGAAGCTCAACGAAGCGTCGGACAGGGAGCTGGAGATTCGGGCGAACATCGAGCACGGTCTGGGTTCGGTGGAGCGCACGGCCTCAGTGATCAGCGGGATTCCCACACCGGGCAAGGGATCGGGCCGGCAGAGCTGGATCAACTTCGCCATCGGCGGGCTCGTGGGG
>JBIJDL010000666.1:0-3190 GCA_044344195.1 Candidatus Hydrogenedentales bacterium
CACCGGAGCCGCAGTAACGCTATTCATGGGCTTGAACACAAGCCTGATGGCACAGACCCTCCCTGGCACCGGGCCCGACGAAGGTAAGACCGTCATCTACCGCGACACGTGGGGCGTGCCCCATATCTACGCGCCCACTGCCGCCCAGGGCATGTTTGCCATGGGCTGGGCCCAGGCCGAGGACCGGCCCGAGGAGGTGCTCAAGAACCTCCTTCGGGGCATCGGCGAGAGCGCGGTTTTCGAAGGGGAACGCGGAGTCCAGAGCGATATGCTCTCACGGATGTGGCGTCACTACGAATTGGCGAAGTCGGGCATGGATACCATAGCCCCCAATGTGCGCGAGCATCTCGATGCCTTCGCCGCCGGTGTCAACTCCTTCTACGCAGCCCACCCGGAAGACGTCCCGGCTTGGTGGGGTGATCGAAAGGTGGACGGCGCGATGATCGTCGCCTTCGGGCGCTTCTTCCTCTATTCCTGGTCCATCGATGATGGCTTCGGCGACTTGTCGCGCGCGGGAATCCAGCCGGGAATGGAGAAGATTCAGCGCGGCTCCAATTCCTTCGCCGTCTCGCCCCAGCGCAGCGCATCGGGCGATGCCATCCTGTATGTTGATCCGCACCTCGCCTGGTTTGGCGCTTCCCGCTTCTGGGAAGTCCGCATGCATGCCGGCGAAATCGAGGGCAGCGGCTTCGGACTGGCGGGCGTGCCTTATATCGCCCTGGGCCATGGGGCCAACATGGCCTGGGCCATGACGACCGGCGCGCCCGACACGGCGGACATCTACACGCTCGCGCTCAATCCCGATAATCCCCTCCAGTACAAGTACGACGACATCTGGCGCGACATTAGCACCCGCGAGATCACCATTCAGGTGAAGGACGTCGCCCCGGTTACGATGACGCTCTACGATTGTCACTATGGCCCGGTGGTCGCCATGAAGGACGGCAAGGCCTATGCCCTCAAAACGTCCTATGCCGATATCGTCACGGGCAATGAAGCGTGGTACATGCTGAACTCCGCAAAGGATTACACCGGGGCCGTGGCCGCCATGAAGACGGGCACCATGTTCCCCCAGAACGTGATGGTGGCCGATACCTCGGGCAATATCTATTATCAGCGCACGGGGCGCGTGCCCAAACGCCCGGAAGGCTTTGACTTTGATCGGCCGGTGGATGGCTCCACCTCGAAATCCGAATGGCTCGGGATCCACGATTCCGACGATCACGTGCAAATCCACAATCCGGCCCAGGGCTACATGCAATGCTGCAACATCCCGCCGGATTCCCTGATGGTGAAAAGTCCCCTCACGCCCGACAAATACCCCGGCTACCTCTTCAGCGATCGCGGCTATGGCGAGCGCGGCGGCTGGACCAATCAGCGCGGCGGCCGCGCGGTGGAACTGCTGAGCCAGGATGACTCCGTCACCATTGAAGAGGCGAAAGCCTACGCCCTGGATGTTCACCCCCTCGGCGTCGAGCACTGGATTGACGTCCTGTGCAAGGCCCATGAGGACCGTGGTTCCGCGTACGCAGAGAATCTCGACTATGTCGCGGGTATGGAAGACATCCTTGCGTGGAACCTGGAAGAGCAGCGCTACTCCACGGGCGCGCTGAAATACCATTACTGGCGCGAACAGCTCGTGGCGGACTATGGCGCGGAGACGATGAACGAAGTCCGTGGGCGCATCGACCAGTTCTACAAGATCGTCACGGAAGAGCCCTACAGCCCGGTCGCACTGGATGGTGACGAGGCCGAATTCGCGCTGGACTCTTTCTCCAATGCCATGGCCAAAATTCGCGCCGACTTTGGCACGATCGACGTGCCCTGGGGCGAGAAATTTCGCGTAGGCCGCGACGACATGTCCTGGCCCGTCGGCGGCGGCGATGACGCGGGCACCACAACCCTCCGCAATGTGGGCTATGGTCAGGAGCGCGAAGACCACACGCGGTGGGGCAACAGCGGCCAGACCTCGACCCAGATTATCGTCCTGTCCAAGCCCATCCAGAGCTGGACGGCCCCGCCCATCGGCCAGAGCGATCGGCCCGATTCTCCCCACTACCGGGATCAGGCCGAAAAAGTCTTCAGCAAGCACATCATGAAGCCCACGTGGTGGTTGCCCGAAGATCTGGCGAAGAACGTAGAATCGCGCACGGAACTCGAAACAGGCCTGGAAAATCAGCACCTCGCGGAACTCAAGGAACGGCTGGCCGCGTGGGAGAAAGCCCTGGAGGCCCAGCAGCTCGAAGCGACCCTTGCCTTCTACGCCGATGACCTCGTGGGTGAGAGTGGACGAGGCAAAGCCGACCTCGCCAGCTTCCTGAAGGAAGCCATCGCAAGCGGCATGCTCAGCGGTCTGGACGTTAATATCGACCACAGCAAGATTACCGGCGACGCCGCCAAAGCACGCGTTACGGCGATCGGCATCGAAGGCACCTTCGGCGGCATGAACGTCGCCATCGAACTCGAAAAGCGCAACGGTGTCTGGCTGATTACAAAGAGCGAGAACGACGCGGAGTACTGAGGGGATTTTTAATCGTGGTCATACCACGCATCCACTGGGACAGGCCCACGCATCGCACACACGACGCCAATAGACCGTGAATTGTGCTGCATCGAGTTCTTTGTGCTGCGGGAGGTCACTCGTGCGCGGGTCCGTCCCCTCGGGGGGCTGTGGGGACGAGCGCCGGGATTGCTTCCGAAGCTGAATGATTGCATGAGTGGAAATGCGGAACTTCTCTCGTGGGCACCGACACGTGCGCCGGGCGGGAGGGCGTATGGCGGCCTAGTCTGGGTCTGATTGGCGCAGCTGGACTCACGCGCTGGATCGCCGTCCGTGCGTGCCGCACCGACGAGACAGAGTTCGTGCCGATGGGTATTTCCATGCACCTGTTCGCAGCGTTCCGGGTAGAGTTCGGGAAATTCCGCGAATACGACCTCGCTGGCGCTGGGGACGTAGCGCGGTTCGGGCGTTTTTTGCGTCGGCACGGGGACGGGGGCTGGCGCTTCACTCGTGGACGGCGCGGTGGGCGCGATTTGCGTCGGTGACGGAGCCTCGGCCTCCGGCTGGAGCGGAGCGGCGGGCGCCTCGGACCGGAAGCGCAGGCCCCTGAGATTTTCCAGGGGCGTGGCGTGGGCGAGGCGCTGCTCTTCGGTCAGTTTGGGGACGTAGACTTTGGGGTTGTAGTGCGGG
>JBIJDL010000667.1:0-3189 GCA_044344195.1 Candidatus Hydrogenedentales bacterium
AGACCCTGACCTGGGAAGAAGTGGCCAACGCCCCCATCAGCATCGTGCCCGCCAAGCTCGAATGGGGCCCCATCGCCACCCGCCCCATCGCCCGCCCCGGCGAAACCGCCTTCGCGTGAACGAAGCCTGAAGTAGCCTGAATACGCCATCCCCGGATCGGAAAACGGTCCGGGGATTTTTTGTGTGGCGGCCGGATTGCCGATCTTGTCTTGCAGGGACAGCAGAGACAACAGCGACAGCAGATTTGCTTGGCCCTGCCGTCGCTGATGTCCCTGCTGTCCCTGCTACCTGCGCAACGCACATTCCCCGCTCCCGATCCGCTATCATAGCCCGTAGAACACAACCCATAGGAGTTTGCCATGTTATTCCGCCTTTTCTTGCTCACCCTCGTCCTCGCGCCCTACGCCTCCGCCGAGACCTTCTCCGTCTCCAAGCTCGGTAACGACGCCGGGGGCCAAACCTGGGCCACGGCCTTCACCACCATCCAGGCCGCGCTGGATGCCATCCCCAACGATCAGGGTGGCCATCGCGTCATCGTGCGGCCCGACACCTATATGGAGTCCATGCTCTCCCCCACGTTTCGCGGCGCGGCTGGGGCCTACAACGAACTCGTGGGCGATTTCGACGGTGCCCTGGGCGGCGGGCGCAAAGGCTGGGTGGTCATCGATTCGGGTGATCCGCAACAGGGCTTCAAGAGCTACGACTGGCACGGCACCATACGCTCGACGCAGAAGGGCTGGTCGAAGGAGCACACGGACGAGACCTTCTCCGCCGTCATCTGGGACCGCTGGAAACTGAGCCGCCTCTATGCCACCGGCAGCGACGCGGGCCTCTTCTGGGACAACACCAACAAGGTGGAGCCCTTCACGGTGATCGTGGAAGATTGCATCAGTATCGGCCGGGCCTTCGGCGGCGGCGTGGCAAGCTGCCTCTCGCGCCCCGAGGAGCCCATCACATTCCGCCGCACCCAGCTATATGCCCTGGACTGGTGGGGCGACACCGCGGGCGCCTATGTGCGCGTGGAGAACCCCACGATGCCCGCCACACCCGATATCATCTTTGAAGACTGCACCATGGCGAGTCCCCAGTGCGCCGTGAAGGCGGGCAACTTCGGCTTCGACACAAGCATGCGCATCAAGCTGAAGAATTGCACCCTGATCGCGCTGAACTTCAGCCAGCCCCAGGGCACGCCCATCGACGGCGCGATTCAGAGCGTGGAGCAGGGCAAACTCCTCGCTGTGGACCTGGAAGACACGACCGTCATGGGCTATAAGGTCTTCGGCGTCCGCGTGAACAAGGAAACCGCCCCCGAAATCCAATACACGACGGCGGGCAGCGTACAGGCTTACGTCCAGTTTCAACAGGAAGTGCCCAAGGGCTTCCACCGCCTGCAACAGTGGCCCACCGACGCATTCGCCCAAATGGCCCCGCCCGCACAAGTCGCTCCAGACAATGGCCTGCGGGACATCGCGCTGGTGCAGAAAGATATGTGCGAAATGTCGCCGGTGGTGTGGCAGGGCAAGCTCATGCACCTGGCCTGTGTGCGCCCGGCGAGTGGCGGCTCCGCCGATCAATATTGGCTCGAAGTGCGCGACGCCGCGACGAACGAACCGGTGGCAAAATTCGCCGAGGGCTACGGCCTGGCAAGTTGTTTCGTGGATGGCGACACCTTCTACGCCACGGCCTCGCGCTTTGCCGACGCGAACTGGAACGACGTGACGCTCTTCAGCTCAAAGGATCTGAAGACCTGGGAGCAGCGCGTCATCGTGACGCAGGAAAACGAGCATCTCTTCAACAGCAGCCTCTGCAAGGGCCCGGAGGGCTTCGTCCTCGCCTATGAGTCCAACACGCCGGACTATCCCGCCTTCACGGTAAAGTTTGCTGCCTCGAAGGATCTCCAGACATGGGCGAAGTTGCCCGAGGCCACCTTTGGCACCAACCGCTACACAGCCTGCCCCGAAATCCACTACAGCAACGGCTACTACTACGTGCTCTACCTCGAAAACCGCAAGCCCCGCCACTACTACGAGACCTACGTCACCCGTTCGAAGGACCTGAAGACCTGGGAACTCAGCAGCGCCAATCCCGTGCTCTCGCCTCAGGGCCTGGACGAAGGCATCAACGCCTCCGACCCCGCGCTTGTAGAATTCGACGGCAAGACCCACGTGTACTTCTCCGTGGGCGATCAGCTCACCTGGATGAACGTGAAAGGCGGCGTATTCCCCGGCACGGCGGACGAATTCTTCGCGCGCTGGTACAAGCAGCCGGGCATCGTGGATCACGGAAGCGTGGCGGCGGCGAAGTAGTGTCGGGAGTTATAAATGCTTCCGATGTTCGCAACTGGATAGTCTAACCGCAAGTTCACGTAGTTCGTTTGCGAAAAGTAAACGAGGTCACTAAGCAGCAAATGAACGTTAGATTACCTTGGTGGAGAGACGCAGGAAATGCATCTGGTAGAAATAAGGACGAATGTAAAGAAGTTGTCTGATGGCGAGAAGCAATTCGACATCTTCGACCATATGCTTTCGGCCCAGCGATGGAATGGCCAGATCCTGGGGCGTGAGATTTTTATCATCCGACGGCCAAAGGTGCTTGCGTCCCACGTATTAATCCCCGAATTGGACGCTCTTGACTCAAAGAATAATAGCTCTTGGGTCGACGAGATTATAGGCGAGTTTAAACAGATCGGCTTGGGACTGCCCAAGGTACAACTGCTGGGGGAAGGAGAAGATACCGCCTGCAACTGTAAGAAGCCGAATGAGTACGTCCTCTTCGCGCACTACACATACATGGGCTCACCTTTGCGATGTCTGACGTGTTTCGGTGGAGTACCACTCTACCGGATTCCGCCCACGGAAGGTGGGGAGTATGTCGACATTATACGTTGGGCAGGCAACTATACGTCTTGCCACCGTTTGTATATGAACGACGTTGTGGGTGAGCGATTCGCTATCAACCAGATGAGCGATCTGAGTTCGTCCCTGACGCAAACGGGCCTTGATACATGCAAACGAATACAAAAGCTGACTGGTAGGCGAACCTATTACTTCCTACGCAAGTTTCGAGGCAAAAACATGGCGTCAGAAATGGCCAGACGTTGTCCGTCGTGCGATAGCGAATGGAAATTGAAAAAGCGGCTGCATTACTTTGATTTTAAGTGTTCCCGATGCAATCTCGTTTCCCAGACAG
>JBIJDL010000165.1:0-11311 GCA_044344195.1 Candidatus Hydrogenedentales bacterium
ATCCTTTTCTGAGAGGCTTATGAACACATTCTTCATCCTGGGCACGCTTCTGCTTGCCGCCGTCGATATTACGGTGTCGCCCGATCAGCCCCTGCCCTTCAGCTATGTGGACGATCCGCTGATCGTGGAGATCCGGAGCGACGCGGTGACGCGGGCGGATATTACCATCGGTCTGGAATCTTCCGACGGTCAGGGCAAAGTGAGCCAGGTCTTCCCGGCGACGCCGCTGGGACCGGAGATCAACCGCTGGTGCGCCCTGAAGGAGATCCCGCCGCTGCGGGGACCCTGGAAGGTGACGGTGGAGGTGCGGGCGGACAATGGCGAGTCCTTTCATGACGCGGAAGTCTATCGCGTCGATCGCCCGGCGAATGCCTATGTCCATCCCCTCTATGCCTTTGGCGACACCCTGGACCGGGAGACGCTCCTCGCGTTGCGGGGTGTGGGCGTGAACCTCGTTCGTGTTCCCGCTGGACAGGCGGAGGTCGCGAGCCTGCTTGAGGAAGTCGTCCGGCTGGATATGAAGGCCATTGTGACCCTCGGTGGCGAGGGCGATGTCGTGGCCACGGCGGAAGCCCTGGCGGCGGCGCACTGCGCCGCGATAGAACGCTGGGAACTTCCCGCCACGCGAGAAAACGCCGCAGGCCTGAAAACCGTGGCGGAGCGCCTGCAGTCCCTCGACTGCAACCTGCCCATCAGTCTTTCCATCCGCGATGCCGCGTCCGTTCCGGATATCCTTACGGCCATCGCCATACCGTCGCTCCAGCACCTCGTCATCAACGAATCGCCCGATGGCCCCGGTGTGCTGGACGGGTTGCGGGATGACCTCGCCGCATTGGGTGTGGAATCGCCCGTGCTCGAATACCTCTATGAAACGAGGGACGCGGACAAGTTTCCGCCGGTCTTTTTCAATGCCCTGTCCCACCACGCGAAACGGGTGGGTTTTCCCGCGTCGCTGGTTCTCGATGGCGGTGAATTGAAGCCGGGAATATCCTACCTCAACGGCCTGGCGCACGGTGTGCCGCCGGCACCCTTCGCCGGGAACCTGCCCCAGCCGGGAAAGGCGCGCGCCCTGCTCTTTGCCTCGGGCAAGCGCTGGACGCTGGCTTACTGGAGTAGTGGAACGGGCGAGTCGATTGCCGTGCCTTGGAGCACGGATTATCCCTTCACCCTCTCCGATAGCTGGAATAATACGGCTCCAGTCGACGCGCCGGAGGGGGATGCGTGGAAGAGTCCCGCTTCGGGCAGTGTGCGGTTTCTTCTCGGCGAGGGCGGCCCCGTCATCAAGGCAACGCTGCTGAGCCAGATCAAGACGACCATCCGGCACATCCTGGCCGAGAAGGCCCTCGACATTGCCTGGAGTGGCGAGGTGCGGAGCGCCATGGAAGCAATTGCCGAAAATCCCGAGGGTGAGCAGAGCCGGGTTCATTTCTTTACCCTGCTCCGGGCATTCCCCGAGATTGAAGGCCGATGGCACACAGGGCAGATCCCGCGCCCCATGGCGGTGGCGGCCCTGGCCCATCTGGCGGATCTGTCGCGGACGCTCTGCCGACTGGAAGGCGCGCGGGAGGCGGGCTTTCTGGAGCCGCTCGCGGACACACTGGCGCGCTGCGAGGAGTACCAGAGCCTCTACCTGACTGGGGCAACCACCACACCCCAGGCGCGGGCGCGGGGGGACTGGCTCGTTGCGGAGGTACGCCGCCTCATGGACGAGGCGGAATCCCTGGCCGCCGACGGCGCGAAGATTGAAGCCGATGCCGTGGCGGCACTGGCGGAGTGGCGTGCGCGCGGTCTGGAATTGGCCGCGAAGGCCGGCCCGCTAAGCGACCAGATGGAGCTGCCGAAGGTGGAAGAGCCCAAGGTCTTAGAACCGAAGCCGGAAGTTAAGAAACCGGAGCCAGCCCCGAAGAAAGCACCGGCGAAGAAGGCCACGACCCAAAAGTCCACCACGAAGAAAAAAAAGTAAAAGAATGTGGCACAGCCGTCCGCACTTATCACAACAACCTTCGAAAGCCAATATGCGCTTCGGGACCTTCCAGGTCTTCCTGAATTCGATCCGCCGCCATACTCGCCGCGATCGTCGCAAATACGGCATCCATCGCTTCAGCGTGTTGTTCGACGATCACCTCGGTGTGAGCCAGGGTCGGGTAGATCACGGGACCGGCCAAGTAGCCCCGCTTGAGCATTTCCTGGATGTACAACGTCTTCAGGGCATTCGCCTGGGGATGATCGAAGGCAAAGTGCGCCAGACAGGGGTACCCGTCGTGGACGGAGATCGGCACGCCGTGCCGCGCGGCGGCTTCGCGCCAGTGGCGCTGCATGGATGAGCCGATGGCCGCGATGTGGGCCGGCACGTCCTCCCGCGCCATGACGTCCAGAACGGCGAGGGCCGCCACGGGCCCCACGGACTCCGTCCAATAGGTACTACTGATAAAAGACTTGTGGGCCCCTTCCATGGCGGCCCGGGTGCCGATGACCGCGCTGATGGGATGGCCATTGCCCAAGGCCTTGGCAAAGACGGCCAGATCGGGCATCACGCCAAGTTTCAGATGGGCGCCACCCAGGCAGAGCCGCCAGCCGATGGTGATCTCGTCGAAGACCAACAGGGCCCCAACCTTTGTACAACCCGCCCGCACCGCCTCCAGGAAGCCTGGATCGGGATCGTGATAGCGGCAGGGCTCCATCACCACTGCGGCCAGCCGATCGCCATGCTCCGTCAGGATGGCCTCGAATGCGGGAATGTCATTGGCCATGAAAGCCACGGTAGAGCCGCGGAGCCCGACGGGAACCCCTTCCGGCGACAGGCCGGGCAACAGGTGGCCTTTGAGGGCATCGCTCTCCCCCAGGTTGGCGGCGAGGTACCAGTCCTGCCAGCCATGGTAGCCGCAGATAGCGATCACGTCGCGGCCGGTGGTGGCGCGGGCGATGCGCGCCGCGATGGCGCAAACCTCACCCCCCGTTCGGGCGAATCGGACCTGCTCCGCCCATGGGTGGAGGGCACAAAGGAGGTCCGCCAGCTCCACTTCTTCCGGAGGATTCATCGTGCACATGCTGCCATTGGCGATGCGCCGGGTAACGGCCTCCGTGACCGCTGGATGGGCAAAGCCCAGCAGGCAAGCCCCGATGCCATTCAGGGACATATCGACATAGCGCCGGTCATCCAGATCCCACACTTCGCAGCCCTGGGCCCGGCTGAAATAGGCGGGCCACTGGCCCGGCGCGAAGTTTTCGGGACGCTTGCTGAGCAACTGGACACCTCCGGGGATTCGGGCACGGGCATGGGCATAGGTAGACTGGGTAATGTTGTCTGGCATGGGGCAGTGCGTCCAAGTAGTGAGGTAAACCGGAAAAGGATTAATTGCGGTGGTCCCACCGCGTTTTCGGGGTGTACATACGCACGATAGTCCACTGGCTTCGAGGGAATCAACCCCTGAATCCGGATTGTGGAACTCGGAAACCTTCGCAAGGCGTGCTTGTATATGGTATCGGGGCAAGCGAGAATAGCACCTGATTAAATATGATTCTACGGACATAAGGTTGCGCCGAGATTGCAGTTTTGGGTATAACGGAGAGTTGTATGGCGGACTTGGACGCCCTTTACCACACCGGGCCGTCGGCCCCTTGCCAGGTACGCCACCATCTCGCAATAACGGGGAGGTATCACCGTGTTGAAGCTCATCGGGCGTTTTGCGGCAGTCGGGGCAATCGTGGGGATGGGAGTCAGTCTGGTGGGATGTCCGCCGGTGGAACCGCCGGATACGACCCCGCCCAGCGCGCGATTCAGCGCCACGCCGACGTCGGGCCTTGTTCCGCTTAGCGTGGCTTTCACCGATCAGTCCACGCGGGGCTCATCCTTCATAACGGAACGTCTGTGGACTTTCGGCGATGGGGCGACCAGCACCTCGCTGAATCCAACCCATACCTATGAGGCACCCGGCTCGTACACGGTCAGCTTGTATGTCAAGACAGCGGATGGGGAAGACACCCTCACCCGTGCGGGCATGATCGCGGTATCCACGCCCTGCACCCAGACGGCATTGAGCCTGAATCAGCCTGTGGACGGTGCCTTGCTCCTGACGACGCCTGGGCTTCCGGCGACTCCGATTAATTTTGGCGCGACGACCGATTGCGCCGCCGACACGGCCTCGGTGGCCTTCAGCGTGGATGGCGAGACCATCGGCACCGCCGATGCCGCGCCCTACACCGTATCCGGCGGCAATCTGGGTGCCCTCACGCCGGGTGAGCACACCTTCCGCGCGGAATCGACCCGTGTGTTCTCCGCCGGTGCTCCCCTTGCGGCTGAAGCGACGGTGACCGTGGCCGAAGCCCAGGCGGGCGACGACAGCGATGGAAACGGCCTTCCGGATAATCCCTTCGTGGTGCTTGCGAACGATGGCGACCTCTGGCTGTCCGCCGTGCAGGAATCGTCCACGGGCTTCACCCGTCAAATCGGCGTGCTGCACATGGCGGCCGGTGCAAGCGGGCCGGACGCTCCGCCCTTCATCCTTTCCCTCCAGCCCGACGATGGAAACGGATCCGTGGTGCAGGTTTCGGTGCCCCGCGCCCTCCTGCGGACGGGTGAGAATGCGATTCTTATCCTGGGTGTGGCTCCCGACTTGCCCACCCTGTTAGGGGATGATGAAATCTCCGTGATCGCGCCGTTACCGGGCGAATCCACCGCTTCGGTTCCTTTCATCGAGATCAGTCTGCTGGTCAGTTCCGATGGTGGCTTGACCTATGATGAGATCGGCGAAAGCCGGGTGCAGAGCGCGCCGGTTACGCTGCGCATCCAGGGGCCCGCGGGCACGGCGCTGAGCAATTCCACGCTCTACCGCCACCCCTCCATCGTGGAGAGCGACGCGGATACAGGTATCCGGATCCTGGGCGAGCCCGGCGCATGGCAATCGGCACCGGCAACCAACGTTGAAGAAGGTGAAGATTTTGTAAGCCTCGATCTTACGCTCCTCTCGGTTTTTGCTGCCTTTGATAATGTGGGTGGTGAGGGTGAAGGCGAAGGCGAAGGCGAAGGCGAGGGTGAAGGTGAAGGTGAAGGTGAAGGCGAAGGCGAAGGTGAGGGCGAAGGCGAGGGCGAGGGCGAGGGCGAGGGCGAGGGCGAGGGCGAGGGCGAGGGTGAGGGTGAGGGTGAGGGTGAGGGCGAAGGTGAAGGCGAGGGCGAAGTTCTGGCCGATTTCAGTGTCTCGATAACGTCGGATTCCGCCCCATTGACGGTGCAGTTCAGCGATCTTTCCAGTCTGGGTGCCGTTGAGATTGCCAGTTGGTCCTGGAACTTTGGCGATGGCGGCATCAGCAGCGCACAGCATCCCGAACATACCTACACCGTTGCGGGACTCTACACGGTGACCCTGACCGTTTCCGGTGGCGGGCTTGATCGAACGGAAACCAAGACCGATTATATTCAGGTACTCCCTCCGGCATCACCGGTGGTGCGTTTCAGTCAAGAGCACGGCTTCTTCGAAGTGCCCTTCGCCCTGACGTTGACGACGGAAACGCCCGGCGCGGAAATTCGGTATACGCGCGACGGTACGCCGCCCACAGCGACCACGGGTACGGTCTATGAGAGCCCTGTTGGCATCTCTTCCACTGCGGTGATTCGCGCGGGTGCCTTTGCTTCGGGCATCGTGACGGACCGGGTGCAGACCCAGTCCTATATTTTCCTGAATGATGTGATCCAACAGTCTGCCGACGGCAGCACGCCCGCAGGCTGGCCCACCGGGATCGTAAACACGCAAATCTTTGACTATCAGATGGATCCCGAAATCACGCAAGATCCCCGCTACGCCTCGGAAATGAAGAATTCGCTCCAATCGGTGAAGACACTCTCCATCGTGACGGATCTGGACCACTTCGTGGACCCGGCGACGGGCATCTACACGAATGCGAACCGCCGCGGGCGCGAATGGGAACGGCCCATCTCTCTGGAGCTCATCGACCCCGAGGGCGGCGATGATTTCCAGGTGCAGGCGGGCATCCGCATCCGGGGCGGCTGGAGCCGCCGCGGCGACAACGGCAAGCACGCTTTCCGCATGTACTTCCGCAGCGAATATGGCGACTCTCAGTTGGAATTCCCCATGTTTGGAGACGAGGGCACGGACAGTTTCGACAAACTCGACCTGCGTACCAGCACGGATTACTCGTGGTCCCTTGGCGATGAAGACGGCGAGGGACTGGGAGCACTGAATACGCTGACCCGGGACGTATTCTCCCGCGACACGCAGCGTGACCTGGGCCAGCCGTATACGCGCAGCCGCTACTATCACCTGTACATCAACGGCGTGTACTGGGGCGTGTTCCAGTCCCAGGAGCGCTCCGAGGAGGAGTATGCGGAAACGTATTTCGGTGGCGACTCCGCCGATTATGACGTGATCAAGCGCAACAGTGAGGAAGTGTCGGGCGATGGCGTGGCCTGGACCGCGCTGTGGAACGCCTACGTGGCCGGCTTTGAGACGGATGAGAAGTATTACAAAGTGCTGGGCAAGAATGCCGATGGCACGGCGAATCCCGCGTACCCGATCCTGGTGAACGAAGAGAACCTTATCAGCTACATGCTCGTGGCCTATTACGGCGGCAATTTCGACGCGCCGGTTTCGTGGTGGTTTGACGATGACGAGGGCCTGCCGAATGCGGGCGCCAACAACATCTGGGCGATCTACAACCGGGCCAATCCGAACGGGTTCATGTACTTCTCCCACGACTCGGAACATACGCTGCTGGCGCACCTGGCCGCAGAGCTACCCTTCCCGCAGATTGCGGCGAGCGTGGACCGCACGGGCCCCTTCCTCCACCCCCAGTTGCTGGAATACCGCTATAACAATCCCCAGTCGCTCCATCAGGCCCTGACGGCCCACCCGGAATACCGCATGGTCTTTGCCGACCTGGTACACAAGCACTTCTTCAACGGCGGTGCGCTGACGCCGTCGAAGGCCACGGGCCGCTTCAACGCCCGCCGCGACGAACTGGCCTCGGCCATCATCGCCGAGTCGGCGCGCTGGGGCGATGCGAAGCAGGAAGATAACGAGCCGCCGCGGACCAAGGACGACAACTGGCTCCCGGTGATCAATGACATCAACGCACGCTTTTTCCCAACACGGACAGCGGTGGTGCTGGAGCAGTTCCGCGCACGCGGCTGGTATCCCGAACTGTCGGGCGCGCGTTTCCAGATCAACGGCGTGAATCAGCATGGTGGCGAGATCGCACCAGGTGACACGCTGGGCATCACCCATACGAATGACGCCGGAACGATCTATTACACGCTGGACGGAAGCGACCCGCGACTGCCCATCTTTGTGGATCCGGGCAATGGCCCTCAGGGCGAAGTGGCCCCGGGCGCGCTTGAATACACGGGTGTGGTGGCGCTGAACGGCATTACCCGTGTGAAGGCGCGCGTGTTGAACGCGGGTGAATGGAGCGCCCTGACCGAGGCGGTGTACGCCCCGGCGGATGCACAGAACTCCCTGCGTGTCACGGAGATTATGTATCACCCCGCGGATGCGCCGGTCGGCAATCCCGCTGCGGAATTCATCGAGCTGCAGAATACGGGCAGTTCCCCCATCAACCTGGCGGGCGTCCGCTTTGTGACGGGCATCAACTTTGAATTCCCCGCCATGGAACTTCCCGCGGGCGCCTATGTGCTTGTGGTGTCGAATGAAACGGCCTTCACCGAGTTTTATGGCGCTGGCTTCAACATCGCCGGTGTGTACACCGGCCTACTCGACAATGCAGGGGAACGTCTGGAACTCGTGGACGCCATCGGGAACCCTATTCACAGTTTCCGCTATGAGGATAACTGGCACGAAGTTACCGACGGCCTCGGACACTCCCTCACCTTCTTGGACCCGTCGCTGGATCCCCTGGTGGATTGGAGCCTTGCTTCCAACTGGCTGCCCAGCAGCGTTTCCGGCGGCACGCCGGGCGCGGGGGATACGGGCACCGAGCCGGAGGCCAGCGCCATTGTGATTAATGAAATTCTCGCACACTCGGACAATGACGAGCCCGACTGGATTGAACTGCACAACACGTCCAACGCCGCGGTAGATATCAGCGGCTGGTTCCTGAGCGATGACGAGCTGGCGCTCCAGAAGTACGAATTTCCCGAGGGTAGTATTGTGGCCGCCGGGGGCTTCCTCGTGGTCTATGAAGATGACGACTTCAACGATGCCGGTAATCCGGCTGCGCTCACGCCCTTCGCCCTTAGCGAAGGCGGCGAGCTCGTTTTCCTCAGCTCGGGCGAGGCCGGCGAATTGGCCGGCTACCGCACTCAGGAAGACTTCGGCGCATCGCGTCGCGGTGAAACCTGGGGCCGTTACCTCGCGAGCGACGGGGATCGTTTCCCGATTCTCAGTGCCGCCACCCCCGGCGCGGCCAATGCCGAACCCGCGCTGGGCGACGTGGTGATTACGGAGCTTTACTACGATCCGGCTTCCAACAACCAGGGAGAAGAGTTCATCGAGCTCTACAACACGACCGGTGCCGCGATCAGCCTTCAGGGACCGGGCGCCGTACCTTGGGCCTTCACGAATGGTGTTTCGTTCAATTTTCCCGCGGGTGCGAGCATCCCGGCGGGCGGCCGTGTCATCGTGGCGGGCGATCCCGCCGCCTTCACCGCCGCCTTTGGCAATCCCGGCGTGACGGTCTTCGGGCCCTACGGCGGTCGCCTGAATGATGGCGAGTCCGTGGAACTTTCGGAACCCGCAGAACGGAACAGCAATGAGGAACAATTCTTCTATCGCGTGGATCACGTGAGCTACGACAACGAGACGCCCTGGCCCACCAGCCCCAACGGGCAGGGCGATTCACTTCAGCGCGTAAGCCTCTCCGCCTTCGGAAACGACCCCGAAAGCTGGGAAGCCGCAGCACCGACCCCGGGCGATTAATGTAAGGATGAGTTATCCAATAAATCGAGAATCTACGATGTGGAGCGCGGCGGTGGCGCAGCGTTTCGAGGCGAAGTACTGCATCAATGCGGTGCAAGCCCTCGCCATTCGGGAGCACATTCGCCCCTTTGTAAATCCGGACGCTCACGGTCGGGAATATCCGGTGACGAGTATCTACCTCGATTCACCGGACCTGGCCCTCTATTGGAGTTCCGCCCGGGGCGAGGAGCGGCGCCGCAAATTGCGAATTCGAACCTATGCGGGAAACAACACCCATTGTTTCTTCGAGGTGAAACATCGTTTCAATCAGATCGTGAAGAAAGATCGTGCGGTCGTTCGGCGGAGCGCGGCGGAATCGGTGCTCGCCGGCGACCTGATTCTGCCCGAGATCTTCAAAGATTACGACCGGGACGGGGAAAACCTCCATGAATTTCAGGACCTCGTCATGAATTACCGGGCAACGCCCAAGATCGTGGTGCGCTATATGCGCGAGGCCTACGTGGGCAAGATGGACGAGCCACTGCGCATCACCTTCGACAGCGAGTTGACCTGCCTTCCCAGCCACCGATTCGATCCGGAGGCGTGGGAGGCCTCGCCCTACTGGTTTGAACCTGCGGATTCGCCCATCGTGCTGGAGGTGAAGTTCACCGATACCTTTCCCACCTGGGTGGAAGACGCGGTGCGAAGCCTCGATCTGCTCCGCGATTCCTTTTCCAAGTACGTCGTGTGCGCGGACGCGCTCCGGGCGGAAGGAATCGATGTGGCGCGACTGGAAAGGGCCCGGCACTGATGGACACCCTCGCCACGATGATGTCCTCTGCTGCCCCGGGGCAGATTGCCTTGAACGAGGCCGTGCTGGGCTTGCTGCTGTCCTTTGTGCTGGGCCAAGTGGCCGCGTGGACCTATATGTACACCCACACCGGCCTGTCGTACTCGAGCGCCTTCGTCCAGTCGATCATTCTCTTGACGGTGCTGATTGCCCTGGCCATGATGATCATCGGCAGCAATATAGTCATCGCCTTCGGCCTTATCGGCGCGCTGGCGGTGATTCGATTCCGAAATATCCTTAAGGACACCCGGGATACGGCCTTCATCTTTTTCGCGCTGGTTACGGGTATGGCGACGGGCACGGGCAGCATCCATCTCGCGCTGCTGGGCACGGCGGCTTTCTGCCTCCTCCTGATGTACCTCCACTGGACCCATTTTGGCCAGCTCAATATGGGCGACGGCTTCGTCCGAATCCATCTGGATACGAGCGTATGCCAGCGCGCCCATGCCCAGGGAGTCTTGAACCGCTACTGCAGAAATACCCATCTGGTCTCCCAGCGCTTTCAGGAAAGCGGCCACGGCGAGTTGGCGTATCGGCTCATTCTGCGCGATCCCGAGCGGGCCGACGAGATGGTAGGAGAATTGAAGCGCGTTGAGGGCATTACCCACGTGACTTTTGTGCTTCATGAGGAACAGTCCCAGGTATGAGCGGCAAAACCGAACCCATTAAGACCCCCCTTTCCCGCATGTTTATGCTCTCGCGCAAGCGCTTTCTGCCGGTGCTCATCTGGGGCGCCGCAGTCGCCGTAGCCGTCGTGCTTGTGCAGCGCCAGCGCGTCTACGTGGACGCGGTCGGCATCGCCGAGGCGAAAACCACCTATGTCGCACCACTCTTCGACGGCACGGTACAGAGTCTGGCGGTGGATGTCCTTGACGAGGTAACGGAGGGCCAGGTGGTCGCCATAATGGACGACACGCTGATCCGGTCGGAGCTCCACGTGGCCGAGGCGGAACTGGGCCGGGTGCGGGCGCTGCTCGAAGCCGAGAGCGCGCGCTTCGCCCAGGAACAGCAGATGAACGAAACCTCGGCCCAGGATGACCTGCGCCGTTTCCAGCTCAACGAGGAGCAGGCGCGGTTGAACCACTTGGACCGCGTCATCCAGCACGAGACCGACAAGGTGGACCTTGAGCGCCTTGCCGTACAACTCAAGCGGCAGGAGGAGATGTTGAAGCAGCACCTGCTCGAACCCGCCGTGGTGGACGAAACCCGGCTGGCCTATACCGCGCTCAAGACCAAAGTAGACCAGGACGTGAACGCCATCGCCATGGCAAAGCAAAACATCGCCGCTGCAGCGAGTCGGAGCGAGACGCGAACCGGAGAAGAACCCGTACCCGCACCGACCGACGCGGTGCTGCGCGCGCTCCAGGCGGACATTGCCGCGCAGCAGGCCATCGTGGCCGAGGTGCAGGAACGCCGCCAGGCTCTGGCGCTGAAGGCACCCGTTGCAGGCCAGATCGCATTAATCGCGAAGCGCCCCGGTGAATCCATTCTCGCGGGTGACCCCATTCTCACCATCGTGGGTGCCGGCGCAAACCGGGTTACGGCGTATGTGGACGAGCGGGCCGCCACCGCCTTCAAGGTGGGCGACATGGTG
>JBIJDL010000669.1:0-3178 GCA_044344195.1 Candidatus Hydrogenedentales bacterium
TTGTTCTTGGACTGGAATCGTGAGACGTCTCAAGGGATCACTTGAATGCTGAAGTGAGCCTTATCTCAAGCTGGAAGCTTAAGCCACGTTGGCGCCGCTTCGAGGGTCAAAGGCACTGCGAGCGTCGCCGCGAATCTCGCAATGTCGAGTGGCGTTGATTGTGGATATCATGGGCCCTGGGCGTTCTTTCAATTCTCCAAGGCCCTTTTCCCGAGAGTTGACCCAGCGCCCAGGCTTTCCCTATCGTTAGGCGTGTGTTGTACCCATTGCACCGTCCCCTCCCAATCAAGGAGTAATCCATGCGCTATCTCTTGGCCCTCACCGTTTCCCTTGTCTTCGCTGGCTCGTGTCCCGCCGAGTTGCAGAATGTCGAGGTCGGATCGGGCGTGACTGTCCGCAATGCGGGCAAGTTCGACAACCCAAGCGTATCGATTTCGCTCGACTTCCAACCCGGTCCGGATCTTGGCCAGAGCGTGGGTACGCTCTTCGAGTTCAAATTCGGTGAGAATGAGGTGATTCTCGGCGCGGGCTTTGACGATGCGCACTCGACGTACATGCGCGACAACAACCGCCAGTTGGTTTTTTACTACAAATCCCCCACGCCCGAGGCCACCGTCACGCCGATAGGCAAGCCCTTCGATGCGGAGAACAACGCCGCGCGACTCCAGGTGGATGGCGACACGCTGGTGGCGGTGGGCAACTATGGGCGACGCGCGCCCTATCTCACGCCGGACGGGAATGGCGGCTGGAAATCCATTGAGTCCGAATGGGCCACGCAGGCGGACACGTACGGTGGTGTGCAGTTTGTGAACAATGGGCGGCTAATCTTTGAGAACGAGCGAATCACCTACAACGGCGAAGCGATCTACACCTCCACCCTCGGCGCGGGACGCTACTACTACGTGAATGGCCAGATGGTCATCTGCCATGTGAAACCTGACATGCTCTACGTGGCTCCATGGAAGCCGGGCGAGACCATCGCACTGGAGAACGCGAAGTCTTTCCCCATCGTAGGCAGTGTGTTCACCCTGGGCAACTACGACGGCGAGATCTTGATCACCACGAACGTAGGCGAGTTCTACAGCTATCGTGATGGCAACCTGACGACCCACCGCGTGACCGACGGCAAGAGCTGGCAGGGCTACAGCATGACGCGCTTCTACGATAAGGTTCTCATCGGTCAGTATCCCACGGGTTCGCTTTTTCAATATGACAAGGAGGGCCTGAAACCTTTCGAACCGGCGATTCCCGTGCCCGAAGGGGTCTCGACGAATGCGCGCGAAGCCCAGACCCTGGCGATTTATGGCGGTTATCTCTACGTGGGCGTGTGGCCCTGGGGCGAGTTGTGGCGCTTTGATCACGAAGCAAAGACCTGGACCTTCGTCACGCGCGTCTTTACTCAGCCCGAATTGAGCATCGAGGATCAGGAGCCCTACGCCCGCGCGATGAAGGACAAACCGCCTGCGTACAACGCCTGGGGCCAACGCATTGTAAGTCTGACCAACTTCCAGGATTCGCTCTACATCGCCACGATGAACAAGGGCGGCACACCGTGGATCCCCGAGGTGCAAGGGGTGATTCCCGAAGCCGCCGTGGCGGAGTATGGTCGCGTGCACAAGCTCACCGTTCCGGGACAGGTGGCTGTGCCGTTCACGTGGAAGGAAGAGACCGAACTGACATTCACCATGGCTGAAGGGAAGATGCTTATCTCCCAGGATGGCGTTGGCATCGGTAGTGGGGAAATGGGTTTCACACCCAATTTCAGCACGTTCAATCAGGACAATCTAACCCTAGCCAATGGCGTCTACGGCCCCTGCACGGGGATCGTGTCGCTGACTTCCTTTTCGGCGGTGGACCGATGATTCGCGTCGTCTTGCTGATGACTGCACTGTTATCAACCGTGTCCGCCTTCGCCGAGGCACCCTTTAACGCGGCCTATGTTCATCTCCATCGCGTGGCCCTGCCCGGCGACCCTGTGGAAAAGCGATTGGCCGATATCGACGCCAGTATTGCAAGCGCGAAACGCGCGGGGCTCAACATCGTCATGCCCTATGCGGCGGATTCGTCGGGCCGCTCCTATTACCCCGGTACCTTTCACCCCGAATCGCTCTATGGCGCGTGGGACGCGCTGGGCGCCTATGTTGCGGCGGCGCGGGCCGCGGGACTTCAGGTGTACCCGGCGGTGCCGGTGCTGATCTGCGGTCACGACGCACCTGCCGGTATTCTCATGAAACATCCCGAGTGGGCGCTGCGCGAGAAAGATGGCGCGTTGGGCGGCTACATCTCTGCTGCAAATCCCGAGGCACGGTCGTGGGTTGTGGGCATGCTGACGGAGTTGGTAGCACGCTATACGCTGGAGGGCGTGCTGCTGGATTACCTGCGCTATCCGAACAAGCCGGTGGACCTCGATCCCGTCGGCGCGGCGGCATTTGCTGCAGCCAATCCGGATGTGACGTATGCCATCACGGATCGCGGCGACACGCCCTGGCAGCGCTTCAAGGAAACTCATCTCACGGCGTTGATGACCGAGATCAAGGCCGCCCTGCCGAACACGACGTTGGCGCTCTACTGCTGGGGACCCCACGTGGCCAGCGGCCACTTCGTAGGACAGCGCTGGGCCGACTGGGCGAAGGCGGGCTATCTGGACATCATCAACGTGTCGGGCTATTGCTACACGGACAATTACGGCGACAAGTACATGGAAGTCTTCCGCCAGCGCCTGGCCGATGCCCGTGCACTCGTCAAGCCAGAGGAGAGCGACGCCCGCTTCACCTTCTGCCTCGGCGTGGTGACGAGTCACGGCAAGATCAAGGCGGCCTCGGAGATCCCGGAGTACATCGCCGCCGCGGAGGACGCGGGTATCGACGGCGTGGCGTATTTCACGTTGAATACCTTGGGTGAACTCGCAGGAACAGGGTCGCCCCCGTGACCAAACGTAAAGATGGCGACTGCGCGTCAACCGAATTCACCGATCCAGACGACATGATCGCAACCGGCGGGCCTGTCCTGAAGTCTGACGTCGCGACGTTATACAACAGGACAGGCCCGGACGTTTAAGACACGACGCTCGATTTGGCTATCGTCATAGCGTGACGTCTATTGCCCGTTCCACATCGTGGGTCCGACCCTGTCACTATGATGCGATCGCTTCCCTCGTTTTGGGTATACTCGATCACGT
>JBIJDL010000166.1:0-11284 GCA_044344195.1 Candidatus Hydrogenedentales bacterium
GGTTGGGGGCTTCGGGCTCCGGGGGCGTAGCCCCAGCCTTCGGGCGGGGCTTCTTCCGCGCGGGCCGATGTGACGTTCGTGAGGACGGTGGCGGACAGTAGCGCCGCGACGCAGATCATTTGGTCAAGCTTATACGTTCCCATGGCGTGCTCCCTCTGGCGTGTAGTATGCCCTTTGGTACATTTTAGCCGTCTGAAGTGATTTCAGCGTTGCCGCCTGATCCTGACCCTGCCGTGCGCACCTTTTTTTGCAGTATCAAGCCGTGGCGAGAAGTCGTCGACTCGACGCCATTCCGCTGAAGTTTGGCTGCCCCTTTTATACCAGAATGACACCAGGAGTTCCGTCCCTCCGGGAGTGAGCAAGTATTCCCGTCGGCAGCGTGGGGTTGAATGATCGTCAACCATATGCTACTTTGCAGTGAGGATACTGCAGGTGCGACCGGGCCGAAGTCCGAGAGGAGCGCACCGGTGAACGCGCAGACAGGAGCTGCCCGGCATCGCGGCCAAGGGCAACGAGGGAGACTATACATGCAGTGGAACCTGGATGCATCGCAACTGGTGGAACAATACTTAGACGAGGTGCGGCGGGCCTGTACGGTACGCGGGGTCGATCCTGAGCCGGTCGTCAATCAGGTGAGCCAGCGTCTCTCAGGTCAGGTACAGTCGAGCGGGGTGGAGGTGGTCAGCGCCGATCTGGTGCGGGGCATCCTGGCGGCTTCCGGGCCGGCAGAATCGGCCGTGGGAAGCAGTTTTCCGCCGCCGTTGCCGCCGGGTGGTGGCTACGTGAGTTCTGCGGGCTATGGTCCGCCCCCGCGGGCCCAGCAACGGAGTGGTCTGTCGGGCGGGCCGCTGGCGTGTCTGGTAATCGTTGTCGTCAGTTTCGGGATGGTGGCGATCCTGGGGATTCTCGCTGCTATCCTGTTGCCGCCGGCGCTGGCCCGGGCACGGGAGGCGGCCCGGCGCGCGAGTTGTCAGAACAATCTGAAGCAAGTCGGCCTTCAACTGATGATTTATGCGAACGAGCACAACGGGAAGTTTCCGGCCCTGGTGGATGAGCCGAACTACCTGATTTTCGGTCAAGATGTGTTGAAGTCCATGGAACTCGCGTTGCTCCAGTGCCCTGCCGAAGATACGAACTACTCCGAAACGATGGAGGACGGTACGATCTTTGCGGATTCAGACTATCTCTATCTTGGATTTGCCCTGCGCGATCAGGCGGACGTGGACGCGGTGGTGGAGGCTTTTGAGGAGGGCGGGTCGGATTTCGAAGCCCTGGCTGCCCGTGAATCGATACCGGGGCCCCGAGGGGATATTGTGCTCCTGCGCGATGATCTGCCCGATCCCGCAATGGTTCCAGTCATGGTGGAATGGGCCAATGTGCATGTACCCGATGGCGCCAACGTGCTGTATCTGGACGGGCATGTGGAGTATGTGAAGCACGGGAGCAAGTTTCCCATGACGGACGAGTTTTTTGCCGCCGTCGAAACATTGATTGAGGAAAGCGAGTAGCCATCCGGATCGTCCGGTCGGAATCGCGCCATGTTACGGATCGAACGCATTGCCACGACAAGCCCCGTCTTTGAGGAGATCCGCGAGATTCGCCGTCGTGTGTTCAATCAGGAGCAGGGCGTGTCGGCAGCCAATGAGTTTGACGATACCGACCGGGAGGCGGTTCATTTCCTGGCGTGGCTCGATGGCGCGGCGGTCGGGACGGCGCGGCTCTATGGCGAGGGTGCCGTGGCGAAGGGGTGGAGCGCCATTGCACGGGTCGGAGGGCTGGAAAGCCCCCGCTCCATATCTCCGCAATTTTGTTGGCTTTGACGCGGTGGCCCTGGGGCCTGCGAAAGGGTCCCCTATTTCGAGGTGACTTCCTCGAGGATGTCGAGCAGTTGTTTAAGGCGGTAGGGCTTGCGGATGTAGGCGGCGACCTCCTTGAAGATGGCGGGGGAGGAGCTTTCACTCTCGCTGTAGCCGCTGCTGAGGATGATGGGAATGGCCGGATTGATTTCGCGCATCCGTATGCAGGCGGTTTCGCCGTTCATCCGGGGCATGGTGAGGTCGAGGAGAACGGCACAGAGCGTGGCGTGATGGTTCTCAAACAACTCTACCCCATCCAGACCGTCAATCGCGGTGATGACTTCGTAGCCGCTGTGTTCGAGGATGCGGCGCGCGGCATTGCGCACCAGTTCTTCATCATCCACGACGAGTACACGCATGCCCGGTGCAACATCTTCGGGATGCTCCCCTTTCTTAACCGGAATTGAAACGGGCGCCGCCGGGTGCGGGGCCGGCTGGAAGTAGATGCGAAAGGAGGTTCCTTCGCCCAGGCGGCTTTTGATCGAAACAAGACCCCGATGGGCGTAAACAATACCGAGTACCGCGGCCAGTCCGAGCCCGGAGCCATGGCGCTTGGTGGTGTAGAAGGGGTCAAAAATTCGCGTGATGGCGTCTTCATGGAGGCCCGTGCCGGTGTCGGAGACCTCCAGGAATACGTACGGCCCGGATACAGGCGCGTGCTGGTGAAGGAGCTTCGAAAAATCGGGTTCTTTGAGCAGTTCGGTTCCGGTCGTAATGGTAACGGTGCCGGGCGCGCCCACGAGCGCGTCGGAGGCATTGGTCACAAGGCTCAAGAGCACCTGGCGGAGGTGGGCCGGGTCGGCGCTGATGGCGGGAAGGTGCGCATTGCCATGGAGCACGAGCGTTGCCTGCGGCGCCAGGGTCATCCGAAGAAGCTGCTGGGTGCCGGTGACCACTTCGTCCAGATTGACGATTTGTTCTTCCCTCGGTGCTTTTCCTGCGTAGGCGAGGAGCTGGTGGCAAAGTTCGGCCGCGCGTTGCGAACTCTCCAGGATCTCGACGCAGGTCTGCACGTGCTCGCTATTCACACCGAGGCAGCGCGAAAGGTGATCGGCATTGGCCATGACGCCCACGAGCAGATTGTTGAAATCGTGGGCCACCCCGCCGGCGAGTACCTCCAGGCTTTCCATCTTCTGACGGCGCTGGATCTGTTGCTCCCGGAGGCGGCGTTCGGAGATGTTTTCGAGCACGGCAACGAGTATGCTGGCCTGGCGGTAGTCGGTGGGGACCGGGGTAGCCACGATGCTGAACTGAATGACGGACTCGTCCCGGCACAGGAGGCGCGTCTCAAAGGAATGGCGTGCGTCGCCAGAGGATTGAATTTTCTCGAGGGCGGCCCGGAATGCGCTGCGGTCATCATCGTGGACCAGGCTTTCCAGACCGGTATTGTGAAGCTGGCGCACGGAATAGCCGAGTTCGGCGGCGAGGGTCTGGTTGCACTCGATGAGGCGTCCCTGAGAGGACATGACGAGGATGCTCGCGGGCACGTTGTCAAAGACAGCCCGAAAGCGCCCCTCACTCTCGCGGAGCACGGCTTCCGCGCGACTGCGGTCGTCGATTTCCTTCAGCAGTTGCCGACGCTGAAGGTTCAGGGTTTCCCGGGTTGTTTCCAGTTCGAAGACCATCCAGAAGAAGCCGAAGACCCACGCGGCAATCCCCGCCAGGTCGGTCATGCTGATGATGAATTCCCGGAATGCGCCACGCTCGCCGAGTAAGGGGTGGAGTTCCAGCGCGGGGATTTCCGCGCATATGCGGAGGATGATCGACGCGACCAGCGCGCTGCCCGCGAGCACCATCCATCCGCGGACGGCTTTGCTGCCTCTGGTGCCGGCAACCAGTGTGGCGATGGCGGCGCATGCGAGGAGCACGGCGGTAATGGAGAGTATCTCGGCGAAGAGGGAAGGGTTGGAACCCAGTCCGAGTACGATGCGGGAGCCCAACTCAAGTCCGAAGGCGATCGTGAGCGAGATCAGCAGCCTGCGGCGGAGCGCCGGGGTAAGGGGGGCTTCATGGGGCGTTTCCAGGGGAGGTACTCCAGAATTCGACAACTTCGCTCTCCATCCGCTAAGGTACTGGCAATGCCCGGGCCTCGATTGGGCAGTTCCTAGACTCAACCTATCGAGCCGGATTCCAGTACCGATATTGCCGTCTTCCTATTTGTAAATAGTACCATAGCGCGGAGAAAGAATTAAAAGTTCATGGATGGAATTGCCTTGAAATCGGCCCTGCGCGCGGGCCGGCGGGTCTACGGGACCTGTGTGCTGTCGCCGTCGCCGTTGTGGCCCGCGATGCTCGCGGGAACGGGGCTCGACTTCGTATTTATCGATACGGAGCACATCCCCCTCGACCGGGCACAGGTTTCGTGGATGTGCCAGGCCTACGCCGCGAAAGGGTTGCCCCCTATCGTCCGCATACCCGCGCCGGATCCCTATGAGGCCTGCAAAGTGCTGGATGGCGGGGCGGCGGGCGTGGTCGCGCCCTACCTCGAGAAGATCAGCGATATACAAGCCTTGCGAGGCGCGGTGAAGTATCGTCCATTGAAGGGCGAGCGTCTGGAGAAGGTGCTGGACGGGAGCGAGACGCTGGACGAGACGCTTCAGGGATATCTCGGAGGCTATGCGGCGGACAAATTGATGGTGGTGAATATTGAAAGCATTCCGGCCATCGAACGGCTGGATGAAATACTGGACGTACCAGATATTGACGCCCTCCTGATCGGGCCGCACGACCTTTCCATCAGCCTGGGGATCCCGGAACAGTACCAGCATCCGTCCTTTACGAATGCGATTACGACGATTATCGAGAAGGGCCGATCGCGGGGCGTTGGGGTGGGCTTTCACTACTCCTTCGGCATCGACGATGCGGTGGCCTGGGCCCGGGCTGGCGCCAATCTTATCGTACACAGTTCCGACTATTTCCTGGTTCGGGATGCACTCCACCACGATCTGAAATACTTGCACGATTCGCTTGGGGACTCGCGTGTTGGGGGCAAAGGTGACGATATGGTGGTCGTCTAATTATTCGCCATCTTGAAATCCCCATAACTTGCCTACGGTGAGCTCAAGGAGATTGCCAGAGGGGTCGCGGAAGTAGATGGAAGGCGCTCCGTTCGGCCAAGTCCAATCCCTTTCGATCGGAATGTTCTGTGCGGCGAGGCGGGCGCGCCAAAGGGCCAAATCCTCTTCGGCCACGCGAAAGGCGAGGTGCCCCCGTCCGATGGCACCATGGGGCGGCAATTCGGCGTCGGGGCTATCCGTGCTTCGCGAGTCAAAGAGCAGAAGCATTCCGTGCCTCAGCTTGAAGAAGATATGGCGATTTTCCCCCGCGGCAAAGGCCGGCGCATCGAGCAGGCTTTCGTAGAATTTTCCCGCCGCCGCGAGGTCGCCGACATACAGAGCCGATTCGAAGATGTAATCCAGTTTCATGGGGGCGGTCCTTTCTGCCATGGTTTCCGTCAGTTTGCTCGTTGCTTGGTGGAGAATGATACCATAGGGGCAGGCAGCACGTTGCGCCAGGTGTCGGGCCGGTGCGGTGCATTACGGAAGGCAGGTCTGTGAGTATGCAAAACGGCCGAACGAAAGAACATGTTCGCTTGCGGGAAGATGCCCGGCGTGATCGCAACTGGAAGCGGTGGGGACCCTACCTGGCGGATCGCCAGTGGGGAACGGTGCGCGAGGACTACTCTGCGGACGGGGAGGTATGGTCCAACTTCGTCCATGAGCACGCGCGCAGCCGAGCTTATCGCTGGGGGGAAGACGGGCTACTGGGGATCTGCGATCGCCAATGTCGTCTCTGTTTTTCCATTGCCCTCTGGAACGGCCGTGACCCTATCCTGAAGGAGCGTCTCTTCGGGCTTTCGAACGGTGAGGGCAACCACGGCGAGGACGTGAAGGAATGTTATTACTTCCTGGAATCGACCCCGTCGCACACCTATATGAAGGCCCTTTACAAATATCCGCAAAATCCATTTCCTTACGAAGAGCTTATCCGCGAGAACGCGGCCAGGAATCGGGTGCAGCCGGAGTACGAGCTGACGGATACGGGCATATTCGAAGGAAACAACTACTTTGATGTCTTCGTGGAGTATGCGAAGGCCGACGACAAAGATATCCTGATCCGTATCACGGCGGAGAATCGAAGTACTCGCGCGGCGACGCTGCACATCCTGCCCACGGTGTGGTTTCGCAATACCTGGGGCTGGGGGGCATTTCACGAGAGCGGACGCCAGAAGCCCTGGCTCTGGCTCCACGACGCGTCGGGTATCGGCATCGAGCATGAAACTCTCGGAAAGTACTTCCTCGAAGTCGATCCGAGAGAAGGTGTTCCGCCGGTGCTCTTTACCGAGAACGACACCAACCGCGTCATTCATCTGGGTGGCGCGGACGATGGCGGGCACTACAAGGACGCGTTCCACGAATACGTGGTCCGAGGAAAGAAGAACGCGATAAATATGGAGGAGGTGGGCACCAAGGCGGCACCATGGTTTCAACGGATCGTGCCTGCGCAGGGCACTTGGGAGATCCGCCTGCGACTTCATGAAGACGTGCAACGTCCGGACGCCCTCTTTGGCGAGGAATTCGACGCGATTTTCGCGGCGAGGAGGAAGGAGTCGGACGCCTTTCACGAGGCGATCACGCCCGCCGATGCGACGGAGGAGATGGCGCGGATTTTGAAGCAAGCCCGCGCGGGGCTGCTGTGGTCCAAGCAGTTCTACCATTATGTCGTGAGCACGTGGCTCAAGGGCGATTCGAAGTTTGCCAGCCCGCCGGCGGCGCGGAAGACCGGCCGCAACCACGACTGGAAACATTTTTACGCGCGGGACATCCTGTCCATGCCCGACAAGTGGGAGTATCCCTGGTTTGCGGCGTGGGACACGGCCTTTCACATGATTCCCTTTGCGGAGCTGGATCCGGACTTCGCCAAATCCCAGTTGGAACTCCTGCTCCGGGAGTGGTATCTCCATCCCAACGGTCAGATCTCGGCTTACGAGTTCAATTTCAGTGATGTCAATCCACCCGTTCATGCCTGGGCCTGCTGGCGCGTGTTCAAGATGACCGGCGAACGGGGCATGCGCGATCGGGCTTTTCTGGAGCGCGTGTTTCACAAGCTGCTGATGAATTTCACCTGGTGGGTCAATCGCAAAGACCCCCATGGCAATAATCTCTTTGCGGGTGGCTTCCTGGGCCTGGATAACATCGGGGTATTTGATCGTTCAAAGCCGTTGCCCATGGAGGGCGAACTGGAACAGGCCGATGGCACAGCGTGGATGGCCTTTTACTGCACGACGATGCTCGCGATTTCGCTGGAACTGGCGGAGAAGAATCCGGCCTACGAAGATATTGCGTCCAAGTTCTTCGAGCACTTTGTCCATATCGCCGACGCGATGAATCACCTCGGGGAGCACGGGCTTTGGCACGAGGGCGATGGATTCTACTATGACCAGATTTATGCAAAGGGCAAGGCGACGCCTATTCGGGTGCGCTCACTGGTGGGTCTTATACCGCTACTGACGGTGGAGGTGCTGAAGGGGGAGGTCCTGGAGAAACTTCCGGGCTTTCGCAGGCGCCTGGACTGGTTCCTGGCCCACCGGCGTGATCTGCGACGGACCACCACGTACCTGGAACGCCGCACGAAGCCGGACGGATCGCGGTGGGAGTTGCTGGCGATTCCAACGCGGGCGCGTCTGGAGCGGGTGCTGGCGTATTTGCTCGATGAGAACGAGTTTCTCTCCCCCTACGGAATTCGATCCCTTTCGAAGGCTCACGAGAAGCAGCCCTTTACCTACAAGGACGGCGCCACGGGCAACTCGTGGAGCGTCTCTTACGTCCCGGGCGAGTCGGACACGGGCATGTTTGGCGGCAATTCCAACTGGCGTGGGCCCATCTGGTTTCCGCTGAATTATCTGATAATTGAAGCGCTGGAGCGCTATCATTACTTCTACGGCGACATGCTGCTGGTGGAATGCCCGACAGGTTCGGGCAACCGGGTAAATCTTCAACAGGCCGCGCGGGAGATTGCGCACCGTCTTGCGGGACTGTTCAAGCCCGACGAATCGGGTGTGCGCCCGGTACACGGCGAAGAGCAGCGCTATGCGAACGATCCGCATTGGCGCGAGCTGGTGCTGTTCTATGAATATTTTCACGGTGAGTCCGGCAAAGGTTTGGGGGCCAGTCATCAGACGGGCTGGACCGCACTGGTTACGCGCCTGTTGACGCGCCATGGCGCGGATTAAGTAAGGTCTACATAACACGAATTGGCCGGTGGAGTCCCGCCGCGCCCCGAGAGGAGTTGAAAGTATGAGACACGCACTGGGGATTGCATTGCCCGCTGTGGCCATTCTCGCAGGTGCACTTAGTGCATCGACCGAAAGCCACGCGCTCTATGCGGGCGCGGCGTCCGCGACGGTGTCGCCGGCTCCTGGCGCCTTTATCGCCGGGGATGCGCGAAACCGGAAGTTTGTTGGCACGCACGACGACCTGTTCGTGAAGGCGGCTGTCATCAGCGACGGCGAACAGGATATCGCGGTGGTTGTGGTGGATTGCATCGGGCTGGTCCGCCACGAGATTCAGGCAATTCGCGAGCGAGGGGCGGCCCTTGCCGGACGACTTTCGCTGCCGCCGGAGCGCATTATCGTGGCGTCGACCCATACCCACTGTGGGCCGGATGTGGTGGGTATCTGGGGGCCCGATGAGACAACCAGCGGAAAGGATCCCGTTTACATTGAAAGCCTGGTCCAAACAGCGGCGGAACAGGTCGCCCGAGCCTGCGGGGCGCTCCAGCCGGCCAAGGCGCGCAGCGGCGCATTGAGTAGCCCGATGGACTGGGTGGAGAACATCTGTGAACCGGGACTGCTCGATACGACCATGTCGGTGCTTCAGTTTCGGGACGAACGCGGCGCATCGATTCTCACCCTCACCAATTTCGCGTGTCACCCCACCGTGATGGATGGGGTCACGGATCAGGTGTCCTCCGATTATGTGGCGGGCTTCTATCGTGTGATGGGTGAGGCGATGGGGGGAGAGCATATATTTCTTCAGGGTGCCATCGGGGGTTGGGTACAGCCAGACAAGTCTGGGCGCGGCTTCGCGTTGGCCGACCGCTACGGCGCGTCTGTCGCTGCCCGTGCGCTGGAAGTACTGGAATTCGCGAAGGAGCTGGAGCACGGGGATATTGCGTTTGCCCGGAAGGTGTTTGAGCTTCCGATGGAGAATGATGGTTTTCTTGCGCTTTCCGCGGCGGGCGTGATTGAATTGCCGACCACGGGAAAAATCGAGACTGAGGTGGCCTGGTTCCGCGTCGGACCAGTTCAATTTGCAACTCATCCCGGCGAGACCTCGCCGGCCTATTCCCATCAGACCCGCGCCCTCATGGGTACGGGGCCCAGTTTCGTACTAGGACTTTCGCTGGACGCACTGGGCTACATTTTAAAACCGGAGTACTTTACCGAATCTGGTTATCCACACGCTGAATACCTTACTGGCATGTCCGTTGGCCCCAAGACCGGACCCGCTATGATGGAGGCACTTCGGAGGATAATCCCGGCGCGCACGCAGGAAGGTGTCCAGTAGCGTTTGGACAGCCAATCAATGAATTCTGAAGTTGTATCGAAATATACGACATCGAGTGGTATCGAGGTGTACAGGTTGCCTGTCTGGGCCTTTGAGAACCATGTGACCAACTGCTACCTGGTGCTGGATGACGCGCTGACGCTGATCGACTGCTCCTCGGGCATGGGCGAGGCCAATCCCGAGCTGGAGTATTGCTTCGAGCGCGCGCGGCAACAATTCGGTCTCAGCGCGACCCTGTCGGATGTGGAACTCCTCATCATCACTCATGGCCATATCGACCACTTCGGGGGGGCGAACTACGTGCTGGAGCGTTCCGGCGCGCGGCTGGCGGTCCACGGACTGGACGTGTCCACGCTACGCAATTTCGAGGAGCGCCGTATCGTGGCGGCGAAAGACCTGCAGGTCTACCTGGAAAGATCCGGGATGACGCCGGCGCGTGTGGAATCCATGCTGGAGATGAACCGGTGGTCGAAAGGCCTGTTCAAGCCTATCGGCGTGGATCTGATTCTGGAAGAAGGGCCCGTGCCCGATAGCGCCTTCTACGCCTGGCACGCGCCGGGCCATTGTCCGGGGCAGGTCTGCCTGATGCTGGACGACGTGCTTTTTACCGCGGACCACGTGCTGGATCGCATTACACCCCACCAATCCCCGGAGTTCATTACGCGGAACATGGGCCTGGGTCACTATTTTGACGCCTTGAAGAAGATCCGGCAACTCGACGGGATCCGGCTGGGCCTCGGCGGGCATCTGGGGGACATTGAGGATGTGGGGCAACGTATCGACGAGACTCTTGCTTTTCACGAGCTGCGCCTGGAGAAGACGCTGGCGATCTGCCGACAACCGAGGAATCTGGAGGAGGTGTCTCGTGAGCTTTTCGGGCCGCGCAAGTCGTATCACGTCCTGCTTGCGATCCTGGAGGCGGGTGCTCATGTGGAGTACCTCTACGAGCGCGGTTTGCTGCAGGTTGAGAATCATGAGACGATTGAGCACGCCGTTAATCCGGTGTTGCAGTACAAGGCGGTGTGATGGTATCCACTGAGCCTATGGAAGGTGGAGGGGCGCGCCGGAAAGCGCGGAGTCCCTGGGCGAAGAAGCGCCGCAGGTTGATTGTGATCTTGCTTGTCGTGGCGGCCGTCCTGCTTCCGGCCTTGATCTGGCGGATCGGGGTCAGCCGGGAAGCCCGCATGCTGTTGACGGCGCGAGAAGCTTCCGGGCAGCCCGTCACGATGGCGCAGCTCAATGAGCGTTTTCCGGCTCCGGCCGAAGAGGAGAATGGGGCCGAACTCTACGGGGAGGCCCTGAGAACCTATCGGGATTTGCCCCCGGACAAACTGGACCTCCTTCTATGGATGGGAAAAAGAAAGCCTGTTCCGGGGGAAGCCCTGGACCCGGTGGTGCGGGACGCGACCCTGGAATGGCTTGGTGCAAACGCGGATACACTGGAGAAGGTAAAGGCTGCCGCCGAACGCAAACAGTGCCGCTACATCGCGCCCTATCAGCCCGCGGGCTACAACGAATTCTCGATATACGGTGTACTTGAACGACTGTCCGACCTAGCGTGTGCGGCCGCGGTGATCGAGGCCGACCGCCAGGACGGGGTTGCCGCATCGGAGGCGCTTGCGTGTGCGCTTGCCCTGGCGCGCTCGCCCGAGCAGGACGGTTTGTACTACACGCTCGTTCGCCAGTGGGAGATGGAGCATCAATTTGTCGAGGCTCTGCAGTACTGTCTGAGTCGAACCGAAATTGCCGAACCCATTCTGGCTGCGGTGGAGTCGCAGTTCGGAGCGGGGCGGCGCCTCCAACAGATCCGGCACATGGTGCTTGTGGAACAGTGCCTGTTTCTCGGGCGCATCCGGGAGG
>JBIJDL010000223.1:0-9676 GCA_044344195.1 Candidatus Hydrogenedentales bacterium
CGGCAATACGAAAGATGGTCAGCCCGTGGTGGCGCCGGGCAACCCGGACGGCAGTGAACTCATTAAACGGATTATCCACAGCGACCCCGAAGAGCGCATGCCGCCCGCAGGCTCCAATCTGGAACTCTCTCAGAAGGATATCGATACGCTCCGTGCGTGGATAGCGCAGGGCGCGCCCTGGCAGGGCCACTGGTCCTTTGAAGCACCGGTAAAGACCGAGCCGCCCACAGTGTCGGATCCCGCCTGGCCCCGCAATGAAATCGATCGCTTCATTCTTGCGCGCCTCGACGCCGCCGGTCTGAAACCTTCCCCGGAGGCGCCGAAAGAAACCCTGATCCGCCGCGTGTCACTGGACATTACCGGTCTGCCGCCCACGCCGGAGGAAGTGAACGCCTTTCTGGCCGACACGGGCGAGGGCGCCTATGAAAGGCTGGTGGATCGGCTACTGGCCTCCCCCCACTATGGCGAGCGCATGGCGACCCCCTGGCTCGATGCCGCGCGCTATGCCGACACGAACGGCTATCAACGAGACACGAAACGGGACATGTGGCACTGGCGCGACTGGGTCATCAAGGCCTTCAATGACAACATGCCCTTCGACCAGTTCACCGTAGAGCAGCTCGCGGGCGATCTGCTGCCGAACCCGACACTGTCGCAGAAGATTGCCACGGGCTTCAACCGCAATCACCGGATTAACGGCGAAGGCGGCATCATCCCGGAAGAATATGCCGTGGAGTATGTGGTGGACCGCGTGGACACCACGAGCACAACATGGATGGGGATGACCATGGGCTGCGCCCGCTGCCACGATCACAAGTTCGACCCCTTTTCCCAGAAGGAATTTTACGAACTCTACGCCTTCTTCAATCAGGTGCCTGAAGAGGGCAAAGGCCGCGAACAGGGCAACGACAAGCCGTTTATCGCCGTGCCCACGCCGGAGCAGGAAGCGAGGCGCGCCGAGGTCGACGAGAAGATAGCCGTACTGGAAAAGCAGCTCTTTGCCCCGGATGAACGGCTGGATGCGGAACAGTCGCAGTGGGAACAGAACCTCGCGACCCGCTTCAGTGAAAGTGCCTGGAAACCCCTTGGCGCGGCAACGCTGACGTCGCTCAATGGCGCCCAACTGACCCGGGGCGAGGATCAGATCATCACGGCGGGCGGGCCGAACCCGGATCATGATACCTATGAGATTTCTTTCCAGGCCGAAGGCGCCCTGAAGTCCTTCAAGCTGGATATGTTCACTGATCCGTCCCTGCCCGAAACAGGCCCCGGTCGTTCCCCCAATGGCAACGTGGTTATTTCCGAATTTGAAGTGGAGCATACCGCGGCCGGTGGAACCCCGGAAAAATTGACGGTCGCCACCGCCCTCGCGGATTTCGCCCAGGAGCGGGACGACTATCAGGTCATTTCCGCTATTGACGGGAACGAGGCGACGGGCTGGGCCACCGGTGCCCATGTGCGCCGGGAGAATCGTACCGGCATCTTCGTCCTGGGTGATGGCGCGGCAATCGCTCCCGGCGATAAAGTGACCATCCGAATCAAGCAGAATTCTGAATCCGCCCAGCATGCCATGGGCCGTTTCGCTCTGTCGATATCCGAATCGGCCGCGATCACGAAATGGGCCAATCCCGAGTTCAGCCCCTGGCTCCATGCGGGCCCCTTCCCCCTCGAAGGCAATGAGCGGGTCGAGGTGGCCAATCGCGTTCTGCCGCCGGAAGAGGGGTCTTTCGATCTCAATCAGGAATTTGGCCCGGAGAAGTTGCGCTGGAAGGAAATGCCGGATTGGATTGACGGCACGGTCAACCAGTTTGCCCAGACAGGCCAGGCGGCCAACTACATCCGCCGGACGGTCCAGGTCCATGTGCCGAGCGCCATGTCGATTTCCCTGGGCAGCAACGATGCCCTGAAGATTTGGGTCGATGGTGAAGTGAAATACAATTTCACCGAAGGACGCATCACTGCCCCGGACACGGATCGCCTCGATCTCTTCCTGACGGAAGGCGAGCACGAGATTGTGATGAAGGTGGTCAATTTCGGCGGCGGCACCGGCTTTTATTTCCGCCACGTCAATGACCACGGCAAGGCGCTGCTCGCCATGATGAAGACGCTCGAAACGCCAACGGCGCAGCGAAGCGCAGACGGCCTGCGGGATCTGCAACAGCGCTTCCGCGGCCAGGATCCCCTTTGGGTCGCGAACAACAAGGAAATCACCAGCCTCCGCCTGGCGCGGACGGAAGTGGAGAAGTCTATCGTCACCACGATGATCATGGAGGACATGCCG
Organism: Candidatus Hydrogenedentales bacterium; assembly: GCA_044344195.1. GTDB lineage: Bacteria > Hydrogenedentota > Hydrogenedentia > Hydrogenedentales > JAEUWI01 > JAEUWI01. Next base: position 2,282 of record JBIJDL010000223.1, read on the forward strand.
GAGAAGCGGGACACCTTCCTGCTGAAGCGCGGCGTCTACGATCAGCCCGACACCGCCGAAAAGCTCCAGCCCAGCGTGCCCGCGCGCCTGGGTGAAATGCCCGATTCCCTTCCAAAGAACCGGTTCGGTTTTGCCCAGTGGCTCGTGTCGCCCGAGCACCCGCTGACGGCCCGGGTTCGCGTGAACCACTACTGGCAGGTATATTTCGGCAAAGGACTCGTCAAGACCAGCGAGGATTTCGGCACCCAGGGCGTACCGCCGAGCCACCCGGAGTTGCTCGACTGGCTGGCCCTTAACTTTATCGAGACGGGGTGGGATGTGAAGGCGATGCAGAAGCTCATCGTCACGAGCGCCACCTACCGGCAGAGTTCCGTGGTGACCCCGGAGTATCGGGAAAAGGATCCGGAAAATCTGCTTCTCGCCCGGGCGCCTCGCTTCCGCCTGCCGGCCGAGATGTTGCGGGATCAGGCCTTGAAGGTGAGCGGGCTCCTGAGCGAACAATTGGGCGGGCCATCGGTGAAGCCGTACCAGCCCGATGATCTGTGGTCAGCCTTTACCTTCCAGAACAATGACGAATACGACACCAACTACTATGAGCCTGACAAGGGCCCGAACCTGTATCGCCGCGGCCTCTACACCTATTGGAAGCGGACCATCTCGCCGCCCCACATGCAGATCTTCAACGCCCCGGGCCGCGAGCAGTGCTCCATGCGCCAGGAGGCCACGAATACGCCCATGCAGGCGCTGCTGACGCTGAACGACCCGACCTTCATCGAGGCGTCGCGCCACCTGGCCCAGCGTATGATCCGTGAAGGGGGCACGCGAGCGGCCGACCGCATCCGCTTTGGCTATAAGCTTGCCCTGGCCCACGAACCGGACGCCGAACGCCAGCAGATCCTCCTCGGCGGACTCAGCGATTATCAGTCACACTTCATCAGCCGCCGCGAAGACGCGCAAGCCCTCATCGCGGTGGGCGACTCCGAGCCGGATGCAACGGTGGCCGATTCCGAACTGGCCGCCTACACCGTGCTCGCTTCGGTCATGCTCAATCTTGACGAAATCATTACCCGGGAGTAGTCTCTATCATGGATCCCAGAATCGAACAGAAACTGCACGTCAACCGCAGGCAATTCTTCGGGCGCTGCGCCACCGGTATTGGCACGGCGGCACTGGCTTCGCTCGTGAACCCGGACGTGTTCGCGTCCAACGCGCCAAACCCCATGGCGCCCAAGCCGCCCCACTTTGCCCCAAAGGCCAAGCGGGTGATCTATCTCTTCCAGTCGGGCGCGCCCTCCCAGTTGGACACCTTCGACTACAAGCCCGCCATGAAGCCCCTCTTCGATACGGACCTGCCGGACTCCATCCGCATGGGCCAGCGGCTCACGGGCATGACCTCGGGCCAGGCCCGCTTTCCGGTGGCGCCGTCCATATTCAAGTTCCAACAATACGGCCAGAGCGGTGCGTGGATCTCGGAATTGCTGCCCCACATCGCGGGCCTGGCGGACGACCTGTGCATTGTGAAAACCATGCACACCGAGGCCATCAACCACGACCCGGCCATGACCTTCTTCCAGACGGGCTTCCAGATTGCCGGACGCCCGAGCATGGGCTCGTGGATCTCCTACGGACTCGGCTCCGCCAACGAGGACCTTCCTTCCTTCGTGGCCCTCAGTTCGCGCGGCACGGGACGGCCCAGTTGCCAGCCCCTCTATGATCGCCTCTGGGGCGCGGGCTTCCTCCCATCCGTCTACCAGGGCGTGAAGTTCCGCGGCACCGGCGACCCCGTCCTCTATCTGTCCGACCCGCCCGGCGTGGACAAGGCCATCCGCCGCAAGATGCTGGACGATATCGCGGCCCTGAATCACGAGACACACGCGGAATATCAGGACCCGGAAATCGTCACGCGCATCGAACAGTACGAGCTGGCCTACCGCATGCAGACCTCGGTGCCCGAACTGACGGACCTCTCCGATGAGCCCGAGAGCACTTTTGCGATGTATGGACCCGATTCGCAGAAGCGCGGCACCTACGCTTCCAATTGCCTGCTGGCGCGGCGCCTGGCCGAGCGCGGGGTGCGCTTTATTCAGCTCTATCACATGGGCTGGGATCAGCACACCTCGCTACCGAAGGAGATGCCGAACCAGGCGCGCGACGTGGATCAGCCCACGGCGGCCCTCATCATGGATCTGAAGCAGCGCGGCATGCTCGAAGACACCTTGGTCATCTGGGGCGGCGAATTCGGCCGCACCATTTACAGCCAGGGCACGCTCACGGCGGATGACTACGGTCGCGATCACCACCCGAAGAACTTCTGCATCTTCATGGCGGGCGGCGGTATCAGACCGGGCTATGTCCACGGTGAGACCGACGACTTCTCCTACAACATCGTGCGGGATCCCTTCCACGTCCATGACCTCCAGGCCACGATCCTGAATCAGATGGGCCTGAACCATGAACGGCTGGTGTACAAGTATCAAGGCCGGAATTTCCGCCTGACGGACGTCCACGGGGTGGTGAATCCCGCGCTGCTGGCGTGAACGCGCCGGGAAAATAACGGAGCCCGAGAAGTTGTCGCCCCCTGTCTCTGCCGATTATCGGTAAGACAGGGGGCGTTTGTATGCGGGGAGGGATCGGCTTGATGGCCCAATCGGATCCTGCGGGACCCTGCGCCGTTACGACTTGCCGGCGTTCAGACCCGGAGCGCCTTCAGACTCTCCGAGCTGGACTATCCAATCCTCGATCAGGCTGAGAAAGAAAGGATCCTGTTCGGGCAGCCCGCCTTCCGCCAGGGGCATTCGCTGGCGACCGCCAATGCCAAGCAAGCGCAGGTACAATTCCGATTGATCGGGACGGCCCGGCGTAATCAAGGGATAGCCACTGGATGACGGGCCCCGCTTTGATGACTGGCCCAGTTCTTCAATCAACTCGCGGGTCGAATAGTCTCGATTGGGATCGAGCTTGAACGCCGCCACGCGCGCATCGGCGATGGGCGAGAAGTTGTGGCAGGACACACAGTTGTTGCGGAAGACGGCCAGAAGCTGCTTCGTCTTGGCTTCCATCAACTCCGCCTTGTCCGCGTGGAGGGCATTCGCCGGGCGCAGCAGCACGCGGGCGCGCTGCTCATCCTGAACGGCGACCTCCTCCCGATCCAGCACGGGAGAGAAGGACTCCGCATCAAATAGACCCTGCTCGATGAAGTTCTGAATCGAACGGACCGTCAGGTTTCTGGGGTGAAGCCCGAAGGCGATGGTGCGCTCGCCGTCCGCTTCGTCGTACGCGGCCGCGGCTCCGTTGTGGCAACGCGTGCACGCCGTGCCGCCCGGAAACACATAGGGAAACTCCGCGCCGGTATTGTCATAGAACGTGACCTGCGTCGGCGCGGATTTCGCCACCGTCGGCATCCACTCTTCCGGGCGGAAGAAGTACATCGACGACTCCGGAGTCCACAGGAAACTCACGATGTCCTGCAGGTTTCCCGAGACGCCATCGGCCGCTTCGGGAAGATGGTGGGCGGTATAGAGACGCCACTCGCCCTTTCCCGCCAGTTTACGAAGAAGCCGCCGCTCGATAAGCTGCGATCCCTGGCTCGTCTCGACATAGAACTCCTTCCACCACATAGCGCCTTCGGGAACCTCGATATGGTCCACATCCGCACCGTCCTTAATGAGACGCTCGAAGGTAATGCGACTCGTCTCCGGCACCCAGAGCCAGCGTTTCTTCACGGGGACGGTTCGACCATTCCGAAGCGGTTCGCGCACCTCGTAGGGGAGTGCGTCCCGGGGCGGCGGCGGAAGATAACGGTCCAGTTGGGACGGATGGATGTCCGACCCTCGCTCCGCGTATCCTTCGGCCGCTTCGAAAACTCGGTTGCGCTGCCGGGCCAGATCGGGGTTTTCCGCCGACGCGGGAGTTCCGATGCAACACGCAACGGCGGCTCCGGCGGCCAGCAGTGTTGAAAGAGGGTAATTATGGGAATACATCGTATTATCCTTGAGGTAAAGACCAGACTCACTGCTGCCCCCGTCGGTGCACCCATCCGGCGCACCGGATCGGTCTCCGTCAAGACACGACGGTTCTCAGGCGCTTGGTGGATGTACGAAGACGGGGAAATTCACGATTTCTTCCGCCTTGGGCAGGTGGCGCATTCCCTCGTCGACCGGATGGCGGACGATGAGGTGCGAGCGCGTTGCTCGGACGGAGTTCAAGCCGGAAGCGCTGGCGGCGCCCGTGTGGGACCTGAAAGATACGAGGCGAGTGAACGAGCCACGAGAGTTCGTGGGGCAGGCACATCCTGCGTGATCGGCATCGCTACGAGATCGCGCCAGAAATAAGGGGAAAAATCGGCGCAGGCCTTAGCCAGATTGCAGAACGCGCAATGTCTGGAGGGAGATCGAGGGGCGTCTTTTCGGGACGCGGGTGTCGAGGATTTTGCTCCTCCCGCGCAGCACGAACGAAGGCCGGAGATCTGTACCGTGCACGAGCCCGATTCCACTTCGGAAGGTTGCTCGACCGCGCGAAGGGTGAGACAAAGGCGGGGCACAAGACCCCGGGCCGACGCGAGGAGCAAAAAGAGCACCATGGTCACGGCAAGAGCGCGTGACCAGAACTTTCGCTTTCGGTCAGGCTGTAACATGAACTGAACTTCCCTGGCGGGAAGGAAAAACTTCCTCGCCGAACTCTTCAGTATAGCGCAGCAGCAACGCGAGGTCCAAATAGGATGGCCTTACTTGGGTTCGTTCGCATCCATTTCCGCGGATAATGAAGACTGCGGAACAGCGTGGAAGTGTATCTCCTGTTTTCTTCTCTGATAACGCTATTGACGTACATCGCACAGGGCACCATTCAGTTCGAGGGTGCGGTGGCTTCTGTGGCTGCATCACCGCCGCCCCGTGAATACCTCCCTCCAATCCTCAGCAGGCGGGAAGGTGTTGTAAAAGCAGTGGACCGTGGATTGGTCGCGCGGCCTCCACCAACGGCTGGACTGTTTCCATGCATTAGCCCATCCGATACGAAGCCCATCCCACCGGAAGACGGTGTCCCTGCGCGCAGGAGGACTTCACCGGGCACCGGGCAAGGCGCTCTTCCTGCTCTGGGCATTGCTCCTGGCTGCGGGCGCGGGTGCCTTGTCCCTCTATGAGTTCAAGGGAAGTGTGCCGGCGGGGCTTACCGATCAGTGGCCCGAAAATCCGGCCATACGCCTTGATACCGAACGCCCGACACTTTTGATGTTTCTTCACCCCCCGATGCCCCTGCAGCGCGGCAAGCATTGCCCAGTTGGATCGGGTGTTGGGCCGTTATCCCGAGCGCTTTCGTGCCTGCGTGCTGATTGTGCGGACTACCGGGGTCCCCGAAGATTAGGAAGAAGGCGCCAATCTTGAGGCGGCACGGCGCCTTCCCGACAGTACGCTGCTGCTTGACCCGGAGGGCGCACTCGCGCAACGCTTTGAGGCACTTCACTCCGGCACGGTCCAGGCCTTTGATCGCGCGGGAAACCGGCTATTCTCCGGTGGCATCACCGCGTCACGGGACCACGAGGGCGAAAGCCTCGGGAGCCTTTCTCTGCTGGACATCGGCGCAGGGAAAGCGCCGTGCGTGGCCGCGATGCCGGTCTTCGGGTGTCCCCTGATGGGCCCCCGACGGGATTCGGAAGAGGAAACATGACCGGGTCATCGCAACGGTACTTCTGGGGGCCTTGCCACGGCGGAGCCCCTGTATTATGCGTGGCGCTGGCCCGGACAGCCCCTGACGCGCCACTGTATTGCCGTCGGCCAGATGATCATGGGCACCCTGCCGATCCACTTGACCGGCGGGCGCGTCGAGGCCCGCTTCCTCATTTTGGGGTCGCTGGCCTTTCTGGGCGGCTATCTCAGCAAGCCCCTCAAACCGGAAGCGCTCCGGGAGACCCTGGAAGCCCACCTTCCGAATCTGGCGGGCGCTCGATAGGGACTCATGTGCGGGCGCCGAACGACAGCCGACAGCAGCCCAGGTTGATAGAATCACCCGATTTCATACCGGACATGACCTCGTCGGAAAGTCGGTACAACACGGCTTTGCCGTCGCGCTGCGAGCAGACAATACCCGCATCGCGAAGTATCCGCAGATGGTGAGAAAGGAGACTCTGCTCCAACTGCAGCGTGGCGTTTATCTCGTTGACCTGCTGCGGCCCTTCCATTAACTGGCGCACGACGGCAAGCCGGGTATCATCGGCCAGTACTTTCAGAATTGTCGCGCAGTTGTCGGCGGTCTTCGCCATCGGTCCTCTCCAGGAATGATCGGGGTGGTTAATACATCTCGTCCATGCTACCACAATCGGCGTGGGCCACCCGAAGTTTCCGTTCACGATCACCGGGATTCGTCGCTATCCGGTCCGTTGCTCACCAGAAGATCATCCCCCGCACCGCCTCCTTCTGCGTCACCGCGATCGCCTCCTCCACCAGGGCGCGCTGCTCCGCCGGCATTGCCGCGACGGCCTTGTCCAACACCGACCGAAGCCCTTCGAGATCACGAAGCTGCTGCCCGATCTTTGAATAGCCAATATCCCGCACGCCGAAAAGCTCATTGGACTGGTCGCCGAGGCGGCCGGCCTCTTCGCGCAATTCGATCATGCGCTCAGTCTCCGGGGCTTCCGTCGCAATGCTGTGGGCCATTTCGAGAGCCGCTGCAATATCGCCACCGTCCAGCGCGGGCTTCAAGATACGACGCACTCGCGATTCCTGGTCGAGTTCGCGCTGCAGGCGCAGTTGTACATAGCAATCCAGCGACGCTTTCTGGCGATGAAGCAGCCAGCGATAATTGTCGTTCATGAAATGGGGCCCCATGCGCTCGCCGCCTTCGACGACGAGGTCGAAGTAGCGCTGGATACCTTTGTTCCCGGCGAGGGGCGCTTCGAGGTTCAGTTCGAGTTGCAGCAGCGCCTCTGCCATGGGTCCGGCGGCCTCTTCGCCGAAATAGAGGGTGCAGTACTCCTTTAGTAATTCATCAAGCGAGATATCGGGATTCCAAAGCAACCGCGCCCACATGTACTGATGGAACTCGTCGTGGTGCCCTTCAGAATAAATGATATCTCCCTCAGAGAAGGGCATGATCTGGTGGAAAATCTTGTAGTAGGCCCGGGGCCGCGCATGAAAGGTCCGGCGCCCGAAGGACTTTTGAATATAGACGTCCGGGTTCGCCACGGCAAACTGCGCGCTGATCCAGTGGGTGATGTCGGAGAAGTGAACGATTTTCTGCTGGGGTGGCAACTGGTGGAGCGTGTGGGACAGATAGCGGTTGACCCAGCCATCGCCGGGATACTCAAACAGGTCCTCGCGTAATTCATTGCGGAAGTAAGGCGACATCGCGTTGGTGCCGGGGCTGTAACACAGGGCGTAGACCCAATCGCGCGGTTCGGCCTGG
>JBIJDL010000025.1:0-26436 GCA_044344195.1 Candidatus Hydrogenedentales bacterium
TCAACTGATCGCCCCGATTGTCCAGATCTTGATTGGCGATAAAGATCTTGCTGTTCGGATGAGTCTCATGCCAGATCGCGGCCATCTCCGCGCAGAGTTCCACCCAGGTCTTGCCCCAGGGCTCGCAGCGGTCATCCTTGCAGCCACCGGGATCCCCGGAGTAAAAGCGCATGATGTCGTGGTCCGCGCGCTGGGCAAAATCGTCCCGCCACTGCTTCAACAGCGCCGCGCGCGCCTCGGGAATGCTCGGGCAGATCCAGGTGTCGCCCTCCCACGATTCCCGCTTGCCGGCGCGCCATTCGTCCGGGAATTTTTCATAGTAGTTGTTGGGTCGCGCGTCGGTCACCGTCATCAGCCCCAGCGATTTGAGCTGGCGGTAATTCTCATCTTCATTGCGCCCGGCGTAGAAGGTGTTCGCACCCGCCAGAATCGAGTCAAATAGCCGTTCCTGATGCTCCACCTCCGTCCAGCCTCGCGCGCCGGTATGCTTCATCATGGAGCCGCCCTGACTCGGCGAAAAGCCGCGAAAACGATAGGCGGGCGCAGTACTCACATCGAAGGCTTCAAACGCCACGCTGCCTTCCCCCAGCCGCGCCCGGCGGTAGATTTCGCCCGCCGCATACAACGCGCCCCGGTCATCGGCCGCCAGTGCAAGGATCGTGACATTGGAATCGACCAGAACCCGTTTCGCCGCGTAGCCCTCGGCAAACGGCGTGCCGCGCCCAGGCAAGGTCACCCCGTGCAAAGCGCACAGCGCGTCGTAAGATGGGTCACGCCCCGCAATTCCGAGGTGAATGGACAATTCGGGCATCTCGGCGACCGGACCGAGATTTACTCTTAGCCCACTTATCTTTCCCAGCCGCGCGCCCAGCACCCGCGCTGCCGCCTGCTCTGCGGGGCCGGGGTTTGCCCGAAGCCCAATGCTTATCTGCCGAGTTTCGGTCGACAGGCGCTGCGGTTCCGCGTTCGCCACGACGGTCCCGGTAGTAACCAGCAGTACCGTGAACCAACGTCCAGCTCTGATGAAGATCTTGCACATGGTCAACCTTCCTTTCGATCTAACGCCATTGCTCGTGGGCCAGCGAGTCACTACCCCGCCCCTTGACCCGCAGTCTCGTCCCCGCCCCTCTTCTCTCCCTGTCGATCCGCACAGACCGGAAAGTGTATTTTCAGACAATCTGGACAGATACCATGAGAAAACTGTGCTGCGCTGCGCTCAGAGATGTAGGCTTCGATTTGATTCCAATAGCCGTCGTCGTCCCGTATCTTCTTGCAATGCCCGCATATTGGAATCAGACCATTGAGCAGCTTCACGTTCGCCAAGGCCTCGAACAACTCCACTTGAGCGATTACTTGTCGCGAAAGAACCTGAAGCGCCCGGGCCTGCATGGGACTGAGTGTGCGCGGCTTCCGGTCGATGACGCACAACGTACCCAGTGCTGTTCCATCAGAACATATCAGGGGCGAGCCCGCATAGAAGCGGATCATGGGGTCACTGGTAACAAGCGGGTTGTCCGCGAATCGTGGATCTTGTGTCGCATCCCGTACCACCAACTGCTCGGTGGGTGTAAGGATGGCATGGGCGCAAAAGGCATAGTCGCGGTGTGTTTCCCGAGCGTCCAAGCCCACGGTAGACTTGAACCACTGGCGCTCCTCGTCGACAATGCTTATGAGGGCAATAGGGGTACCTGCGATTTCGGATGCAAGATAGGTGATATCATCGTAGGACTGCTGCGGAAGGGTGTCCAGGATATTCAGGCTTTGTAGCCGTAGCAATCGTTTGCGTTCGTTTTCAGGAATAGGCGCTCTCATGCAGTCACCTCTTGCTCATAGGCTCCAGTGAAAATGCCCCCCCGATTTCGTATGCGCCCCCAACCAGCCACCACAGTCTATTCCCTCGCCGGGAGTGCGAGCAAATCTCCTGAGACCGGTGTCTGCTGCGACCAGAACCTGATGGGATAGAAATGACCGTCGCAACTGTTCCGATCTCCTGGTCCGGAAGAATCTCGAAGCGCGCGGCAACGTCACGTTCGTAGTTCAGGCTTGGGCAAAAGCGGACCACTCGATCTCCACGTGGTAGTCCCCGGGATTCTGATTAAGTGCCAGTCGGCTCACCTTGATCGGCGAAAAGGCTCCATATGCTCAATCCGAGTCCGATCGAGGGAATCTGGATTGACAGCGCAATCTGTACCTTATGAACCGGAACGGGACCTGCCCGGAGAAGGTTCCGGGCAGGTCCCTGATCATGCTGGTTTATCTATCCGCGTCGATCAGGCGGAAAGGTCGAAGCGATCGGCGTTCATGACCTTGGTCCAAGCGGCCACGAAGTCATGAACGAAGCGCTCTTTCGAGTCTTCGGAGGCATAGACCTCGGCAAGCGCCCGGAGCTGGGAATTCGAACCGAAGACGAGATCTACGGAAGTACCGGTCCACTTGACTTCCCCCGTGGCACGATCGAGACCCTCGAAGACCTTTTCATCCTTGGAGGACTTCTGCCAGGCGGTGCTCATGTCCAGCAGGTTGACGAAGAAGTCATTGGTCAAGGTCTCCGGCTGCTTCGTGAAGACGCCCAGTGTGGAATCTCCGACATTCGCATTCAGCACGCGCATGCCACCGACCAGCACGGTCATTTCCGGCGCGGTCAGCGTCAGCAGTTGAGCGCGGTCGACCAGCAGTTCTTCCGCCGACCGATCCTGGCCTTCGTCGATGTAGTTGCGGAAGCCATCCGCCTTGGGCTCAAGCATGGCAACCGAAGGGACGTCGGTCATTTCCTGGGTCGCGTCGGTGCGCCCGGGCGAGAAAGAAACCTTAACGTCGTGTCCGGCTTTCTTCGCCGCGTCTTCCACGGCGGTGCAGCCGCCTAGTACGATTAGATCGGCCAGGGAGATCTTCTTGCCGCCCTTCTGGGCGCCATTGAATTCCTGCCGGATCTTTTCCAGGGCCGACAGGACCTTTGCGAGCTCGGCCGGCTCATTGACGGTCCAATCCTTCTGCGGTTCGAGACGAAGGCGCGCGCCATTCGCGCCACCCCGGTTGTCGGAGCCGCGGAACGTGGACGCCGACGCCCAGGCGGTGGAGACCAATTGAGAAACGGAGAGGCCGGAGGTGCGGATCTTTTCCTTCAGGGCGGCAATGTCCTTATCGCCAACGAGTTCAAAATCGACCGCCGGAACGGGGTCTTGCCACACTTGGGGTTCTGGCACCAGCGGGCCAAGGAGGCGCGAAACGGGCCCCATGTCGCGGTGGGTCAGCTTGAACCAGGCTTTGGCGAAGGCAACTTCGAATTCTTTCGGATTCTCGAAGAAGCGCTTCGAAATCTTCCCGTAGATCGGATCCATTCGCAGCGCCAGGTCCGTCGTGAACATTATCGGTGCGTGACTCTTCGCGGGATCGTGGGCATCCGGCACGGTACCATCGCCCGCGCCGTCCTTGGGAACCCACTGTTGCGCGCCGGCCGGACTCTTCACCAACTCCCAGTCGTAGGCGAATAGATTGGAGAAGTACATGTGTGACCACCGCGCGGGCGCGCTGGTCCAGGCACCTTCGAGCCCGCTGGTGATGGTGTCACCGGCATTGCCCTTGCCATGGGCATTCTTCCAGCCGAGGCCCTGCTCTTCGAGGCTCGCGGCTTCGGGTTCGGGGCCGACGTTGCTGGCCGGCGCCGCGCCGTGGGCTTTGCCGAAGGTGTGGCCGCCCGCGATCAGCGCGACGGTCTCCTCGTCGTTCATGGCCATGCGGGCGAACGTTTCCCGGATGTCCTTCGCGGCGGCAAGGGGATCGGGATTACCGTTCGGACCTTCCGGGTTCACATAGATCAGGCCCATCTGAACGGCGGCGAGAGGATTTTCAAGGTCCCGTTCGCCCTTGTAGCGCTTGTCGCCGAGCCATTCGCTCTCGGGACCCCAATAGATGTCTTCCTGAGGCTCCCAGACGTCTTCACGGCCACCGGCAAAGCCGAAGGTCTTGAAGCCCATGGACTCCAGCGCAACGTTGCCGGTAAGGACCATCAGGTCGGCCCAGGAAATCTGCTGGCCATATTTCTGCTTGATGGGCCAGAGCAACCGGCGCGCCTTGTCGAGGTTGGCGTTGTCCGGCCAACTGTTGAGGGGCGCAAAGCGCTGCGTGCCATCGGAAGCGCCGCCGCGCCCATCGGAAACACGATAAGTGCCTGCGCTGTGCCACGCCATGCGGATGAACAGGGGGCCGTAGTGACCATAGTCCGCAGGCCACCAATCCTGCGAGGTCGTCATCAACGCCTCGATATCCTTCTTCAGGGCCTTGAGGTCAAGCTTCTTAAACTCTTCAGCATAGTTGAATTCCTCGCCGAGCGGATTGCTCTTGGACGAATTCTGGTGGAGGATACCCAGGTTCAACTGGTTGGGCCACCAATCGGCATTCGAGTAGTGCCTCGCCGACGCAGGCGCTTCCGCGGGGAGCATCTGCCCCGTCACCGGGCACTTGGCCGCGCCGCCGCCTTCCGCTGGCGGGTGAGCGGCGGCATCCTCGGCCACCGCCACGACCCCGTTGGCGCCGGCCAAACCGCCCAGCGCCAGAGCGGCAAGCCAGATGGTCCCTTTTCCTTTCCCCGTACCGCGTGCGCGCCGCAAGGCGTTTCCTTTCAACACGGGTCTCTTCTCTTCCGTTGCATTTCTAGACATGGTTGTTCTCCTCGTTTTTCCATTGGGCGCAACAGCTAGCGCCCAAAAAATTGGCTTACTCATATTCTGGATTCGACCGCGCGAAACGCGGCACAAATCCCCCGAGCCGTCCCGGGAACCGCCTGGAGTTCTCTCCAGGCGGTTCACCTGCGGTAACAACATCCGATGGCACTTCCCCGTGCCACCGGCGCTTCAACCGCAATCAGTCGCGGGTATCAAAGCGGTCGGCGTTCATGACTTTGTTCCAAGCGGCTACGAAATCGTGTACAAACTTTTCTTTCCCATCGTCGCAGGCGTAAACCTCTGCAAGGGCCCGGAGCTGTGAATTCGCACCGAAGACGAGGTCGACGGCAGTGGCAGTCCACTTGAGTTCACCCGTACCGCGGTCGCGACCTTCATAATAGTGCTCGCAACGGGGCGACTTCTTCCACTCGGTGCTCATATCGAGCAGATTCAGGAAAAAGTCGTTGGTCAGAACCCCAGGCCGCTTCGTCAAGACACCCAGTTCGGATTGTCCGGTGTTGGCGTTGAGGGCGCGCATGCCGCCCACGAGCACGGTCATCTCGGGTGCGGTCAACGTCAGGAAGAGCGCGCGGTCCACGAGCAGCTCCTCCGGGGATCGCGTTTGTCCTTTTGCCTGATAGTTTCGAAATCCGTCGGCGGCCGGCTCCAGCACAGCGAAGGATTCCACATCGGTTTGCTCTTGCGTCGTGTCCGTACGCCCCGGTGTGAAGGGCACCTGTACATCGTGTCCGGCGCTCTTCGCCGCTTGCTCCACGGCGACGCCTCCGCCGAGTACGATCACGTCCGCGAGCGAAACCTGCTTCCCATCGGACAGCGTGCCGTTGTAGGCGGCCCGCACCTGCTCCAGCTTCTCCAGTACTTTGGCGAGCTCGGGCGGGTTGTTCACGGCCCAGTCTTTCTGCGGCGCGAGGCGAATCCGCGCGCCGTTGGCCCCGCCGCGTTTGTCGGTGGCGCGGAAGCTCGCCGCCGAGGCCCACGCCGTCGAGACGAGCTGGGGCACAGTCAGGCCCGATGCGAGAATTCGCGCCTTGAGGTCGGCGATCTCCGGCTCCCCGATAACGGCGTGATCGCACGCAGGAACCGGATCTTGCCATAACTGCGCTTCGGGAACCCATGGCCCGAGCAAGCGGGTGACCGGCCCCATATCGCGGTGGGTCAGCTTATACCAGGCCTTGGCGAAGGCGTCTGAAAACTCCGCCGGGTTTTCGTGGAAGTGCTTCGAGATAGGCCCGTAGATCGGGTCCAGCCGCAGCGCGAGGTCCGTCGTGAACATCATCGGCGCATTCTTCTTGTTCGGATCGTGGGCGTCCGGCACAGTATCTTTTGCCGCGGGGTCCGTCGGCGTCCACTGCCACGCACCCGCCGGGCTCTTGGTCAGATCCCATTCATAGCCAAATAGCGTATCGAAATAACTGTTGTCCCATTGCGTCGGCGTGGGCGTCCAGGCACCCTCCAGCCCGCTGGTGATCGTGTCGCCCGCGTTGCCCGTGCCGTAGGTGTTCGTCCAGCCCAGGCCCTGCTCTTCGAGGGTCGCGCCTTCGGGTTCGGGGCCCACATACTTCGAGGGATCGGCCGCGCCATGGGCCTTGCCGAAGGTGTGCCCGCCCGCAATGAGGGCCACCGTCTCATAGTCGTTCATCGCCATGCGCGCGAAAGTCTCGCGGATGTCCCGTGCGGCGGCCAGGGCGCTCGGCTGGCCGTTAGGTCCTTCCGGGTTTACGTAGATCAAACCCATCTGCACCGCGGCAAGGGGGTTCGACAGATCCCGGTCGCCACTATAGCGCTCGTCGGCAAGCCATTCGCCCTCCGGGCCCCAGTAAATGTCTTCCTCCGGCTCCCAGATATCCTCCCGTCCCCCGGCGAAGCCGAAAGTCTTCAGGCCCATCGACTGCAGCGCGCAGTGACCCGCGAAAACTATGAGATCGGCCCACGATACATTCCGGCCATATTTCTGCTTGAGCGGCCAGAGCAGGCGGCGCGCCTTGTCCAGGCTCGCGTTGTCGGGCCAACTGTTCAGAGGCGCGAAGCGCTGCGACCCCGAACCCGCGCCGCCGCGACCGTCGCTTACGCGATACGTGCCCGCGCTGTGCCAGGCCATCCGAATAAAGAAGGGGCCGTAGTGCCCCCAGTCGGCGGGCCACCAGGCCTGGGAAGTCGTCATCACCGCCTCCATGTCTTTCTTCAGCATCTCCAGATCCACCGACTTGAAAGCCTCGGCATAGTTGAAGGCCTCGCCCATGGGATTACCCGCCGGGGGATTCTGGTGAAGGATTTTCAGATTTAACTGATTGGGCCACCAGGAATGATTCCGGCTGCTTCTTGGAGAAATCGCATCGTTGACACCCGCCAATACAGGGCACTTGCTTAGATTCTCAGACACGGTAAGCCTCCTTCTCTTTCCCATTGAGGTTGCTTGTTCCGACTTCGACGAATCGCTCTCTTCAAGTCGCTGTCTGTGCTACAGGGTAGCAGGTTGCCTGCAAATCGTCCAATCGATATTTCATATTGATTCCATAGAGGTACTCTATGGGTGATATGATTAGGACTGATCCGCGCGCATACCGACTGAAAGGCACCCATGACCCTCCGCGATCTCGAATACTTCGTCGCCCTCGCCGAAACTCGCCACTTCGGACAGGCCGCCGACCGCTGCCACGTCACCCAACCCACGTTGAGCATGCAAATCGCAAAACTTGAGCAGGAGTTGGGCACGCCCCTCTTTGAGCGGGGAAAGCGCCGCATCGGCCTCACAGCCGCCGGAAAACAGATTCTCGCCCGTGCCGGGAGCGTCCTCGACGGTATCCACGAAATCCGCGACATGGCGCGGGGCGCGGCGGACGACTTGGCGGGCCCGCTCTATCTCGGTGTAATCCCCACGATCGGGCCCTATCTGTTACCCCATCTGCTTCCCGAACTCAAGGCCATCTACCCCGGTGTCAAGCTCTTTCTCCGCGAGGACATTACCAGGAACCTGATTGAGCACCTCCAGCATTCCGCCCTGGATGCCGCCATACTCTCGCTGCCGCTGGAGGCCCCTGATCTGGAGCATGTTGTCTTTTTTCGCGAAGAACTGGTCGCGGGGCTTCCCCTCGATCATCCCCTGGCGAAAAAAAAGAGCCTCGCCATGCAGGACCTCGCGGATGACACCATCCTCCTGCTCGAAGAGGGCAATTGCATGCGCGACCAGACTCTGAAACTTTGCCGGGGCTCTGGACCGGCTGATCCGGAGGGCTATCGCGCCTCCAGCATCGAATCCCTTCGTCAGATGGTCAGCGCGGGCATGGGCTGCACGTTCCTGCCGAAGCTCAGCACCATCGGTCCCTTTGCTGCCGCATCGCCCATCGCCATTCGACCCCTGCACTCGCCCACGCCCCGGCGGGACATCGCCCTGGTCTACCGCAAGACCTACCCGAAGGCCGCAAACCTGCGTGAACTCGCCGCAGCGGTGCAGAAGCGCATGAGTCGGTTGAACGTTGATTGACTTCGCGACCTGCTCCCGGCACTGTCAACGGCACCCCGATTTCCGCTACACTTATCCTCTGGCATCAGTCCGCCATTGGCAGAAAGGTTTGAGCGCACCGTGATTCGCAATGCTTCCATCGTCCTTGGCGCCGCGCTGTTGGCCCCCATCGCGCTTGCCGCGCCGATCTCCTACGACCAGCAGATCCGCCCCCTCCTCAGCGACAAATGCTTCCAGTGCCACGGACCCGACGAGGCCGCACGCAAGGCCAAATTGCGCATCGACGTCGCCGATGCCGGCCCCGACGCCCCCGTGGTCCTCGTCCCGGGCAAGCCGGAGGAGAGCGAACTCTTCAAACGCATCACTGCGACGAGCCACGACGACCTGATGCCGCCTGCAGAGACCGGCAAGCCCCTGAGCGTCGATGACATCGCCCTGATCCGCGCGTGGATCGAGGAAGGGGCACACCGCACGAGCCACTGGGCCTTCTCCACACCGGAGCGCAGCACCGTCCCCGCCGTGAGCAAGCCGGAGTGGACCCGCAACCCCATCGACAATTTCATTCTCGCACGCCTCGATCAGGAAGGCCTCACGCCCTCGCCCGAAGCGGATCGCGAGACCTTGCTCCGTCGTCTGAGCCTCGATCTCACCGGCCTGCCGCCGACGCTGGAAGACATTGCCGCGCTGCGCGCCGATACCGCGCCCGACTGGTATGAGAAGCAGGTGGAGCGCCTCCTCAACTCGCTCCACTACGGCGAGCACTGGGCGCGGAACTGGATGGACGCCGCGCAGTACGCCGACTCCGACGGCTTCGAGAAAGACAAACCCCGGCAGGTGTGGACCTGGCGCGACTGGGTGATCCAGGCCATGAACGAGGGCAAGCCGTACAACGAGTTTGTCATCGAGCAGATAGCAGGCGATATGCTGCCGGGCGCGCACCAACCCGAACGCGTGGCCACGGGTTTTCTGCGCAACAGCATGGTGAACGAAGAAGGCGGCATCCAGCCGGAACAGTTCCGCATGGAAGCCATGTACAACCGCATGGACCTCGTGGGTCGCGCCGTTCTGGGTCTCACCGTCGCCTGCGCCCAGTGCCATTCCCATAAGTACGACCCGCTGACCCACACCGAGTACTACCAGATGATGGCCTTCCTCAACAATTCCCACGAGGCGACCGCGTCGGTCTTTTCGCCCAGGGAGCTGCAAGAGCGGTGGAAAATACTCGATGTGATTGGCGAGATCGAGGAAGGTATCAAGCGCGACACGCCCGACTGGCGCGAGCAAGTTGCCGCCTGGGAAGAAAAAGCCAAGGAGGATCCCGAGCCCGCCTGGGAAGTTCTCCCCCTGGCCTTCGATGACAGCTCCGCGGGCGGCCAGAAGTGTCTGCCACTGGACGATGGCTCCTACCTGGCCCAGGGTTATGCACCTACCCGCAATTGGCCCAAGATGACCACGACCACCGCCCTGACCACCATCACGGCGGTTCGCCTCGAAGTTCTCGCCGATCCCAACCTGCCCCGGGGTGGTCCGGGACGCTCCATCCACGGCGGTCTCGCACTCTCGGAAATGGAGATGCGCATCACGACGGAAAGCACGCCCATCGCCGAGTACGATAAATGGACGCCCGTGAAATTCGCCTCGGCCATTGCCAGTGTGAATCCGCCCCAGCGCAAGCTCGGCGCGGAGTTTCCCGAGCGCGATAAACCAGAGAAGCGCGTCACGGGGCCCATCGAAATGGCCATCGACGCCAACGGCGACACCGCCTGGACCACGGACATCGATCCGGGTCGCCGCAACCAGTCGCAGTACGCCATCTTCAAGCTGGAGACGCCCCTGGCCGTGCCCGCCGGGGCCACCATCGCCTTCCGCATCGGCCAGCTCCACGGCGGCTGGAACAGCGACGACAACCAGACCAACAACATCGGGAGATTCCGTATCGCCGTCACGGGCGACGCGGCCCTGCCTGCGGAAGCCCTGCCGCTGCCGGTGAAGGCGGCCCTCGCCGAGACGAATCGAAGCGAGGAAGAGATCAACACCCTTTTCAACCACTGGCGCACCAGCGTGCCGGAGCTGGCCTGGACCAATCAGCGCATCGACGGCCTCTGGCAGGGCCATCCCCTCGGCGCGACCCAATTGGTGTTGGCCGAACGCGACGTCCCGCGCGAGACCCACCGCCTGGATCGCGGCGACTTCCTTAGCCCTGCCGAGACGGTGCAGCCCGCCGTACCCGCTTTCCTCCATCCGCTGAAAAGTGACGGCGCGCCCGATCGGCTCGACTTCGCGAAATGGCTCGTGGCCCCCGAATCACCCACCACGGCGCGCGCCGCCGTCAACCGCGTATGGGCGCGCCACTTCGGCGACGGCATCGTCAGTACCACGGCAGACTTGGGTATGGCCGGCGACCCGCCCAGTCACCGAGAGCTCCTCGACTGGCTCGCCGTCGAGTTCATGGAGAGCGGCTGGAAGCTCAAAGATCTCCACCGCCTCATTGTGAATTCGGCCACCTATCGCCAGGCCTCGAACGTGTCGCCCGAATTGCTGGAGCGCGATCCCTACAACCGCCTTCTCGCCCGAGGCGCCCGTTTCCGTGTGGAAGGCGAAACCGTGCGCGACATCGCCCTGTCGGCCAGCGGTCTGCTCAACGAGCGCATCGGCGGACCCAGTGTCTATCCGCCCGCACCCGAATTCCTCTTCGTCCCTCCCGCAAGCTACGGCCCCAAGACCTGGAACACCGACACGGGCCCCGACGCCTACCGCCGCGCGTTATACACCTTCCGTTTCCGCAGCGTCCCCTATCCCGCCTTGCAGGTCTTCGACGCCCCCGCAGGCGACGCCCCCTGCACCGCACGTGAACGGAGCAACAGCCCCCTCCAGGCCCTCACCGTGCTCAATGAGCCGGTCTACTACGAGTCGGCCGTACACCTCGCCGAACGCACCCTCGCCGAAGCCCCAGGTGATGACCGCGCCCGCATCGCCCAGGCCTTCCAGCGCTGCACCAGCCGCGAAGCCTCCCCCGAAGAACTCGACGCCCTCGCGGCGTTCCTTCAAGAGCAGCGCGACCGCATCGGCAAAGGCGAACTCGACCCCGCCGCCATCCTCGCGCCCCTCGGCGATAAAATCAACGGCGACGCCAACGACCTCGCCGCCTGGACCCTCACCGCGCGGGTGATCCTCAACCTGGACGAAACGATCATTCGGCAATAAAGGGACGTACCGCCGCAAGCCCGTGCTGCAAGGGATCGGCATCCAAAGGATCTTGGACATTCATGTCCGAGGCAATGCCGATCCACACCCCAAGAGGCTCGTTGGCGTGTATCAAGATTCTACGTTGGGAGAGTTGTAATCTGCACTACTGACCTGCAGCATCGTTTTAAAGTTGCAGTGAGACTTGCCTCGGACATGAATGTCCGAGATCCTGTGCGTTTGTTCACTCTTCGCCGCCCCCGACCAGAGGCGCTTGCACCGCCAGCACATCCTCTTCCGACATCCAGTCCACCGTTTCCATGAGCTCTTTGCATTCCTCCCCCAGCATTCTCGCGCCGCGTATCGTTTGACCGTCCTCACCAAGCACATTGATGCTTACATAGTCCGGCAACGCGGGACGTCCAGCCGCGACGCAGTTGTAGAGATAGTAGAGCTTTAGATCGAGTTGCTTGAAGATGGAACACAGGGCCTCCCGCGCAGTTACCTGCGAAAGAGTTACGTCAACGGGTCTCTCTTCTATCAGTACGGCCGGAGGATGTTGCAACACGGCCGGGCCTGGGAAAACGATGAGCAGGGGGCGTGCCCGACCGCTCTGAACGCCGTTCGCGCTATTCAACGCTCGGGCCAAGGCACAAATGGCCTCCCATACGGAGGCCGCTCTTATGTTCACCGTTACGACCGTATCCAACAGAGTACCCTGGCTTTCAACCAGGGGGTTCGGGCGCAACAGAGGAACGCCATGCAGCTCCTCGAATATCCAGCGTCCCTGCGAAGCCGCCTCCAGACGGGCGATAACGTCGCTGAAGACTTCGCCTTCGACAATGGCAAAGGGTCCGGGAGGCGCCTCGGTCACCTCCGCTCCAGCGAAGTGTTCCGGCAGAGGCTCTACAGAAATCCTCACGCCAAAACACTGCTCGATGGCCCCGACAAGCGCATACAGACTTTCAGGCTTTTCGAGGTTCACCGCCGATTGCGCTACGCGCTCACGTAACTGTATCGGGGCATTCCCGGGGGGATAGGCCGCCTGTCCCGTTTGAGCCGCTGCGACGCTACACAGCGCGACGGTGAGCATTGCCATGATGGGCGTCATGCGCCAACCCTTCCGCAGCACGCAGGTACCGCGTGCATCCCGATGCGAGATCTGGCCCACACCCGCGGGAAGGCACCGCCAGCAGTTGGCCCGGTCTATATTGCCACGTTTGTAATCCATCTCGACAATCTACCCCGACTCCGCCTCTCCCGTTGGCGACGCGGACTTCTGTTTGGTGAGTATTCCATACCTGCGTAACGCAGCCGTCACCGCGCGAATAGCCAGGTAGACCATAAGCCCCCCCACGGCCACGAGCCATTCCTTTATATAGACGTCAAGAAAGTAAAGCCGCTTTCGGTCGGGATCTAAAAATAACTCACAATAGATGGACGTCGCGCTCGCTATCATCAGGATCACCGTGCCATAGAGTACAAACCAGGTCACGAGCGAACGTTTACGCGAAAAGCACAGAAGCGCCAGCGGCACCAGAAACGGGACGCCAAGCTCCATGCCTTGATGCACTGAGCGCGAAAGATTCGCCCCTTCCGTCGAGTAAAGGTGCGCTGCGAAATTCTGGAGCACCCCCAGCGCGATGAGGGCGAGCAATACCGCGACCGCGATTTTCGACATCATAATTCTCGTCTCCAATGATCGACAGTATCTTACGCCGAAAATACACTCCAATACCTGGTGGCCTACAGATTTCGCACCTCAATCATTCGAACGACATCTTTTGCCAAGTCACCAATCGGAGACTCTCCCGCCTTGACCCGCTTGTCATCGAGTTTGGCGGTCTGGTCTGTGCCTTCAATTTCCGACGCCAGTTTCTTTACCAAAGTTACGTCGTTGGTCGTACCCGCCATGGCGAGCACGTGCAGGATCGCCCGGCGCATCCGGTAATCCTGACTGCTGAACTTGCTGCGCCTGATCACATCCTCAGGATACCAGTAGAGCGTGCGACAGCGCTCCACAAAATCGAGGATCTCGCTATGATAATTGCGGCCCAATTCGGGCCGTTGTTTCAGAATTCTCCCGATGTACTCCATCGCGCGAAGGGCCTGCAACTCACCGTGACCATCCGCGCGGTATACCCTGTCAAACACCACGTGTGCCGCAGGGTCGGTGCGCGTTCCAATCGTGCCCGTGAAAAGATGCTGAAGGGTCTCCTCCACCCGAACCTGGGAAAAGTACGCCATCTCGGCAGCGCCATAGGCGAAAGACGCGGCGTCCCACAAGTACTCATAGAGTCGGGGTGACTGGGTCGAAATGGCCAACTCGCCCAACTGGTCTCGATAGTCCATTCCATTCTCGCCGTTGTATCGAGCCGGATCCTGCTCGGGAACGCCAACCAGCAAATCGCCGTCGCGTTCCCGCGCACGCTCCAGGCGTGATCGCCAGAGTTCAATGTTTCCGAGAGCCAATGCTCTGCGCTCCGGCGTCAGATCGGCTTTGGTAAGCCCCGCTTCCTCCGCGCGGATCGAGTAAAGCCAGTCGTATTGAACCTCGGCCATGTAGAGGTTCACGACCCGCTCCACGAGCGCCTCGTTCCCATAGCGCAGGCGCAAAATCGTCTGGCCTGCGACTTCGTCCCGCGCGATCAGTCGCCCGAGCATGTTGCCCGGTCCGGTCGCAAGTCCCTCCACCATGCCGCTGTCCCACTCCCGACAGAATTTTTCCAGCTCCGCATCCTCCATGATTTCCAAGAAAAACGAATCGGCTAGAGTTTCGGCTGCGCCACGGAAAGCAATTACTGGTACTGCCAAAACCAGCAAAAATTGAAAAACCTTCATCACGGTCATTTCACTTTACCCGTCTTGTTTACTTGCAGGTCTGAATTCGTCTCATCCCATACGCATGATCGTTGGTTCAGGGACACGGCAATTCTATCAGCCCCCACTCGGCCCAGATCCATCATGGAGGGCGCGTACCCGAATGCTCTTTCATTCCACCTTCAAGTAACTGGTGACGCGGGAGTGAATTGCAAGCACCCGCGAAACCACGGTGTCGTCTACCGAGATATCCCTATTTGACCGCGTTGAATTGCAGTTTCTGAAATTCCACGTGCGGCAATGCGGGCAGGCCCTCGATCTTCCCTCCCAAATAATACGGAGATTTTCTGTCGTACAATGCGCCGGATACGGCGGGTGAAAAGTTGCCCAGTCGAACCAAATCGTAAAGAAACTTGTCTATTTTCAACGATTTCAAGTCCGAAATCCGAGCGAGGGCCTTATCATCCCCTGTGTAGGCGATGGTACTCATCACAACCATCAGCGCCCCCTCGGGAGAAAGCGTATGCAGCACTTCCGGGGCACAAAGCTCCTTGAGGCGGCCCGAGATAACATCGCCTATCGGAAATTTGTCGGGGCGCATATTCCACGTACCGGCGACACCCATAACTTCCCAAGCGGTCCCTTCATTCAAGGGTAGTGTCGGAAGGCGCTCCAGCATGCGGTTCATCGTGTTCTCGGTCTCTGTACACATACCGAGGTAGCTGCGCGCGGCCCAACGTTTGCGGGGCTCCGCCGCACGCAACGCTACTCCCAATTCCTCATCGGACGGACGGACGCCCTCGGCCAGCGGCCCAATTTCGACCTCCCAGAACAACTTGGAACCCGGCGATGGTGTTTTATACTCCGAAGTCGCCAGATGAACGTCTAGTAACTGCACGCCGACACTATCGGGCGTTGTCAAAAATGCCTGCTTCGGACTCCAGAGACAGCACTGGTTCAAGACTTCCCGCACGGCATAGTTCGCCTTGGGGATGCTCACCGGATAGTCCAACGTAGCTCGCCACATATCGGACCAACCTTTGGTAAAAAAGGACCCCCATGGAAACGCTTGAGGTATGAGTTCCACAATTCCCGAATACATGGGTGCCGCGATGACCGGCTCCGCGAGTTCGATTTGTTGCCCAAGCACGCCATCAATGCCCATGTCACCCGGGTAAATCCAGATGACGCCCGTCCCGGCATCCTGATCCCACGCATATCCGAAGTGGGTCGTGAGCGCATCCAGTAACTCTGATGCACGGCAACGTTCGGCCTGAAACGAGAATTTCGTACCGGTCGATGGCAGCTTTGCGTATAAATTGCACCGCAACATGTACGCCGACGCCATTTGTTTCCATAGGGGTATGAGATCGTCACCGTCAAGATGCACTTCGGAAAGTTCCATGGCGGGAAGCTGCCAGTCCCAATCCGATCTTGTGGGCGGATAGTCTCCGGATGCAGGGATAACGGTACTGGCAGTCGCGCAATACGCGAAACTCCACAACAAAACAATCGCGACAATCCTCATGGCACTTCACTGGCCTTTCTTGCTAGTCTGCGAACTTTAGAAAACAGCGTTTCATCATATCAGGCCACAATGTGGAAATCCTCCGATTATGGCCGCACCCAGGGCGTGTTGATACCGCCCACACCGGAACTCCAGCCTCGAGCAGTGCCATTATTACTGTCCGTGTTGGTAAGGTAGACTGTTTGCGTGTGCGGGTATTGAAACTCAGTCGTGTGGCAACTGCCGGGTGGCTTAACGTGACTTGTCTGCAAAGTTGTCGAAGAACATGGGAAAGCCTTTCCCAACGCAACAAATGCATCCAATAGCGCCCACGGCGGCCCATTGTTGTTCATGATACTGTCGTCGATATATCCATGCGCACCACTGGCGTTTGGCGTGCCATTTAAGTCACACGTCGGCATTAATATAAAGTTTGGCTGTATAGTTATCTGCCCATGCGGTGCACAGTCAGAGTTTCCAGTAGGCTCCGATGGGGCCCAAACGACCGTTTCTTTAATATACCACCCGGCAGCGTTTTCGTAAATGAGTCGAACAGCCGCCCCATAGCTCGCTCCAGCTGAACCCGACAGAACAATGCCGTGCTCGACAGGCTTAGTGAATTTTGGTACAAACACCGCCGTTGCGGTCGTGTTCTCGATGATCGTGAAATCACCACTATGACCTCCGTGACTCGTTTGCCCGTCCAAGTCCTCATTGTTGCTCTCCCAGTGGTCGAATACATAGTTGCTTGGCCAGTTGATTCTAAACTGCAAATCAACACCAGTACCGCTGGTAAACGTACCGCTCGCGGTACTGCCCCACGCCGTTTCGGTGGGTGCCAGGATCTGTACTTCACAGGTGCTGTCGCCGCCGCTCGTTCCCACGGCGACCGTGTAGCTCGGCGGCGGGGGCGGGGGTTGGGTCGCCTCCGCTTCATTGACGCCGAATAGGCCACTGGCCAGGAGGAGCGCAGCAAGCAACGTCGTCAGCACCGAAGCGCCGCCAAGAAACAATACGGGTATTCTCTTCGCACGAGACATGATGTGTAACCCCCTCAGTTTGCCGCTACGCCAGCATCGCCGGCACCAGGTTCCGCAATCGAATTGATGGTCTCTTCAACTTCGCCGGCGAGCGCCGATCCCGGCGCGCGATCCGCCAGCCGCCGGAGAAGGGCCTGGGCTTCTTCCCCTTTGCCGAGCTCCGCGAGCCGCGCCGCGCTCTGGCGCACATGGTGCATCAATTCCTCGTAATTGTTGCGCTCGGGCACGAGCGGCAGATCGCCGAGGTCCAGCAGCGCGCCGGTGTCCTCCAGCAGCGTGGCCGCATCACCGCTTTTTCGGGCGAGCAGGAGGCGCAGGGTCCGCGCGCGGAAGGCCACGCGGGAATCCGTGTTGCGGGCGATGGCCGACGAAGCCGCCTCCCGCACTCGCGCGCCCGCCGTGTCCGGGTCCAGATCGGCGAGGATGCTCAAGGCGGCGTATTGCTCCATCCAGCCCGGCGCGCTTGCTGCCGCGGCGGCCAGAGTATTGGCCAGCGCGACGTCGTCGCGCGCCCCGCCCCTCGCTTCAAGATTGCTGTACACCGCCGCGCCGATGGCGTCTTCCCGCAGGCGCTGGCTGTGGGCGCGGAGTTCGTCTTTCTGATTCGCCGCATTGAAGATCAGATCTAGACCGTCGGGGCCAAACTGCTCCGCGCGGTAGAGGGGGAGGCGCTGGGCCTCCAGGGCCAGTTCCGTGCCGGGAAATTCCTTCACGATGCGATCCCGCGCGGTTTGCGCCCAGCCGGTATCATAGAGAAAATAGGGGCTGGACATGGTGAAGAGTGCCCCGAGGCGGACCACCCTATTTTCGCTCCGGGTGAGGCGGTAAAGATCCTGCACGCAGCGCTCGGCCTCGTCCACGGTGATCCCCGCATCGTCCGAATAGCGCATGAGCGTGGCCAGGAGCAGATCCATGGGGTGACCGGTCTCGTCCAGCGATTGCGTGAAGAATACCTTGCGCTCTCCCGGCTGCATGAGGTACTCCGTGTCGAAGAGGAGGGCCTGCACCACGCCGACGGCGCCCAGCGCGAGGTCTGGTCGTTCTGGCGGGATCTCCCTGAGCGATCTCAGCAGCAGATTCGCCGCCTCAAGCCGCTGGCCCGTTCCAATCAGGGCCACGGCGTCGAGCCGCGCTTCGTCGAGGGATTCGGGGGAATTACTGGCCGCCCATGCCGCCTGCCCCGCGCCCAGAAGCCCCAGAGCCACCACCGCGAAACACTTCCAATTTGAGATTCTCATGCCACCTAGCCTCCTGTTGGTTAGTTGAAACCTCTACTTAACACTGGCTCAAATCTTCGCTCATGTCAAGCATTTTTTTGTATATCGTCATAGTGCACTGCCACTTTAGCCAATAATATAAAACTCCAGATTAACCCGAGCAAACCACATGAAACGCGTCTGGAGATTCCCATTATGGGACACGACATTCTCGTTTTGGAACATTCGCCCCCCATTTGCACCCATCCCCCCTCTCCGCTACACTAACCTTTCAGCGCAGTGCCTCTACACGCACGAAAGGGTTTAACCGCCGTGTCTTGCCGTACCTTCATGTTTATTGCCGTCCTCGCGCCGCTGGCCTCGGCCCCGGCGCTGGAGGGGGTTTCGTATGACCGCCAGATCCGGCCTATCCTGAGCAACAACTGCTTCGAGTGCCATGGGCCAGACGAAGCGTCGCGCAAGGGGGAGTTGCGCCTGGATGTGGAGGTGGCGGATTCCAAGGCCATCGTGGCGGGCAAGCCCGAGGAGAGCGAAATCCTCCTGCGCATCACGAGCGCGGACCCGGAGGAGCGGATGCCGCCCGCGGACGGGCATGACCCGCTCTCGCCGGAGAACACCGAACTGATCCGCGCGTGGATTGCGCAAGGCGCGAAACGCACGGCGCACTGGGCCTTTCAGACGCCGCAGCGTCCGGAAATCCCCGCCATGTCCGACCCCGCGTGGGTGCGCAATCCCATCGACGCCTTTGTGCTGGCGCGGCTGGATCGGGAGAGCCTCGCGCCGTCGCCGGAGGCGGATCGCATCACGTTGCTGCGGCGCCTGAGCCTGGATCTCACCGGATTGCCGCCGAGCCTGGAAGAGGTGGAGCGCGTGAGCGCCGATACCTCCGAGGGCTGGTATGACGCGCTGGTGGAGCGCCTGCTGGCCTCTCCCCACTATGGCGAGCATTGGGCGCGGCACTGGCTCGACGCCGCGCAGTACGCCGATTCGGACGGCTTCGAGAAAGACGCGCGGCGGCAAGTGTGGGCCTGGCGCGATTGGGTCATCCGCGCGATCAATGCGGACAAGCCCTACGACGAGTTTGTGGTGGAGCAGATCGCCGGGGATCGTCTGCCGGGTGCCACGCAGGATCAGCGCGTGGCCACGGGCTTCCTGCGCAACAGCATGATTAACGAGGAGGGCGGCATCGATCCGGAGCAGTTCCGCATGGAGGCCCTGTTCAACCGCATGGACCTGGTGGGGCGCGGCGTGCTGGGGCTGACGGTGGCCTGCGCGCAGTGCCACACGCACAAATACGACCCGCTGACCCACACCGAGTATTACCAGATGCTCGCTTTCCTCAACGACGCCCACGAGGCGAACATCCCCGTATATTCCGAGAAGGAGAATGCCCAGCGCGAAACGCTGCTATCGTTGATCGGCGAAGTCGAAGCGGAAATCAAGGCGGAGAACACCGATTGGCCGGAGCGCATGGCCGCGTGGGAAGAGGAGCTGAAGAAAGAGCCGGAGCCCGCGTGGGAAACGCTGGCCCTCGCGTTTGACGACAACTCCACCGGCGGTCAGAAGTTCCTCCCGCAGGAGGACGGCTCTTACCTGGGCCAGGGCTTCTCGCCCACGAATACCTCGCCCAAGATGAGCGGGACGACCAACCTCCAGAAGATCACGGCCCTGCGCATCGAGTTCATGAACGATCCCAACCTGCCCCGGGGCGGTCCCGGCCGCAACCGCGCGGGCGGCTTCGCCCTTTCGGAGGTAAGCTTCCGCAGCACGGCCGAGGGCCTGCCGACGAAGGATTTCGACAAGTGGACCCTCTCGCCCATCGCCTCCGCGCTGGCGGATCTGAATCCGCCCCAGCGGGTGCTCGGGCCGGAGTTTCCCCACAAAGAGAAACTGGTCCGTTACACGGGTCCGATTGACTTGGCCATCGACGGCAAACCGGAGACTGCATGGACCTGCGACATCGATCCGGGACGGCGCAACCAGGCGCGCGAGGCCATCTTTAAGCTCGCCGAGCCCCTGACCGTCACGCCCGGCATGGTCCTCGGCCTGATGCCCCAGCAGAGCCACGGCGGCTGGAACAACAACGACAAGCAGACGAACAACATGGGGCGCTTCCGGGTCAGCGTCACCGATGCGGAGGCCCTGCCCACCCGTGCGATACCCGCCGGGATCAAGGCCATCCTCGCCACGCCCCGCGAAGCGCGCACCGAAGCCCAGCAGGCCGCCCTCTTCAGCTACTGGCGCGAGAGCGTGCCCGAGTTTCACGGGGCGAACAGCCGCATCGAGGGCCTGTGGCTCGCCCACCCGGAGGGGGCGTCACAGCTCGTGCTCCAGCCGCGCGAGATGAACCGCGTTACCCACCGCCTGGAGCGCGGCGACTTCCTCAGCCCCGCCGAGGAGCTTACCCCCTCCACACCGGCCTTCCTCCACGCCTGGGATCAGGATACGCGGGACCGCCTCGGCTTCGCCCGCTGGCTCGTGTCGCCGAAAGCGTCCACCACCGCCCGGGCTTATGTGAACCGGGCGTGGCAGCGCTATTTCGGCAAGGGCCTCGCCACCACCACGGGCGATCTGGGCATGCAGGGCGACCCGCCCAGCCACCCGGAGCTAATCGACTGGCTCGCGGTCGAATTCGTGGAGAGTGGCTGGCGCATGAAAGATCTCCACCGGCTCATCGTGTCCTCCGCGGCCTACCGCCAGCAGTCCATCGCCACGCCCGCGCTGCTGGAGCGCGATCCCTACAATCGCCTCCTGGCGCGGGGCTCGCGGTTCCGCGTGGAGGGCGAGACCGTGCGCGACATCACCCTGGCGGCGAGCGGTCTGCTCAATCCGTCCGTGGGCGGGCCCAGCGTGTATCCACCCGCGCCGGACTTCCTCTTTCTGCCGCCCGCGAGCTATGGCCCGAAGACCTGGGCCTACGACACCGGCGCGGACAAATACCGCCGGGCGATGTACACCTTCCGCTACCGCAGCGTGCCTTTCCCCGCGCTCCAGGTTTTCGACACGCCCTCGGGCGAATCGCCCTGCACCGCCCGCGAACGGAGCAACAGCCCGCTGCAAGCTTTGACGACGTTGAATGAGCCCCTCTTCTTCGAGACCGCGGTGAAGCTTGCGGAGTATTGCCTCGCCAACGGCGGCGGCTCCGATCGCGAGCGCCTCGCCTTCGCCTTCCGCCGCTGCGTCACCCGCGCACCGGAGGCGGACGAACTGGATGCGCTGGAGGCCTACCTCGCCCAGCAGCGCGCCCGCCTGAGCGCGGGCGAACTCGACCCCAAGGCGATCCTCGGCGAAGGGGCCAGCCCCGACCTCGCGGCGTGGGCCTTGGCCGCGCGGGTGATCCTGAACCTGGACGAGACGATTGTGCGGCAGTGATGGGGGGATGCATCGGTGAGAGAATTAGCGTAGAATCATTGAAGTGTCGATTGTGGACCTGATGGACTAAGTGGACTTCGTGGACCGAGTGGACAAGATTCGCGGTCCACTCCGTCCACCTTGTCCACTGCTTCAAGGCAACAGACCGAAGTTCAAGTGAAAGGCCTTCCCATGGCAAGAAACTGCAATCACAGCCTCCCCGCCGCCGGGCCCCATGTGGCCCGCCGCTGGTTTCTGCAACAGTGCGGCGTGGGCCTCGGCGCGGCCGCGCTGGGCAGCCTCCTTGGGCCAGACACGGCGTCCGCCGCCACAGAGAGTCCCCTCGCGGCGAAGAAGCCCCATTTCCCGGCCAGGGCGAAGAACGTCATCTTCCTTTTTATGGCCGGCGCGCCGAGCCAGTTCGAGCTGATGGACTACAAGCCCGATCTCGTGAAGTTCGACGGTACCCTGCCGCCAGCGGAGCTACTGAAGAATTACCGCGCGGCCTTCATCAACCCCAATTCGCGGCTCCTCGGACCGCGCTTCGCGTTCCAGCAATACGGCCAGGCGGGCGCGTGGGTCTCCGAACTCATGCCCCACTTCCAGACCATCGTGGACGACGTCACCATCGTGAAGAGCATGTCCACGGATGCCTTCAACCATGCGCCGGCGCAGCTCCTGATGAACACGGGTTCCCAGCAGTTCGGTCGGCCGAGTATGGGCGCCTGGGCGAGCTACGGCCTCGGCAGTGAGAACCAGAACCTGCCCGCCTTCATCGTTTTCAGCTCCGGCTCGAAAGGCCCCAGCGGCGGCTCGGGAAACTGGGGCAGCGGCTTCCTCCCCACGGTGCACGAGGGCGTCCTCTTCCGCACCAGCGGCGATCCCGTGCTCTACCTGTCGAACCCGCCCGGCGTGGATGACCAGGCCCAGCGCGACACATTGAACACGCTCAACGCGCTCAACGGTCGACGCCTCGACATCATGGGCGATCCCGACATCGCCACGCGCATCAACTCCTACGAGCTCGCCTTCCGCATGCAGAAGAGCGCGCCCGAACTGATGGACGTGGCCAACGAACCCCAGCACATCCTCGATATGTACGGCGCGAAACCGGGCGAGCCCTCCTTCGCGAATAACTGCCTCCTCGCCCGGCGCATGGTCGAGCGGGGCGTGCGCTTCGTGCAACTGTTCCACGAGGCGTGGGACCAGCACGGCGACTTGCGCAACGGCCTGAAGAAGAATTGCAAAGACACGGACCAGGCCTGCGCGGCGCTGGTGAAAGACTTGAAAGCCCGGGGACTCCTGGAAGACACCATGGTCGTCTGGGGTGGCGAATTCGGACGCACGCCCATGGTCCAGGGCGACGGCGACGACGGTCGGGATCACCACCCGAACGCCTTCACCATGTGGATGGCCGGCGGCGGCTTCAAGCCCGGCGCGGTCTACGGCGAGAGCGACGGCCTGGGCTTCAACGTGGGCAGCAACAAGGTCCACGTGCGCGATCTCCACGCCACGATCCTGAACCAGCTCGGATTCGACCACGAACGCTTCACCCACCGCTTCCAGGGCCTCGATGCAAGACTCACGGGCGTGGAACCGGCGCATGTGGTGCGGGATATTCTGGTGTAAAGACCAACTCGCGAGTCTGGGTGGCTAGTTCGGGAAACCATTTATGCCGAGAGTGTTTGAGAAAGATGGTTATACTTTTTTCTTTTACAGTAACGATCATCGGCCTATTCATGTGCATGTGCGATACGGCGGTGGTGAAGCGGTTTTCAATGTAGAAGAGGCTGTCGAGTTAAGGGATTCGCACGGGCTAAAGGTGAGCGAACTTACCCATGCAGAGTCCCTGGCTCGATCCCATCGTGCGTTGATATTGGAGAAGTGGCATGAACATTTTAGTTGACGAGGCGATATCCGCGAAATTCATTAGTGGTAGGTTCGAAATAAACTTCAAGAGCGGGCAGTCGCTGACATTTTCTATTAAAGGCAACCCAAGATTAGAGCGTGCCACGCTTGATGCGCTGAACAACGTGGAACTTTCCCCCTTCGGCATTCACTGGCCCGAGCTGGATGAAGACTTATCGTTCGAGGGGATCTTGCGTGGCGAGTATGGCCAACGGTGAATCATGCACATTCGAGCTTGCTGGGGCTGGCCCATGGTGAATGTCTATTTCGACGTCAACGAACGATTCGAATCTTCGGAGTACGATTACTGATGGTGTTTCGGACGGCTGTCGCCAGCCTATTGGCATTGACAACTCTTATCTTGGGCTGCAAGGCCCCCATCGACACCTCGAAAGATCAAGTACCCGCATGGGCGGTCGGGGGCACGTTACAGGATGCGACGTTGGAACAGTGGTCCCAGGGCACAGAGGAAAACCGTAAGGCTACGGCCGGAGAACTCGTTTATGAACTGCTGTGGCAGGGTCGGCTGCGATCCGAAGATTCGGCTCGTATCTTTAGTGACAAGGTGAACCGTCTGGTCTATGCGTTGGATCAAATGGCCGCTGAGCAGGCGTCACTTTCCCGATTCGACGCTGCCATTGCAACCCGATCAGTACGCTATATTGTCAGCGAAATGACAGTCGGTGACAGGGAATTGGT
Organism: Candidatus Hydrogenedentales bacterium; assembly: GCA_044344195.1. Classification (GTDB taxonomy): domain Bacteria; phylum Hydrogenedentota; class Hydrogenedentia; order Hydrogenedentales; family JAEUWI01; genus JAEUWI01. The sequence goes on from JBIJDL010000025.1 coordinate 23,868, forward strand.
GGAGATAGCGCTGGGGGTCACTCCTGTCGACGAGAAAGGTCGGCCAATCAAATAGTTGCGCGGGATGGATTGTGTAGTGGCAGATGAACACATCGCTGCCGTTTCCGGAATCGCTCTTGTCGGACCTTTGCATTGTGCTCTCGGGATGTCCTTGCTATTCTGAACACAGGAGGTCGTCGTGTAGTGCATTGGCGCGATCACATCGAGCAGAAGCCGGCGGTCATGTGTGGCAAGCCCGTGCTCAAGGGCACCCGAATCACGGTAGCCCATATTCTGGAACTGCTTGGCAGCGGTTGGCCTGTCGATGATGTGCTGGATTCCTGTCCCGGACTAACGCTGGAAGACATTCAAGCCGCACAATCTTACGCCGCCGCCTGCCTCGAACTCGACGAGACGGTATTCTTTCCAGTGTGAGGCTGCTGACGGACGAGAATGGAGGAGGCGTTTTGAGCGCGGCATGACGCGGGGAACGATGTCTTCAGGAATCCCGACGCAGTAAGGCCATTGACGCACCCCGCCCTGTAACGCTAGAGTACCCCTCCGACACCTTTCAATGTTCGTCAACCCCACCGGAGGTGCCCGCACATGCGTATCGTTCTCGTCGCCTGCTTCGCCCTCGCTCTATCCTTCGCCGCTCATGCTCAGGACGTCGAAGGCGGCCACGACCACCCCGCCCTCACGCGCTATCCCGGCTCGTCCATTCAGTGGCACACGGTGGAGGATCACCGGGCTTACAAGTTTCCCCTCGGGCCCGCCACGGGCTACCGGCTGATCGGGGAATGGATCAAGGCGGAGGGGAGGCTCACCCGAATCTACTACACCCTGGAAAACAGCGAGCGAAATCACACCGAAGTCTGGCGCGGCTATCGCAAGGCGCTCGTGGAAGGGGGCTTCGACATCCTGGCTGCGGGCGTGCATGAAAAGAGCAGTCGCGGCCCCGAAGTGGGCACGCGCAACTGGCAGGAGATCTTCTTCGCAGCCAACCCGTGGAAGGGCCGCGGCCCGGTGGCCAACATGACCGGCAGCTCGACCACCTCCGGCGGCAGCGGCACGATCATCGCAAAGAAAGTGCGTGCCGGGGGAGATCTCTACGTGGCCGTTTCGGTCTATCAATTCAGTGATAAACTGATCGCTACGCTGGTTGACGTCCTGGAAACGGCCACGGCCGACGCGGGGCCCAAGGTCACTGATGCGGCGGCCATGGCCAGGAGTATCAAGGAATACGGACGGGCCGTGCTGGACGGGCTTCTATTCGAGCCTGACACCGCAACGCTTCGGGAGGAGTCGGGGGCGGCGCTGGGACAGATTGCGGCCTACCTGAAAGCCCATCCCGACCGCGAGTTCTATATCGTGGGCCATACCGATTCCGCAGGCACGCTGGAGGAGGCCCTTACACGCTCCGAGCAGCGTGCGAAGGCCGTGGTGAAGACCCTGACCGCGAGCTATGGCGTCGATGGAAGGCGTCTGGAAGGCTACGGCGTCGGCCCCCTTTCCCCCATATTCACCAATGCCTCCGAGACTGGCCGCGAGCAGAACCGCCGCGTGGAACTGGTGGAACGGTGAGCAGTGAAGCAACAGGGGGTTGGACATTCCTGTCCGACACACGGCACACTTTAGGCCGAAGCGGCACGACGCTTTTGTAGCGCGCATCGAGTTCAAATCTAGCAATGTCACGTCTAGCACAGACCAACTTTCCGAGTAGAATCCAAGGGCGCTACAGGACGTACCGTCCGCTTTGTGTCGGACAGGAATGTCCAACCTCCTTTGGCTCCGCGAACTATAGGCAAAATCACATCAAGGCAGAAAGTAACCCATGAAAAAGATACTAATTGCATACACCCTGGCTATGCTCTTCATTTCTGCCGCCCATGCGGAGGAGCTTGCCTCCCTCCTTCATGACGACTTTACCGCCTATCCCGCCGGCGCCTTTTCCTCCGAAGTGGGCGCGCACCTGGAATACCACTACCTCCCCGAGGCCGCCGCGAAGGGCAACTGGGCCGTGTCCACCTTCCGCTCCAGCATCCCGAACCAGCGCGCGTGGCGTATCGTGGAGGTGGGCGGCAAGCGCGCCATGCACCAGACTTACAAAAACTCGTTCAAGCAGAGCCACCCCATGCTCGTGACGGGCGACATCGCCTGGGGCGACTACTCGGTCGCTGTGGCGATGACGCCCCAGACCACGGAGAAAATCGCGGGTGTCGCTTTTCGTTATCAGAACGATCGCTGCTACTACTTCGCGGGCGTGAAAGACGACAAGGCCATCCTCATGCGCGCGAACCACGAGGTGGCGGTGCACCAACTGGACGAACAGATCCTGGCGGAGGCCCCGTTGAAGCGCGAAGCGGGCGAAACCATTCCTGTGGTTGTATTCGCCGATGGCAATCGCATTCGGGCCACCATCAAGGGGATTGAGCTTGCCGCAGAGGATGACACCTACAAGACCGGCAAAGTCGCCATCCTTTCCGACAATCCGACGCTCTTCCACTCCGTGGACGTGAAAGCCTCAGATACCGAGGCCGCGCGGATTAAGGAAGCCATCGCCGCGCGCGAAGCGGAAGAAAAGGCCCTG
>JBIJDL010000670.1:0-3168 GCA_044344195.1 Candidatus Hydrogenedentales bacterium
TCTCCCAAAATAAATCCGCTACATTCGGCGTTGGTCTCCCCCGGGTCACTCCTCCCTCCCCATTACCCGGGGGAGACCCTCTCCTCTTTTCTGTAAACGGACAGACCTTCCTTCCCTGTCCAATTTGCCAAGCCCCGGCGCATAGTTCCCATGCGCCGGGGTTTCTCTTTTTGAGCGAACTTTCCACAGGGGGAAAAATCGAAGTTTACTTCGGTTCAGCATCGCCGCGCCCGGTCGGCTCGGGCCGCTTCCAGTCCGGCACATAGGCACCTCCGGAGACGATGAGCTTCATGGCGTCTTCCACGCTCATATCCACCTCAATGGCTTCGTCGGGTCGCAAATAGAGCAGAAAGCCGGAGGTGGGGTTGGGCGTGGTGGGCACGAATATCGCCAGGTATTCCTGGCCAGCGGCGTGCTGGATGGCCCCCTGCTCGGAGGAGGTGACAAATCCGACGCCGAGGATGCCCTTTCGAGGATACTCGAGCAGGACGACCTTCTGAAATACCGCGCCCTTGCGATTCACAAAGACATCGCGGATCTGCTGCACAGCGAGATAGACACGGCTGATGAGGGGGATCTTGCCGACGAGCAATTCGCCGAGGGCGATGATTTTTCGGCCGATCAAGTAACGGGTCAGGAAGCCGGTACAGAGAAACAGCAGCACGGCGAGGAGGAAGCCGGTGCCCAGGGATGCGACGGGCGAATCCAGGCGAAAGTGCTCAAGGAAGCCCAGGCGGGGAATCCGCTCACCGAGCTGGTTCACATAGGTTTCCACGTGGTCCATGGAGAACTTGATGGTCTGGGCAATCTTGGATACGAAGAGCCAGGAGACCCAGATGGTGATGAAGAGGGGCACCCAGACCATGATGCCCGTTGTGACATAGCGCTGCATCTGGCGGAAGTAAGCCCGCATGAAGCTGGCGAAGCTGCTTTGTTCTGACAACCGTCGCATGGAGATCGGGGCCCTTCCGGCAGGTCTGAGCGGCACCTGCGGGGCGATGTGATTTACGGCCTGCATCACTTCGGGGCGAATCCCGGTGCAGGCATCGGGAGTATACATGGCGGCAACGGGCACCGCCAAGGCCGCATACACTGGCGCCCGCGATCAGGCGTCCGGTGCGGCAATCACATCCACGGCGCTGGGCATGCCCGGCATGTAGGCCCCGCAAGACACCACGAGTTTCATGGCGTCTTCGGAGCTCATGTCGATGGGCATGAGCTTTTCCGGCGCCAGGTAGACGAGGAAGCCGTTCGTGGGACTGGGCACCGTGGGAACAAACACTGCGCAGAGTCTTTTCCCGCCCGAGGCAATCTGCACCGGACCCTGCTCGTTCGAGGTGACAAAACCCACATGGTAGTGGTCAGGCCGGGGATACTCGATGAGGACCACCTGCTGAAACACAGTGCCCTCGCGGTTCACGAGCACGTCGCGGATCTGTTGGACGGCCAGATAGACGCGGCTGATCAGCGGGATTTTCCCGACGATGGTTTCGCCGATGGCGATAATTTTCCGACCGATCAGGTAGCGGGTCAGGAAGCCGGTGCAGAGGAAAAGAAGGACGGCCAGGAGGATGCCCACCCCCATGGAGGCAATGGGCGAATCCAGGCGAAAATGTTCCAGAAAGCCCAGGGACGGAACGCGGGCACCCAGTCGATTGACGTAGCTTTCGACGTGGCCCATGGAGAATTTGATGGCCTGGGTAATCTTGGATACGAAGATCCAGGAAACCCAGATGGTGATGAAGAGGGGTACCCACACCATGATGCCGGTGGTGACATAGCGCTGCATCTGGCGCACGTAGGCCCGTGTAAAGCTGGACAGACTGCTGAATTCTGGTTCTTTTTTCATGACGTGGTGTGATTCCTGCTGCGTCTGCGGTGCTGCCCGCGCCGCAATTTTCTGAAGCTGCCCCGAAACGTCTGTCGGCGGGGGCTTCTTCGGCGATTATACATAGGCGCGCTCACCCCGGCCAAGGGGAGGACGCCGGGAAAAGCCGTGCGCTACGCGTCGCTGCCGCTGTCGTGCTTAATATCCACGCGCACGCGGGTGATCCGGTTGGCCTTGCCTTCCAGGATGGTGATGCGGAATGGGGGATGGTTGATGACCTCCCCGATGAGGGGGATTCGGCCGACCGTGTGGGTCACCCAGCCGCCCACGGTTTCCACTTCGGTGTCGCTGATCTCGGTGCCCATCTTTTCCGCGGCCACCGCGAGTTCCAACTGGGCATCGATCACAAAAGCGCCGGGGCTGATCTCGCGAATGCGCGTCTCGGTCTTGTCGTACTCGTCGTGAAATTCGCCGAAAATCTCTTCCAGCACGTCTTCCTGCGTGATCAGTCCGTCCGTGCCGCCATACTCGTCGGTCACCACCGCAATGGGCTGGCCGGTCTCGCGCATCTTCTCCAGCAGGTCATCCAGTTTCATGGAATCTGGCACATGGAGCACTTCGCGCACAAAGTCCGCGATGCGGTCGTCGTCGTGATGCTTGGCCCGAAGAACATCGAAGGCATTGATGACACCGACGACATTGTCGATGGAGTCCCGGTAGATGGGCAGGCGCGTGTAGCCGCTTTCGACCAGTTTTTCGATGAGTTCGGCCCGGCCGGCGGTCTCGGGAAGGGCGACGATGTTGATCCGGGGCACCATGATCTCCCGGACCTGGCGCGACTGGAGGTCCATGACGGAGTGGATCATTTCCTTTTCTTCTTCCATGATCGCGCCGCGATCCGCGCCTTCGTCCACGAACACGCGCATGTCTTCGGCGGTGCTCATGATCACGGCCTCGCCCTCGCGAAGGCCCTCGGCCAGGCGGGAGAGCCGCCCGGAAAACCAGGTGAAGGGCAGGACCACCGGCGCCAGCACGACATCAAAGAAACGCATCACCGGGAGCAGTTGCAGGGCAAGCCGGGTGGGATGAATGCGGAAGATACTCTTCGGAGCCACCTCGCCGAACATTAGGAAGAGGGGCGTGGCGATGGCCATGCTCCAGAGCGGGCCCACCTCGATGGTGAGGGCCATGGTGCCCGCAACAAGGGCCAGGTAGGTGCCGACAAGCACGAGGGCCATCATCCGCGCGGGGCGCTTCAGATAGGCGTTCAGACACTGTGCACGGCGGTTCTTTTCTTCGTCCGCCATGTGGCGGATGCGGATGCGGTTCACCCCCGCAAA